>JAGXTB010000151.1 GCA_018334165.1 Sphingomonadales bacterium | reverse complement strand
GGCGAAGGCGCGCTGGCCTGGGCGAAAGCGGCGGGAACCGACGCGCCGGACGTGGGATCGGCGCTGCGCCGCGAAAAGCGCGCGCTGGCACTGGCCCTGGCGATTGGCGATCTGGCCGGAGCTTTCCCCTTGCTGCGTGTCACTGGCGAGCTTTCTGCCTTTGCCGACCGTTCGCTCGATACTGCGATTACCGCCGCGATCCAGGCGCGGGTCAGCCACGCCGAGCCAGCCGGGTTCCTTGCGCTGGCGCTGGGCAAGCACGGCGCGCAGGAGCTCAACTACAGCTCGGACATCGACCCGATCCTGCTCTACGATCCCGCACTGCTGCCCCGCCGCGAGCGTGATGAACCGGGCGAAGCGGCACAGCGGGTGGCGCGCACGCTGATGCAGCTGATGAGCCACGTCGATCACGAAGGCTATGTCTTCCGGGTTGACCTGCGTCTGCGCCCCGCCAGCGAAGTCAGCCCGCTCGCGATCCCGATCGGCGGCGCGCTGAGCCACTACGAAAGCTCGGCGCTGGCCTGGGAGCGCGCCGCCTTTATCCGTGCCCGGGCGTGCAGCGGCGATGTGGCGGCGGGCGAGGCCTTTTTGGCTACGATCCGGCCATTTGTCTGGCGCAAGAGCCTCGATTTCGGGGCGATTGCCGAGATCGGAAGGCTGACCCAGCAAATCCGCGCCAGCTATTCCGGCCCGCCCTTCCCTGGCCCCGGCTTCGACCTCAAGAAAGGGCGCGGCGGGATTCGCGAAGTCGAATTCTATGCCCAGACCCACCAGCTGATCCACGGCGGACGGCACCCTGAATTGCGCCTGCGCGGCACGCGGGCCAGCCTCGATGCCTTGGCCGGTGCCGGGCTGATCGACATGCAAGACGCGCGGGTGCTGGGCGAAAGCTATGACCGGCTCCGCCAGATCGAGCACCGCTTGCAGATGGTCGCCGATCAGCAGACCCACAAGTTGCCCGAAAGCGCCGAAGCACTCGACAATGTCGCGCGGCTCGATGGCCTCCCCGATGGGACGGCGCTGCTGGCCGAGCTCAGCGAGATCAGCGAGCGGGTTGGCCAGCGGTATGACGCCTTGCTGGCCCAGCACATGGCCGAAGGCGCCAGCACATCGGTCGCCGCGCCGCAGGGCGATGCGCTCGCCGCTGAGCTCGATCGGCTGGGCTTTGCCGATCCCGAAATGCTGGCCGCGCGGATCAGCGGTTGGCGCCAGGGCAAGGTCCGCGCACTGCGCAGCGAGGCCGCGCGTGCGGCCTGGGATGCTGTCCAAGGGCCATTGCTCGAAGCTTTCGCCCGCGCGCCCGAGCCTGAGCGTGCTTTGCTCAGGTGGGAGCAATTGCTCACCAACCTGCCCAGCGCGGTCAACCTGTTCCGCCTGCTCGAAGCGCGTCCGGCGCTGATCGGCCTGCTCGCCCGGATCCTCAGCCTGGCCCCGCCGCTGGCCGATGCTTTGGCCCGCCGCGCCGACCTGCTTGACCCGCTGATCGACGCCAGCGCCTTCGACCTGCCAGGCACTGTCGCAGAACTGGCCGCGGACCTCGCACGCGGCGAGGAGGACGATGATTACGAAGCCTTGCTCGATCGTGTACGCCGACGCGTGGGCGAAAAGCGGTTCGCTCTCGGCGTGCAATTGCTGACCGGATCGCGCGATCCGATGGAGCTTGCGCCCGCGCTCAGCCGGGTGGCCGAAGCCGCCTTGACGGTGCTGGTCGATGCCACCCTGGCCGAGTTCGAGCGGGTCCACGGCGAGGTTCCGGGCGGCGACCTGCTGGTCCTGGGGCTGGGGCGCCTCGGCGGCGGGGCGCTGACCCATGCCAGCGACCTTGATCTGGTGTTCCTGTTCACCGGCGACCATGCGGCCGAAAGCGACGGGGCGCGGCCGCTGGGGGCGACACTCTATTTCAATCGCCTTGGCCAGCGGGTTGTCGCCGCACTGTCGGTGCCGACCGCCGAGGGTGCGCTCTACGAGGTCGATACCCGGCTGCGGCCGTCGGGCGCGCAGGGGCCATTGGCAGTCAATCTCGACAGTTTCGAACGCTACCAGCGCGAAGCGGCCTGGACCTGGGAGCACATGGCGCTCACCCGCGCGCGGGTGCTTTATGGCCCCGCTGACGGCCGCCATGCGCTGGACAAGGTCGTCCATGCGGTGCTGACCGCGCCGCGCGATCCGGCCAAGCTGCGCGAGGACGTGCTGCACATGCGCGGCGAGATGGCGCGGCACAAGCCCAGCAAGGGTCCGCTCGATATCAAGCTGGCGCGCGGCGGGCTGGTCGATCTGGAATTCGTGGTCCACTACCTGCAATTGCGCCACGGCAAGGGGCTGGAGCCTTCGCTGCGCGGGGCGCTGGCTTTGCTGGTGAAGGCCGGTCTTGTCCCGCCCGCGCTAGAAGAGGCCAACCGCGTGCTGGCCCGCTTCCTGATCGCCTCACGCCTGCTCGCCCCCGATGCCCAGGAACCACCCCCGGCAGCGCGCAGGGCGCTTGCGCAGGCCTGCCAATGCAGCGATTGGGCTGATCTGACCGCGAATCTGCTTGCCGCCCGCCGCACCGTTGCGGAGTGCTGGCACATGACTTTCGGCGAAACACTGGAGATTGACTGATGGCTCTTGCCAAAGCGGGCGACAAGCTGCCCCCAATTGCCCTGACCAGACCCGACGGCACCGCGGTTAGTCCGGCAGATTTCACCGGGCAGAAGCTGGTGCTGTTCTTCTATCCCAAGGACGATACCCCCGGCTGCACCACCGAAAACAAGGACTTTTCCGCGCTGGCTGGCACCTTCGCCAAGGCCGGAACCGCGCTGCTGGGGATCAGCAAGGACCCGCCCGCACGCCACACCAAATTCATCGCCAAGTATGATCTCACCGCCCCGCTCGCCAGCGATGCGGCCGAAGGCGGGCTTTCGGACGCCTTGGGGTTCTGGGGTGAAAAGCAGAACTACGGCCGAACCTACATGGGCATGATCCGCTCGACCGTGCTGGTCGATGCGCAGGGCACGATCGCCCGGGTCTGGAGCCCGGTGAAGGTCAAGGGCCACGCTGAAGAGGTGCTGGCGGCTACGCGAGAACTTTGAATGAATGCCCAGAGGTTCCTTCCCATTTTCACGCAGTGCAAATGGGGAGGTGGCAGGCGCGAAGCGGCTGACGGAGGGGTAAGGACTCCAGCCCAGAAACCCCTCCGTCTCGTCCTGTGGACGAGCCACCTCCCCATTTGTGGCCGAGGCCAAAAATGGGAAGGAACTGGGTTGTGACTACCCTCGCCCAAGCGATCCGCGCCGCGCTGCTGGAAAGCGAGCCGCGCGCCAAGGTGATGCAGACCCGCGCGCTGGTGCGCGGCTGGCAGCAGGGCGAACTCGCTTTCACTTTTGACGTCGCCATGCCCGGCGAGCCGGGCCGACCGGTCAGGCCCGAACTGCTGCCGCCGGGCCAGATGCCCAAGCGCGGCAAGGGCGGCTCCGAACGTGGGCGGATCGCACTGTGGCATGCGCTCGCCCACATCGAATTTGTCGCGATCGACCTGGCGCTCGATATGGCCGGGCGGTTCGGGGCGCAGATGGGGCGGCAGTTCACTTCCGATTTCCTCAAGGTCGCCGCCGACGAAGCGATGCATTTCGCGCTGCTGGAACGGCACCTGCATTCGCTCGGCAGCCATTACGGCGCACTGCCCGCGCACTCCGGCCTGTGGGACGCCGCGCGAGAGACGGCGCACGATGTCATGGCCCGGCTGGCGGTGGTGCCGATGGTCCTCGAAGCACGCGGGCTCGATGTCACGCCGACCACGCTCGAACGGGTTCGCGCAAACGGTGACAACCGCGGCGCAAAGATCCTGAGTCGCATTCTTGACGACGAAATCGCCCATGTCCGATTCGGCTCAAAGCATTTCATCGCCGAATCTTTGGCCCGCGGCGAATCCCCGGAAAAGCTCTGGAAAATGCTGGTTACGCGCCATTTCAGAGGGGCCGTTAAGCCGCCGTTCAACGACTCAGCGCGTCTCAGTGCCGGTTTATCGCGCTCCTTCTATGCCGGGGTTGATTGTTAACCTGCCCCCCGGCATGCCCCCCTCAACGAGACGGTGGGGGGCTTACCGACCATCTCCTAAAACACGAAAGTGCCGGGCGAACCGGTCTGGCACTACAAAGTTTGCTCGGTCCCGGCCGGGTCGCAAAACAAGGTTGTTTGAGTTTGGTCGCTTTTTCGATTTTTGCCAAGGTTCGCGGCATTGCAGGCATGATTGCCGCGCTGTCGAGCCTTTCGGTCGCCACCCCGGCTTTCGCCAACAGCGCTGCTGCCAACGCGGACGTAACCGCGCCGCTGCGCGCTGCCCAGGCAGCCAAGCCCTCGGTTCAGGGCGATGACGATTTCCGCAATCTGTTCAACGGCTGGAAGTCGATGGACAACGGACAGCTGGTGATTGCCCCCGCCGCCACTGCTCCCGCTGCGATCTCCGCTGCCCCCACTTTCCGCCCCGCCAAGGTTTCGATCCCCTCGCGCAACCCGCTTGTTAACGCGGCTCTGACCAGCGGTTTCGGGATGCGCACGCACCCGGTGCTGGGCGGCCGCCGCGGGCACAAGGGCGTTGATCTGGCCATGCCGACCGGCACCCCGATCTATGCCACTGCCGATGGCGTGATCAGCAAGGCTGATTGGTTTTCGAGCTACGGGCTCTACATTGCGCTTGAGCACGGCGGCAACATCCAGACCCGCTATGGCCACCTCTCGCGGCTCAATGTCGCGGCTGGCCAGCAGGTCCGCAAGGGTGACCTGATCGGCTATGTCGGTTCGACCGGCCGCTCGACCGGTCCGCACCTGCACTATGAAGTGCGGATCGGCGGCCTGGCGGTGAACCCGGTGCCTTACATGCAGAATGCCGCGATGCCGGCCCTGGCCGCCGCTCCGGCCAATGCCGCCGCGATCGGCGACGGCGACGAAGACTAAGACATTTCGTCCGGACCGGGGCGAAGACCCCGGACGGGGTCCAGTTGCGGAGAGGATGCTGGAAAGAGGGCGACGGGCAACCGTCGCCCTTTTCGCATCTGGATAGTTTGAGAAGGCAGGTTCGGTAGAAATTTCACCCCAAGCACCAAAGAACCGAAGATGTTGCCCCATGCGGCAAAGTCGCTTTTCAACCTGACGAAAGCGCCAGACCGTCGAGAGGTAAACTGCCTTCGGCGCCAAAGCCAAGCTCTTAGGTCCTTCGGGTGAAACAGCACTCTCCTTGTCTCTGTGCCTCCCTTTCTTCTCCGCGTCTCTGCGTGAACCATTCCGCCCTAGCCGCTCACGAATCATTTGCGTCATTTAATCGAACGGTTAAACCTCTCCCAAACCCGGCGAACAACGTCGGCTAAGGAGAGAGCGATGCATCCCAGCGTCCACGCCAGGACCCAGCCCGACCGGCCTGCAATCATCATGGCCGGCAGCGGCGAAACGATCACTTTTGCCGAGCTTGACCGGCGGTCCAATCAGGTCGCCCAGCTGCTGCGTTCGCGCGGGATCGGGATTGGCGATACCGTGGCGCTGTGCATGGAAAACCACCCGTGGTTCTTCTGCCTGACCTGGGGCTTCCAGCGCGCAGGGCTGCACTATGTCGGCATTTCCAGCCGCCTGACCCCGCCCGAGATTGCCTATATCCTTGAGGATAGCGGCGCGAAGATCCTGTTCTCCTCCGCCTACCTCGCCGCGACGATGGACGAAGTCGCGAAGCTGGCACCGCAGGTCCCGCAACTGCGCTTTGGCGTAGACGCCGAGGCCGCACTGGCGGCGATGCCTGACACGCCCATCGCCGACGAGCGCGCAGGGGTCGACATGCTCTATTCCAGCGGCACCACCGGGCGGCCCAAGGGGGTCAAGATCCCGCTGCCCGAAGACCCGGCGATCGATCAGGCCAACGCGCTGGTCGGCCTGACCATGATGGCTTTCGGGATCAAGCCCGATGCGACCTATCTCTCCCCCGCTCCGCTCTATCACGCCGCGCCGCTGCGCTGGTCGATGACCATCCAGAAGCTGGGCGGCACCGTGGTGGTGATGGAGAAATTCGATCCCGAGGCCGCGCTGGCCGCGATCGAGAAGTACCAGATCACCGACGCGCAATTCGTGCCGACCCATTTCGTGCGGATGCTCAAGCTGCCCGAAGCGGTGCGCCGCAAGTACGATGTCTCCACCCTCAAATGCGCGATCCATGCCGCCGCGCCGTGCCCGGTGCCGGTCAAGCAGGCGATGATCGAATGGTGGGGCCCGGTGCTCTATGAGTACTACGCCGGGACCGAGGGCAACGGCTTTACTTTCGTGACCAGCCAGGAATGGCTGACCAAACCCGGCACCGTGGGCCGCGCGCTGACCGGGATCATCCGCGTCTGCGACGAGAACGGCGATGAACTGCCGCGCGGCAGCGAAGGCCAGATCTTCTTCGAACCGACCGAAGGCATGATCTCGTTCGAATACCACAACGATCCGCAAAAGACCCAGGACGCCAAGAACAAGCACGGTTGGACCAGCCTGGGCGATGTCGGCTACCAGGACGAGGACGGTTATCTGTTCCTGACCGACCGCAAGAGCTTCATGATCATCAGCGGCGGGGTGAACATCTACCCGCAGGAGATCGAGAACCTGCTGATCACGCATCCCAAGGTCGCCGATGCCGCGGTGATAGGCGCGCCCGATCCCGACATGGGCGAGCGCGTGGTCGCGGTGGTTCAGCCGATGGATATGGGCGAGGAAAGCCCCGAACTGGCCGAAGAACTGATGGCCTACCTCGCCCCGCAGCTCAGCCGGGTAAAGATGCCGCGCCAGATCGATTTCCGGGAACAATTGCCGCGCGAGTTGACCGGCAAGCTCTACAAGCGGCTGCTGCGCGACGAGTACAAGGAAGCCTACGAAAAGGCGCAGGCCGCGAACTAAACAGCCACCCTCCTCCCGTTCGTGTCGAGCGAAGTCGAGACACCTGAGCGCGGCATCTCGACTTCGCTCGATGCGAACGGGGGTTGGAAAAAGAGACTGACTGGGAGAATTCCAATGACCGCCCCCATCGCCTCCCCCGCCGACGCCCGCGCGGTGATCGATCCCAACTCTTACGCCAGCTGGACCGCGGCGCTCGACCTGTTTGACCGGCTGCGTCCGGAAACGCCGGTGGTCCGGATCGAATGCCCGGCCGATGTGCCCGAAGAACTGCAGCACGATCCGTTCTGGCTGATCACCCGCTACGATGACGCAATGCGGATTTCGAAGGACAACCAGACCTTCCTCAACGCTCCGCGGCCATCGGTGTTTACCAACCGCCGGGGCGAAGCGTTGGCGCGGCGGATCACCGGTGAGCAGGGCAGCGAAAGTCCAAACCTGGTGCAATCGCTGGTCTCGTTCGACGGGCGTCACCACGCGCAGATGCGGCGGCTGACCCAGGACTGGTTCATGCCCAAGAACCTGCGCGCAATCGAAGCGGCAATCCGCGAACTGGCGGCCAAGACAGTTGATCGCTTCATTGCGGCGGGGCCGGAGGCGGACTTCGTGCCGCTGGTCGCCGCGCCCTATCCGCTCCACGTGGTGATGCAGGTGCTGGGTGTGCCCGAAGAAGACGAGCCGCGGATGCTGTTCCTGACCCAGCAGATGTTCGGCGGGCAGGACGAAGATCTCAACAAATCGGGCATTGCCAGCCTCACGCCCGACCAGATCACCCAGATCGTGCTGGGCGCGGTTTCTGATTTCACCACCTATTTCGAAGGGCTGGCCGCCAAGCGCCGGGCCGAACCCAGCGGCGATGTCGCTTCGATCCTCGCCAATGCTGAGATCGACGGCGCACCGCTGTCTCCGCTCGATCTCGCCGGGTACTACATCATCGTCGCTTCCGCCGGGCATGACACCACCAGCGCCAGCACCGCCGGGGCCATGCTCGCACTGGCCCGCGATCCTGAGCAGTTCGCGCTGGTCAAGGCCGACCGCAGCCTGCTGCCCAATATTGTCGAGGAAGCGATCCGCTGGACCACCCCGGTGCAGCATTTCATGCGCATGGCGAACGATGACGTCGAACTCAGCGGCGTCAAGGTGGCCAAGGGCGATTGGCTGATGATCAACTACGTCGCCGCCAACCACGATCCTGCGCAGTTCGACAATCCGCGCAAGTTCGACGTCACCCGCGACCAGACCCGCCACCTGGCGTTCGGCGCGGGCGCGCACCAGTGCCTGGGGCTGCATCTGGCACGGCTGGAAATGCGGTTGCTGTTCGAGGCGCTGCTTGACCGGATCGACAGCGTCGAACTGGCGGGCGAACCCAAGCGCGCCAAAAGCACATTCGTCGGCGGGCTCAAGACCCTGCCGCTGCGCTTCAAAGCGAGTTAGGCGGCCTCAAGCAGCGGCATTTCCGCTTCCGCCAGCTCTTCCGCCATCAGGGGCAAAGCTGGCACCGGGGGGCCTTCGCCCCAACCGGCAGGGATCCCGGGAATGCTGGCGTACCAGGCGTTCCAGTCGAACTTGGTTTGCTGCGTGTCCATGCGCAACTGAGTCGCACGCGATTGTTGCGGGGGTGTGACGGACCAATCCCTCTCGGCTCTGGCGGGGCTTCCCGTCAGTCCATCACCTGCCTATGGTCTAGCACGAACAGAGGGATCCATAATCATGCGCACATTGACCACCAGCCTCGCCGCTATCGCCTTTGCCTTGATGCTGCCCGGGGCCAGCCCCGCCGCCAAGGCTCCGGCCGCACCTGCTGCACTCAGCGAAGATGCCCGGCTGACCGCCTTTCTCGACGCCGAATTCGCGCAGCTGGTTACGATGCAGCCGCAGCTGGCGACTCGGCTCGGGATGAAGCAGGGCGGCGACCGCTGGAACGACATCAGCGACAAGGCCGCCAATGCCCTGGTCGCCTGGCGCAAGGCCAGCGCCGCGCGGATGCAGGTGCGGTTTGACCGGGCCAAGCTCTCTCCCGAAGCGCAGGTCAACTACGATATCTGGGCGCTGGAAGCCCAGCGCGCCGAGCAGGCCCACGCGCACCGGATCTACCGCCCGCCGTTCTATTCGCGGCTCAATACCCTGCACAGCCAGCTGCCCGATTTCCTGATCAACACCCACACCGTCACCGATGCCACCGACCTGAAGAATTACATCGCCCGCCTGCGCGGCATCCCCGCGGTACTCGACGTGGCCATTGTTCGAGCCAAGGCCAGCGACGCGGCGGGCATTCGCGCGCCCAAATTCCAGATCGAGACGGTCATTACGGGCAGTGAAAAGCTGATCAGTGGGGCGCCGTTCGGTGCCGGTCCGGACGCTGCCCTGTGGGCCGATGTGAAAGCCAAGACTGCGGCGCTGGTCGCCAGTGGCAAGCTGACGCGGGGCCAGGCCGATGCCATGCTGGAGCAGGCCAAGACCGCGATAGTGGCGCTGCGGCCCGCCTATGGCCGGGTCATCGCCTGGGCCAAGGGCAATCTTGCCACCGCGCCGAGCGGAAGGGTTGGCGCGCTCACGTTGCCAAATGGCCTCGCCTATTACGCCAGCGAATTGCAGCTCAACACCACGACCGACCTGACCGCCGACCAGATCCACGCGATCGGCCTGTCCGAAGTCACCCGGATCGAAGGCGAACAGGATGCGCTCGCCCGCCAGGCCGGGTTCAAGGATCGCCATGCCTTCTACGCCGAGCGCGCGCGGCTCTATCCGCCGGTGCCCTATGACGACGCGATGCGTGCAGAATACCTCAGCAACGCCAATGCCTTTGTGACCAGGACCCGCGGCCTGCTGGGCCCCTATTTCGCCACGGTGCCCGCCTATGGGATCGAGGTGGTGCGCGAGCCGGCCTTTACCGAGCTTCCAGGCGGCGCTGCCCATGCATCGGCTCCGAGCCCGGATGGCAAGCGCCCGGCCCGCACCTATGTCCACCTGGTCGGCAACCGGCCCGACCCGGCGGCGATGTACACCCTGATGTGCCACGAGGCGATCCCGGGCCATAACATGCAGGGCGATATCCAGGTGCGCCAGCGGAGCGGGCCGAAGTTCCGCTCGGTCACCGGCTATGTCGCTTTTGGCGAAGGCTGGGGGCTCTATGCCGAGGCACTGTGCAAGGAAATGGGCGCTTTCCCCGATGCGGCGGCCGATTTCATGCGGCTGGATGCCGAACTGTTCCGCGCCGCGCGGCTGGTGGTCGATACTGGCCTGCACGCCAAGGGTTGGACCGAGGATGAAGCTGTCACCTATATGAACACCACCGGCCGCCAGCCAATCCAGCGTTCGCGCTCAGAAGTGCGGCGCTACCTCACCAATCCGGGGCAGGCGACCGGCTACAAGATCGGAATGATCAAGATCCTGGAACTGCGGCGCAGGGCCGAGGCTACGCTGGGCGCGAAGTTCGACATCAAGGGCTTCCACGACCTGCTGATCGCATCCGGATCGCAGCCGCTTTCCATCCTGGAGCGGCGGGTCGATGCGTGGATTGCCAAGCAGAAGGGCTAGAATCTTCCTGACAATGGGCTGAGGCAAATTTCCCCCCTCCCCGGCGGGGAGGGGTTGGGGGTGGGGGCTCGACGCCAGCGTGGAACCCCCATCCCAACCCTTCCCCAACGGGGAAGGGCTATGCGATTCGAAGCAATGTCATCGTACTCTAGTTGCCCAGCAGCCGCTTCGCCATCGCCCGCACTTCATCGCGCATATCCTCGCGTTCCAGCGCGATGGCCAGCGTGGCTTCGACAAAGCCGGTCTTGCTTCCGCAGTCATAGCGTTTGCCCGCGAAAGTCACCGCGTGGAAGGCTTGGCTGCCAATCATCTGGGCCATGGCATCGGTCAGCTGCACTTCGCCGCCCGCGCCCTTGCCCTGGTTCTCCAGCACCCGCATCACTTCGGGCTGGAGGATGTAACGGCCCGAGATGATCAGGTTGCTGGGCGCGTCTTCGCGCTTGGGTTTTTCGACCAGGCCCTTCACTTCGGTCAACGCGCCCTGCCGCTCACCCGGCGCAATCACGCCGTAACTGGAGACTTCTTCTTCCGGCACTTCGAGCACCGAGATCAGGTTGCCGCCAACCGCGTTATAGGCCTCGACCATCTGCTTCATGCAGCCGGTGGAGCCTTTGTTCGCGATCATCAGTTCGTCGGGCAGAAAGATTGCGAAGGGCTCGTCGCCGACGATCGCGCGGGCGCACCAGATCGCGTGGCCCAGCCCCAGCGGCACCTGCTGACGCACGGTGACAAGGTTGCCGGGCTGGATCCGCGTCGGCTCCAACACGGCGAGTGACTTGTCGCGCTCGCTCATCGTCGCTTCAAGTTCGTAGGCGGTATCGAAATGCTCGACGATCGAAGTCTTGCCGCGGCCGGTCACGAAAATCAGCTGCTCGATCCCGGCCTCGCGCGCTTCATCGACCGCGTACTGGATCAGCGGGCGATCGATAATGGGGAGCATTTCCTTGGGGATCGCCTTGGTCGCAGGCAGGAAGCGCGTGCCGAGCCCGGCCACGGGAAACACCGCCTTGCGGATCGGCTTGAAAGATGCGGAGCTGGTCATGAGCGAGCCTTAACCATGTTCTTGTTGCAGCGGGGTTAAAGCGGTTTCGGCGGGCAGTTGCAACGCCCGCGCTTCACCCTGCTTGCCGCGCGGCCAATTCCCGCTAAATCGAACTTTATGGACAAGATCATCATCCAAGGCGGCAAGCGCCTTTCCGGCACCATTCCCATCTCTGGCGCGAAGAACGCGGCGCTGACGCTGCTGCCTTGCGCGCTGCTGACTGAAGAGCCGCTGACGCTGCGCAATCTGCCGCGCCTCGCCGATATCGACGGGTTCCAGCACCTGATGAACCAGTTCGGCATTTCGACCGCGATTGCGGGCAGCCGTCCCGAAGATTTCGGCCGGGTGATGACGCTGGAAGCGCCGCGGATCACCAGTTCGGTCGCGCCCTATGAACTGGTCCGCAAGATGCGCGCCTCGATCCTGGTGCTGGGTCCGATGCTGGCCCGGATGGGCGAGGCAACCGTTTCGCTGCCCGGCGGCTGCGCGATCGGCAACCGTCCGATCGACCTGCACCTCAAGGTCCTCGAAGCGATGGGCGCGACGATCGAGCTGGCCGCAGGATACGTCCGCGCGATTGCCCCCGATGGCGGGCTGCCCGGCGGGCGCTATAGCTTCCCGGTGGTCTCGGTCGGCGCGACCGAGAATGCGCTGATGACTGCGGTGCTGTGCAACGGCCGCACCGTGCTCCACAACGCCGCGCGCGAGCCGGAAATCGTCGATCTGTGCAACCTCTTGGTGGCGATGGGCGCGCAGATTGAAGGGATCGGCAGCAGCGACCTGACCATCCACGGCGTGCCGCGCCTGCACGGCGCCACCTACCGCGTGATGAGTGACCGGATCGAAGCCGGCTCCTATGCCTGCGCCGCGGCGATCACCGGGGGCGAGGTGTTCCTCAAGCACGCCGTCGCCGACGAAATGGACGCAACCTTGCAGGCGCTGCGCGACGCCGGGGTCCATGTCGAGCCCAAGGCGGGCGGGATCCAGGTCGCCAGCGATGGCAAGCTCAAGGCCGTCACTCTCGCCACCGCCCCCTACCCCGGCTTTGCCACCGACATGCAGGCCCAGCTGATGGCCATGCTGTGCCTCGCCGAAGGCAGCTCGGTGCTGACCGAAACGATCTTCGAAAACCGCTACATGCACGTGCCGGAATTGAACCGCATGGGCGCGCATATCGAAACCAAGGGGCGGACGGCGGTGGTCCACGGCGTGGGCAAACTGACCGGCGCCGAAGTGATGGCCACCGACCTGCGCGCCTCAATGAGCCTGGTGATCGCCGGGCTGGCCGCCGAGGGTGAAACGCAGGTCCACCGGCTCTACCACCTCGATCGCGGGTATGAGCGGCTGGAGGAGAAGCTGGCCCTGGTTGGGGCGC
The DNA here is from genome assembly GCA_018334165.1 of Sphingomonadales bacterium. GTDB lineage: Bacteria > Pseudomonadota > Alphaproteobacteria > Sphingomonadales > Sphingomonadaceae > Novosphingobium. Next base: position 8,860 of record JAGXTB010000151.1, on the reverse strand, counting down.
AGATCGAGCGGGTTGGCGGGGATTAGAGAAGCTTGGCCTTGAGAATGCCATCATTTCGGCGGATTATAGGGCTGCGTTGTCCCACGAAACTCGAGGTACCCAATGGTCGAACCAAGGCGTGGCGGATGCCGTTGCGGTTCAATCCGTTATAAGGTTTTCGGCGAGCCAATCGCGGGCGTGGCATGCCATTGCCACGATTGCCAATATGTCGCAGGTGGAAGCCCGAACCTAACTTGGCTGTTCGAGAATGCAGACTTTGAACTGCTGCAAGGAAATCCGCAGATCTACAAAGCCAGTGCCGAAAGCGGCGGATCCAACTTCTGCGCAAGCTGCGGCGTTCAGCTGTTTTCGCGTCCTGACGGAAACCGCCATTTGATCGCAATAAAGGTTGGCACCTTCGATGATCCCTCTGAATTTCATGTCAATGCAGATATTTGGCTACAATCAGCGCAGCCTTGGCATCGTAGCCACGATGGTGCGCAGCAATTCCAAGAAAACCCATAATATCTGGCACCGTTCAGCCCAAAGCCTCCCTAAGCGCCGCATTCATCCGGCTTTGCCAGCCCGGCCCGCTCTTGCGCCAGCCTTCGATCACGTCCGGATCGAGCCGCAGGGTGATCGACTTCTTGGCGTCCGGTTTGGTCCAGCCGACCGGGCGACCGGGCTTGCGCACGAGCAGGGCGAGAACTTCCGGAGGGAAAACTTCGGATGCTGGCCGCGCTGCGGCAAAATCGGCTTCGGTCCATTCGGGGTTGTCGTCGTAATCGGCGGGCGGTTTGGGCTTACTCATAGCGGCGCATCTCCTTATCGCGGGCACGGCGAAAGCCAATCAGGCGCATCGCTTCGCCGCGCATGGTAAAGACCAGGCAGTGGCCCGAACCGGCGATCCGGCCAAATGCGCGAAAACGCGTTTCACCGTAATCGATCCGACTATCAATGGTCACGACCGGAGTGGAATCGAACCCCGCAAAATCGGCCAGTGACAGGCCGTGCTTGGCCTGATTGACGGCGTCCTTTGCTGAATCGAATTCGAATTCCACAAATTACATGTAGTGACATTTTATCGGTTGGACAAGAATTAAACGCAGCTACGACTAACCCAACCTCGCCGCCAACCAAGCCACCAGCCACAGCCTGATCGCCCCTGCCAGTCCCGGCGGGACCGGGGCCTTGATGCGTTCGGCGTCAATCCGGGCGACCAGCGCGTTGATCGGCAGGGCTTCGACCGCCGCCGCCTGCTTGAGCAATTCCCAGTAGAGCGGCTCGAGGCTGATCGAGGTCTTGTGCCCGGCGATCTCGACCGAGCGTTTGACCGGGGGGTGGTAGGGGGTGGTCATGGCACCCGTCTTAGACCGAAACCAATCGATCCCAAAGTAACCCGACCTCCGTTCGTGTCGAGCGAAGTCGAGACACCTGTGCGCGGCATCTCGACTTCGCTCGATGCGAACGGGGAGGGGGTTTGGTTCCTACCGGGCAGATACGAATAATTTGGGGTGGCCCGCCAATCCCCCCACCCCTACACCCGCGCCATGTCCACCGGCTATCAGTCCCTGACCGAGAAGGAGAAGCAGACCCTGCGGCTGCTGCTGACAGGCTATGACGCGAAGAGCATGGCCCGGCACCTGGGGCTTTCAGTGCATACGGTCAACGAACGGCTACGCGATGCGCGGCGCAAGCTGGGTACTTCATCGAGCCGCGAGGCGGCGCGGCAATTGCGCGAGCTGGAGAGCCCAGCCCCCGAATTGTTGGGGGACAAGGCTTTAGGGGATGCCCCCGCCGCCGCTGCGGCGCAAATGACCCTCCAGCCAGCCCAAGGTGACGGCATCTGGCGCCGCACCGGCTGGATGATTGGAGGACTTGTCATGACCATCACTGTTGCCCTGCTGGCCTTGTCGGCGCTGTCCGGACCGAGCCAGGCTCCCGCCCTGCCGCTGACTGCCGCCGCTGCCCCATCGGCCACTCAGGTCAGCGAAACCGCGGCGGTCGATGCCGCCCGGCAATTCCTGGTGCTGCTTGACCGCGATGACTGGGCGGCGAGTTACCAGGCCACCCACCAGTCGTTCAAGCTGCTCAACACGGCCGATTGGTGGGCCGATGCCTCGAAGAAAGTGCGCGGCGAAGTGGGCACCGCCCAATCGCGCGAACTGGCAACGGTCAATTTCACCCCGGCCCCGCCCAATGGCCATTGGACCGTCGCCTTCAAGGCCCGGTACAGCAAGAAGGGCGCAGCGACTGAAACGCTGCAGCTGGCTTCGGAAAATGGCGGCTGGAAAGTGGTGGGGATCAGCGTCGAGTAGGATCAGGCCGCGCGGATCGCCTTGCTGTCAGTGACCGGTTGTTCGGCAAGGCCTTCCAGCCCGGGTTGCAACGCGAACAGGCAGCGGGCCAATTCTTCGAGCCCAAAAGCCTGCTGGAAGGTGATCCCGTGCTCAAGCTGCCGGCGCCAGGCCACATGGCCAAAGCGCAGCGGCAGGCCGAGGGCATCGCAGCGCACGAAGGCCCCTTCGGGGAGGCGGCGGTCGGCGGTGAGTTTGGCCCCGCAGCGCGAGATGTCGGCGAGCATCGCCTTGCAGTCCATGCCGTCGACTGTCAGCAGCACCGGCAGCTTGAGCCGCAGACGGACCGGGCGATGGGGGTGCTGGCTGGTTTCGTCGAGGAACGCACCAAGTGCGACCGGGGCGGCGAAGCGGTATCCGGCCTCACCGCTGTCGGCTGCGCTGCGCTCCCAGGTCCGCTCGATCGGATAGAGTGCGCCGTTGGCCAGTTCGAGGAAAATCCGCGGCTCTTGCGGCACCGCATGAAAGAACCGCAACCCTACCCCACCGCGCGAAACATCGCGCACCAGGCAGACATATTCGCCGCTCTGGCACACCACCTTGGCGGTGCGCAGCATCAAGGTCTGGCGCGGATCGCGGCGCTGGTCGGTTGCAGGAGTGGCGCTCATGGCGGGCCTCGGCTCGGGTTGTGACTAACCGAACCTAACCGCATGTGGTTAACGGAGTGATAAGGCGCGGGTGGGTGCCGCCCTTTTCACCTCCCCCTTGATGGGGGAGGGATACCGCAGCTTGCGAACTTGTTCGCTAGCGCAGGTTGGGTGGGGGTGAGCGCGCCGCCAAGGACAGCGCCAATCGGCCAGATCACCCCCATCCAGCTGCGACTAGGCAGCACGCTGCCAAGTCTTCGCATCCTTCCCCCATCAAGGGGGAAGAAGGGCGTTTGCCCCATCAATACATATGCTGCCCGCCGTTGATGCTCATGGTCGAGCCGGTCATGAAGCCGCCGTTGTCGCTGGTGAGGAAGGCCACGCCGCGGGCGATTTCTTCGGCCATGCCGAGGCGGCCGACCGGGATTTTGGCAACGATCTTTTCGAGCACCGGAGCGGGCACCGCGGCGACCATGTCGGTATCGATATAGCCCGGCGCGATGGCGTTGACGGTGACGCCGTATTTCGCGCCTTCCTGCGCCAAGGCCTTGGTGAAGCCGTGGATGCCTGATTTGGCGGCGGCATAGTTGACCTGGCCGTATTGCCCGGCCTGGCCGTTGATCGAACCGATGTTGACGATCCGGCCCCAGCCGCGTTCGCGCATGCCGGGGAAGGTTGCCTTGGCCATGTTGAAGCAACCGCCGAGGTTGATCCGCATCACCTCGTTCCAGTCATCGAAGCTCATCTTGTGGAGCACGCCGTCGCGGGTCACCCCGGCGTTGTTGATGACGATGTCGATCCCGCCATATCCGGCGGCGATATCGTTGCAGTTGTGGATGCAGGCTTCGTGATCGCCGACGTCCCAGCGGATCGAGGGGATCCCGGTGGCCTGGGTGAAGGCCTTGGCCTTCTCCTCGTTGCCGCCGTAGTTGGCGATCACCGTGTGGCCCTGTTTCTGCAGGCGCTTGCAGATCGCCTCCCCAATCCCGCGAGTGCCGCCGGTTACGATCGCTACGCGTGCCATGTGCCGATTCCTTCCCAAGAACTGCCGTTACGGCATGCTTACCCGGCACGCGCGGCAGTGCAAGACTACCGCATACGTAAACCGGCGAGGAAAGAACGATTAGCTGGCGAGTTTCAGTCCGGCGGGTGCCGCTTCGGCAGCCTTGGGCTGATCGAGCCAGATCCCGCGGGTGTCATAGACCAGATGGCGGGCGCGTTCGGCCACGGGCACGGCCTTGAACTGGTCATGGTCGACCAGCACGATCAGGATCCCGGTGCTTTCCAGCGCGGAGTCTATATCGATCAGCTGGGCTGAGGTTCCGGCGAATTCCTTGGGCAGCTCGCTGGCATAGGGTTCGACCACCTTGATCCGGCTGCCGAACTTGCGTGCCAGGGTAACCGCGACCAGCCGCGCAGGGCTTTCGCGGAAATCGTCGATGTTGGCCTTGAAGGCCAGGCCCAGGCAGGCAACCTGCTTGTCGGGATGGGCCGCGATCAGTGCTTCGGCCTGGGAAATCACATGGTGGATCTTGCCATCGTTGACTCCGCGCGCGGTGCGGATCAGCGGGGTCTGTTCGGGCGCGCCGTGGACGATGAACCACGGATCGACTGCGATGCAGTGCCCGCCCACGCCCGGTCCCGGGGTCAGGATATTGACGCGCGGGTGGCGGTTGGCGAGTCGGATCACTTCCCAGACATCGAGGCCCATCGTGTCGGCGACAATGCTCAGCTCGTTGGCGAAAGCGATGTTGACGTCGCGGTAGGCGTTCTCGACCAACTTGGTCATTTCGGCCGAGCGGCTGTCGGTGACAACGCACTCGCCGCGCACAAACAGCTTGTAGAAGGACAATGCCTTGCGCGCGCAGCGCGGGGTGATCCCGCCGATCGAGCGATCATTGTTGGTCAGCTCTTCCAGGATCTTGCCGGGCAGCACGCGCTCCGGGCAATAGGCGATCGAAAGGTCGGGTGTTTCGCTGGTCAGGCCGGGGCACTTGAGGTCCGGACGCAGGCGCGCGATCAGGTCGCGCAGCTGCTCGGTGGTGCCGACCGGCGAAGTCGATTCAAGGATCACCGTATCGCCCGCCTTGAGCACTTTGGCGACGGCCTCACCGGCGGCGAGGACGTAGGAGATGTCGGGCGCGTGGTTCTTGTCGAAGGGCGTCGGCACCGCGATCACGAAGACGTCGGCGGGGGCCATTGCGGTCGAGGCCTTGAGCAGGCCGCGCGCCACCACGCCGTGGACCAGACCGTCCAGATCGACTTCCTCGATGTGGATTTCGCCGCGGTTGATCGTGTCGACCACATGGCTCGAGACGTCGATCCCCAGAACCTGGCAGCCCGAGCGGGCAACAATGGCCGCAGTCGGCAGCCCGATGTAACCCAGTCCAACTACGCAAACGGCTGGTTTAACGTCCGATTTCATTCCCAAGTCGCTCCACGATACGGCGCGCGGTCTGCCCGTCCCCGAACGGGTTGTGGGCGCGCGCCATGGCCTCGTAAGCGGTGTTATCGTCGAGCAAGGTGAAAATTTCGGTAACGATATTCGCGGTTTCGGTGCCGACCAGTTTGGCGGTTCCAGCCGTCACGCCCTCGGGGCGTTCGGTGGTTTCGCGCATCACCAGCACCGGTTTGCCGAGTGCGGGCGCTTCTTCCTGAACCCCGCCGCTGTCGGTCAGCATGATCTCGGCAATCGAAAGCAGGCGAGCGAAGTGCGGATAGTCGAGCGGTTCGATCAGCGCGACATTGTCCAGCCCGGCCAAGGCAGAATTCATCACCGCGCGGACATTGGGGTTGAGGTGGACCGGGAAAATCACCGCCACGTCGGCGCGTGCGGCGATCTGACGGATTGCTTCGGCGATATTCTCCATGCCGCCGCCAAAGTTTTCGCGGCGGTGGGTGGTGACGCCGATGATCCGTTTGCCCGCAAAGCGCGCTTCCAGATCGGCCAGACCGGCGGCGAGCGAGGGATCGGCCTCGATCCGCGCGGTGACCCAGTGCAGCGCGTCGATTACCGTATTGCCGGTAACCAGCACGCGAGCTGGATCGACTTGTTCGTCGGTCAGCGCCTTGGCTGAAACGTCGGTCGGCGCGAAGTGCAGGCTGGCGATGGTGCCGATGATCTTGCGGTTCACCTCCTCGGGCCAGGGGTGATAGATGTTGTAGCTGCGCAAGCCCGCCTCGACATGATCGACCGGAATCTTGCGGTAATAGGCCGCCAAGGCCCCAGCCATCGCGGTGGCGGTATCGCCCTGGACGATCACCCGCGCGGGCTGCTCGGCATCCATCACCCGGCCGAGTTCGGTGAGCAATGCGGCGGTCAGGCCGTCGAGCGTCTGGTCGGGTTTCATCAGGTCAAGATCATGGTCCGGCACGATCCCGGCGATCTCCAGCACCTGGTCGAGCATCTGCCGGTGCTGCGCCGAAACGCAGACCACGGGCGTGAAACGCGGGTCGGCTGCAAGCGCCGCCACCACGGGAAACAGTTTGATCGCTTCGGGGCGGGTCCCGAACACCACCATGATCTTTGCCGGTTCAGTCATGCGATTTCCCCTAACGCCTGAGTGTTAACCATGAAATAAGAGCCGCAGTCTATTACCACTCCCCGTTCGCCCCGAGCGAAGTCGAGGGGTCGCGTTGTGGGGCGACCCCTCGACTTCGCTCGGGGCGAACGGATCTGAGGGAACTGGAATGCGAGTGCTTGTTACCGGCGCGGCCGGGTTCATTGGTTATGCCCTTATCCGTGCGCTGCTGGCGCGCGGCGATGTCGTGGTGGGCGTGGATAACCTCAACGACTATTACCAGGTTTCGCTCAAGCGCGACCGGCTGGCCTTGCTGGCCGAGGCTGGCGGCAACCGCTTCACTTTCCACGAACTCGACTTTTCGGACATGGCCGCGCTGACTGCGGCGCTGGAAGGCCAGCCGATCGACCGGATCATCCATTTGGGCGCGCAGGCCGGGGTGCGTTACAGCCTTGAGAACCCGCAGGCCTATGTGCAATCGAACCTCGCGGGCCACGTCAACCTGCTCGAATTGGCCCGGCACCGCGCGGTGGAGCATATGGTCTATGCCAGCTCCAGCTCGGTCTACGGCGGCAACACCAAGCTGCCCTTCGCGGTCGAGGACCGCACCGACCACCCAGTCTCGCTCTATGCCGCAACCAAGCGCGCCGACGAGCTGATGAGCGAGACTTACGCGCACTTGTTCCAGCTGCCGCTAACGGGCCTGCGCTTCTTCACCGTCTATGGCCCGTGGGGCCGCCCCGACATGATGCTGTGGAATTTCACCCGCCGCATTCTGGCCGGGGAACCCATCCCGGTGTTCAACCACGGCGAAATGTACCGCGACTTTACCTACATCGACGATATCGTTGCCGGCGTGGTCGCCTGCCTCGATCACCCGCCCGCCGATGACGGCGCCGAAAAGGCCGGCGGCAGCGTCAAGCCGCACGCGCTCTACAACATCGGCAACAGCCAGTGCGAACCACTGATGAAAGTGATCGGCCTTTTGGAAGAGGCCTGCGGGCAGAAGGCCGAAATGCAGATGCTGCCGATGCAGCCGGGCGACGTTTACAAGACCTACGCCGATATCAGCGCGATCCAGCGCGATCTGGGCTATGCCCCGACGACCAGCATTGAGGTGGGTGTCCCCAGCTTTGTCCGCTGGTACCGAGAATATCACGGGGTCTGACCCTTGAAGCGAACCGCGCCATGGGCAATCACCGCACCATGGCGATTCTCTCAGACAAATGGATCCGTAACGAAGCCCGCCATTCGGGCATGATCGAACCGTTCGTTGAGCGGCAGCAGCGCGATGGGTGCATCAGCTATGGCCTGTCCAGCTATGGCTATGACGCGCGGGTGGCGGACGAGTTCAAGGTGTTCACCAACGTCCATTCGGCGGTGGTGGACCCGAAGAACTTCAGCGAAAACAGCTTTGTCGACATGAAGACCGACTGCTGCATCATCCCGCCGAACTCGTTCGCGCTGGCCCGCACGGTCGAATATTTCCGCATCCCGCGCGATGTGCTGGTGATTTGCCTGGGCAAGAGCACTTATGCCCGCTGCGGGATCATCGTGAATGTCACGCCCTTGGAGCCCGAGTGGGAAGGCCACGTGACGCTGGAATTTTCCAACACCACCCCGCTGCCCGCGAAGATCTATGCCAACGAGGGCGCCTGCCAGTTCCTGTTCCTCAAGGGGAACGAGCCGTGCGAAGTTTCCTATGGCGACCGCGCGGGCAAATACATGGGCCAGCGCGGGGTTACGCTGCCAAAATTGTAGGGCCCAGGCTTTAGGAGAAGCGCGACATGGAAACGCCGTTGTTTGACCAGTGGCGTTCGCGCTCGCCGCATTATGACGAGAGCCATGAGGCGGTTTGCGATACCGTCCGCCGGTTCGTGGCGCAGGAAATCACGCCCAACGTCGACAAGTGGGAAGCGGCCGGCGAGCTGCCGCGTGAGTTGCACAAGAAGGCCGCCGAAGCGGGCATTCTGGGGCTCAACTATCCCGAAGAGTTCGGCGGCACAGGCCCCGCCTTCACGCTGTTCCACGGCCTGGTCCAGTCAGAGGAACTGGCCCGGCCCGGCGCGGGCGGGATCGGCGCTTCGCTGATGTCGCACGGGATCGGGCTGCCGCCGGTGCTCGCCATGGGTAGCGAGCAACTCAAGCAGCGGATCGCACCCGCAGTGCTGGCGGGGGACAAGATCATCTGCCTTGGCATCACCGAGCCGGGCGGGGGATCGGATGTCGCCAACCTCAAGACCAAGGCGACACGCAAGGGCGGCGCCTACGTGGTCAACGGCGCCAAGACGCTGATCACCAGCGGCATGCGCGCCGATTACATTACCCTGGCGGTGCGCACCGGCGGGCCGGGGATCGGCGGGGTTTCGCTGCTGCTGGTCGAGACCGACCGGCCCGGCGTCTCGCGCACCGCGAT
>JAGXTB010000150.1 GCA_018334165.1 Sphingomonadales bacterium | reverse complement strand
GCCTCGCCCGCGACGCCGAGGCGGTCTGTCGCCATTACCTGTCGAAGGGCCGACGTCAGGGCCGTTACTGGATGGTGGGCGATGTGCGCAACACGCCCGGACGGTCGATGTTCGTGCGGCTCAGCGGACCGGACTCCGGTCCCGGCGCTGCCGGGCGCTGGACCGACGCCGCCTCGGCCGAGCACGGCGACCTCCTCGACGTCATCCGCGAGAGCTGCGGGCTCGTGGAGTTCCGCGAAGTCATCGACGAGGCACGACGCTTTCTAAGTCTGCCGCGCACCGAGCCGTTCCCAACCGCAAAGTCCGTTCTCACACCCGTTCCGGCCGGATCGCCGGAAGCGGCGCGACGGCTCTTCGCCATGTCGCGGCCGATCCGCCGGACGCTCGTGGAGACCTATCTGTTCAATCGCGGCATCAAGGCTCTCCACCATGCGGACGCCCTGCGGTTTCATCCGCGCTGCTATTATCGCGAGAACGACGGCTCGCCGACTGAGACCTGGCCGGCGATGATCGCTGCCGTCACCGATCTTTGCGGCGCCATCACCGGCGCGCATCGCACTTGGCTTGCCCCGGACGGCTCGGGCAAGGCGCCGATCGACACGCCGCGACGAGCCTTGGGCGGCCTTCTCGGCCATGCTGTCCGGTTCGGCGTGGCTGGTGACGTCCTCGCCGCCGGCGAAGGCATCGAGACGATGCTGTCGCTGCGATGTGCGCTACCCGCCATGCCCATGGCCGCAGCGCTGTCAGCGAGTCATCTCGCCGCCTTCCAGTTCCCGTCGACGCTCCGCCGTCTCTACATAGTCCGCGACGCTGACGTTGCGGGCGATACGGCGGTCGCGGTGCTCACCGAACGAGCCGAAGCCGCTGGCATCGAGGCGCTGGTTCTCTCCCCGCGCCTCGGAGACCTCAACGAGGATCTGCAAGCGTTCGGCCCCGACGCCGTTCGCGCAACGGTGCGCGCCCAACTCGCCCGCGAGGACGCGGTTCGCTTCATATGCCGGAAGACAGTCGGGACGGGGTGACTGAGGCGCACCCCATCGCCGGTTCATAAGGCCTTCAGGAAGGCCATGAGGTCCTTATCCTCCTTCCATGACCGAGCGGGTCGCGGCTGCCCAACCTCGCAGAGCGCGACGGCGTTAGCCTTCAGCGTCAGGTCGATCTCGGCGTAGATGTTGGTCGTGCTGATCGAGACGTGTCCGAGCCAGGCGCGGATGGTGTTGATGTCCACGCCGGCAAGGACCAAGTGGCAGGCCGTGGTGTGCCGGATTACGTGCGGCGTTATCGTCCGATCGGCCAGTTCCGGGACCTGGGCTGCGCAACGCTCGATCAGGCGATAAACCCCGAAGCGTGTGAACGGTGTGCCGAGCCGACTGACGAACACGGCGTCTTCGCCCGCGCGCCCGCTGATCTGGTCCGCCAGAACGCGCTCGGTTTCCGGCCACAACGGGCAGTGGCGCGTCCTGCCACCTTTGCCGTGCAAGGTGGCGAGATCGTGCCCGCCCTTCCGCGATCCGATCTGCAGATCGCAGGCCCTCAGCTGGGTCGCTTCGGAGACTCTTGCGCCGGTGTTGTAGAGGAAGAGCAGAAGCGCATACTCGCTCCGGCCGCGCTGCGTCTTGCGGTCCCGCGTCGCCAGCATCGCCTCCATCTCCGCCCTGGTCAGCCATCCGACCGGCGACGGCATCGATCTCTTCGACGCGATAGCCCGGATATGACCGCACCATTCGACATGGGCCGGGTCGCGGCTGCCGACGAAGCGCGCGAACACGCGGATCGCAGCCAGTCGTTGATTGCGGGTGCGAACGGAGCAACCTCGATCCGTCTCGAGATGAGCGAGGAACTGCAGCACGCATCCGGACGTGATGTCCGATACCGCAAGCCGGTCCATGGGCTTACGCACCTTCCGGCTGACGAAGGGCAGCAACAGGGTGAAGGTGTCGCGGTAGCTCTTGCGGGTGTTCTGGGCCAGATTGCGTTCGGTCACGATGTGCTCGGTGAGGAACCGGCGGAGCCATGGGCCGAGGACTGTGCGATCAGGCATGCCGACCTCCCGCCGCATAGCCGGCGAACCGTAGCGATGCCTCTTCCAGCAGCTCCGGCGTCATCGACAGATAGACCTTTGTGCCCTCCAGATCGGCGTGACCGAGATAGGTGGAGAGCACCGGCAGCAGCCGTTGCACATCAGCGCCCTGCCGGTACCAGCTCGTCAGACGATGGACGGCGAAGCTGTGCCGTAGATCGTGCAGGCGCGGGATCGTCCGCCCCACCGCTGCGCGGTGGACCCTGGCGATGCGTCTCAGCGTGTCGAACGCAGCCTGCACGGTGCTGCTGGCAAGCCGCGTTCCATCCCGGTTCGCCAGGAGTAACGCGTCCCGTCCGTTCACGAGTCCGGCGCGCTGGCGCAGGGACACGTGGCTGTCCAGCAGCGCTGCAAGCTGAGAGCCGACCGGGACCAGCCGGCTTTTATAGAACTTGGTGGCTCGGATGGTCAGGACGGCGTTCGCCAGATCGACGTCGGTCAGGGTCAGGCGGGTCGCCTCGCCGAAGCGTAGCCCGGCCCCGTACAAGAGGAGAAGCAGCGTCCGGAACGTCACCGCATCCAGCTGGACCGCGCCGCGCCGGCTGGCATCCACGGTTATGGGATTGAAGAGACGCGCAAGCTCATCGCGCGAGTAGATATAGGGCGGCGTCCGGACGGCCGATCTTGGCGCGTCGTCCGGCATGGGCGAGCGGACCGCATGGCCGCGGCTGATCGCGTGACGCCAGAAGCCGGCGAGCGCATAGTGCCTATTCTCGCGGTGACGCGTCGGCCGTCCGTCGCCTGCCAGGTAGGCCAGGACCTGCCCCCTGGTCACCGCGTCGCAGGGGGCGTCGCCATCGGCATGATCAAGGAAGCGGCGCAGGAGGTTCGCGCCGGACGTGAACTTCGCCCCGTGAGCTCGTCGCCAGAGCACATAGCGTTCGATCGCTTCGCGCAGGATCATACCAGGCCCTCCAGGTCGAGAGCGGCCACCTCGCGAAGCGCGGTGAGGTCGACCTTGGCGTAGATGGTGGTGGAGGACGGATCGCGGTGGCCAAGGAAGTCGCCGATCACCTTCATCGGCGTGCCTTGATCCAGCAGATGCTGAGCCGCGGCATGCCGCAGGGCGTGAGCCCCACGTCGTCCGGTGACGACGCCGATGCCGGCCAGCCGGTCACGGACGATCTTGCCCAAGGCGTTTCGGTCGAGCGGTCGGACCGGTGCGCGCGTTGTGAAGAAGAGACTGCGCCCGAACCCGGACGGGCGCGTCTCCCTGATGTAGCGCAGGACGGCATGGCCCACGCCCTGCGACAGCGGCCACAGATGAGTTCGTCCCGGTTTCGGGCAGCGGACCCGGAGCATCGAGTTCTCCCAGTCCAGATCATCGAGCCGCAGTCCGCCGACCTCTCCCGTCCGAAGCCCATATGCGATGAACAGCATCAGGATCGCCCGATCGCGCTTGTCGACCGGGCGGTCGTCCCCAACCGACGCCAGCAGCCGCACCACATCCTCGCGCGGCAACCCTTTGGGCACGGTCTGGTCAGCCATGAAGCGGGGCGCCACGATGCCCGCAGCGAGGCCCGCTCGGCACCAGCCGCGCATCTCGGCGTACAGGAAGAACGCCCTCAGACGCTGCGCATAATCATGTCTCGTCCGGCGGCTCCAAGCTCCCCGCTCGTGTTCAGCCGCTACGGCATCGTCGATATCGGTCATGCCGACGGCGTTCAACCGGACGCCTTTGGTGGCCAACTGACGGAAGAAGTGGTCGGCCGCCTTACGATAGCTCTGCACGGTCGCATCGGAGAGTCCGCGCTCCTCGCTCAGCCATCGTGCGAAGGCGTGGACCTCGGCGTCATGCGGGTGGCGACCGTCATCGCGCTCGTCGAGCCAACCTAGGAAGGCGAGCCATCGAACACTGTGGTTGACGAAGCGGTCGTGCGCCTTGACCGATGCTCCTCGATCGCACCGACGTCCCCTGGGCCGCGCCCATAGCGCCGCAGCAGCCTCAATCCGCGACCGGCTCACCCGCTCGCCATCTTCAAGGTCCAGAAGGCGCACCAAGCTCAGCTGATCGTTGGCGCATTTGCGCAAAGTCGATCGGCTCGCGCCGGTCGCCTTGAGATGAACGAGGTATCGCTCCCGCTGCTCCACAAGCGGCGCCGCCCGATACTTGTCGACGGTGTGCGGGAAGAAGATGTCATCAAGCATTTTTGCCTCCATGTTGTTGGAGGCGCGAGTTTCCCGACGAAGCGGGACGACGGAAGCTATGTTGATCGCACGAGAGGCCTATCGTCAGGCGCGAGCTGGGCGCACAGCCCATTGCTCAGTACCTTCGCGCCGAGCCGGTGCAGGTCCCCGTTGAAGTCGTCCAGCGCAGGCACGAGCGTCAGCGCCTCGACGCCGGCGGCACGCGCGCGGTCGGCCAGGATCTCCGCCGCACGACGTCCTGCCGCATCGTCGTCTCGCGCGAGATAGAGCCGTCGTAGACCGGCGGGCAGTTCGAGCGCGGCGAGGTGATTGGCCGAGAGCGCGGCTGCCGCGGGCACCGAGGGCATGACCTGGCGAAGCGAGAGGATCGTTTCCAGCCCTTCTCCCGCGATCATGACGTCGACCGCCCGACCGAATCGGACGGCGTTGCCAAGCAGCAGGCCCATGGCGCGGCGTGGTGTCGAGACCGGCGCTTTGCAGGCCGACTCCGGATCGAGCCAAGTGCGGTGCACGCCCGTGATCGTGCCATCGAGCGCCGTGACCGCCGAGATCAGCGCGGGCCAAGCGTTGCGAGCCTGATCGCGAGAGTCGTCATCGTCGCCGCGATACCAGCAGCGCGGATGGAAGCGAAGCGCTTCGCAGCCCCTCAGATCCTCGATCCCGCGGCTGAGGAGATAGGCCTCGGCCAGAGTGCCGGCGAGCGGATTGGCCATGGCCCAGAGCCTGCGCGCGGCTTCGGCTGAGCCTCGCGCGGCGGGCGGTCTTGGCGCAACCGGCGGTTCGGCGCGCGGCAGACTTAGAAAGCGTCGTGCCTCGTCGACGACCTCGCGGAACTCCACGAGCCCGCAGCTCTCGCGGATGACGTCGAGGAGGTCGCCGTGCTCGGCCGAGGCGGCGTCGGTCCAGCGCCCGGCAGCGCCGGGACCGGAGTCCGGTCCGCTGAGCCGCACGAACATCGACCGTCCGGGCGTGTTGCGCACATCGCCCACCATCCAGTAACGGCCCTGACGTCGGCCCTTCGACAGGTAATGGCGACAGACCGCCTCGGCGTCGCGGGCGAGGCGCCGCGCCAGCTCGGAAGCGTC
>JAGXTB010000149.1 GCA_018334165.1 Sphingomonadales bacterium | reverse complement strand
AGCGGTTTGGCCGCTGCTCGCCGCCGCCGTGGCAGCAGGAACGGGAGCGGCGGTGCTGGCACAGCCGCCCGGCCGTGCTTCGGCACCTTCATCCAAGCCCACGCTGAGCGGCTGCAAGACTGCGCAAGCAAGTATCCAGTTCGACTTTGAAGGCGCATCGCGCTCGGCCTGCTATGCCGAGGATGAGCGGACCTTCACGGTCCTGGTCACGCCCGAGCACCAGCCGCCAATCAACCCCAGCCCCTGGTATGCGTTTCGCTATAGCGCGGCACCTGGCGGCAAGCTGACGGTCAATGTCCGCTACATTGGCGCCGCCCACCGCTATGCTCCGAAATGGCGTGGCAAGGGTGATCCCGCGGCGCTTGCGGTTGCTGTCGCAAAAGATCGTAGCGCAGTTTCGATCACGCTTCCGCCCGGTGAAGGCGTGGTCAGCGGCCAGCCGCTGATCACTGCGGCCCACTATGACAAGTTGCTGGGCCAACTGGTGACCAGCGGCAATGGCAGCAGGATCGTGCTGGGCTATTCGCACGGCGGCCGCCCGGTCGAGGCCGTGCATCTCGGCCATGCCGATGCGCCGCACCTGGTCATTCTGCTGGGCCGGCAGCATCCGCCCGAAGTGACCGGCGCAATCGCCATGGATGCATTCACTCAGGAACTGGCCCGGCTGGTCCGTTCCGGGGCGATCGATTCCAGGCAATACCAGTTCCTAATCGTACCGCTGCTCAATCCCGATGGCGTTGCCCGGGGGCACTGGCGCGCCAACCTGGGCGGTACGGACATCAATCGCGACTGGGGCAAGTTCAAACAGCCCGAAACCCGCGCGGTCGGAAATTGGCTGGCGCGGCTGCCGGCAGGGGTCAAGCCAGTTCTGATGCTCGATTTTCATTCGACCGACCGCAACCTGTTCTACGTCCAGGGGGATGAGGCGAGCGCTAGCGGGAAACAGTTCCTGGCTGCCTGGCTTGGCGGCAAGGAGAACGCGCTGGCCGGCTATTCCTTCGCGATCGAGCCGCGCGATGCCAATCCCGGATCGGCCACATCAAAGAACTGGTTCAGCGCCGCCTATGGCATTCCGGCCTATACTTATGAAGTTGGCGATGAATCCGCTGCTGAAGAAGTTCGCTCCGCCGCGCAGGCGCTTGCGCGAACGGTGATCCCGGCGTTGACGTTATCGCAGCAAGCGGTGCCTGATCGGTGATGCAGCAATCCTGACCCGAACTGGCTCAGTTGCCATGAAAATTGGTCGGGACGAGAGGATTCGAACCTCCGACCCCCACACCCCCAGCCCGTTTTTTGCAGGGTTCGCACTGCAACGCAATAGACCCGAAAACCCTTGCTTTTTCCGCAGAAATCCGCCACTTTTTGACCACTTCAGGCGTTGCGCGCGGTGCCATTTCGATGCGCGTTGTTTCACCAAGTTGCACCACCAGCGCACCACCAGAATGATTTGCGGACAAGTCGAAGGCGGTAAACCATGCGTGCGGCACTCACCCAGATGACAATCGACAAGTTGCCTGTTCCGGCTTCCAAAGTCGAACATCGCGACACGCGGTTGAAGGGGCTGGTGCTGCGGGTGATGCCATCGGGCGTCAAATCCTGGTACTGCGAATACGCGCGCGGGAAGCGGGTGTTCCTCGGACGGGCGGACGTGCTCGGTGTAACCGAGGCGCGTGAATGCGCCCGCGTGATCCTCGCCGATGTCTATCGCGGCATCGACCCTACCGAGGCTCGCAAGCCCAAGGCGGTCATGCCGACCTATGGCACCTATCTCGATGGAGATTATGCGGCTTGGGCAAAGTCCAGCCAGAAGGCGCATGCGCAGAACCTCAATCGGCTCAAGACGGCATTCAAGTCGCTGCTCGATCAACCGCTCGACAAGATCACCGCGCTCGATGTCGAGCGCTGGCGGGCCAAGCAGGTCGAGCGAGGACTCAGCAACCAGACGATCAATCGCGACATCGCCTCGATCAAAGCGAGTTTCAACAGGGCAGTCGATTGGGGAATTCTGACCATTAATCCGCTTGCCAAGGTCAAAAAGGCGCGGGTCGATGACTGCCTCAAGGTTCGCTATTTGAGCGAAGCCGAGGAAGCGCGATTGCGCGCGGTAATCGAGGAACGGGATGAGCGCCGCCGCGCCGAACGCGTCTCTGCCAATCGCTGGCGGGCCGAGCGCGGGTATGTGTTGTTACCCAGCCTGCGCGACCCGGTGTTTACCGATCACGTCAAGCCTCTGATCCTGTTGTCGATCAACACGGGCTGCCGCCGGGGCGAGCTGTTCGATCTCACCTGGTCGAACGTCAACTTCGACCGGCGCATCCTGACGGTGACGGGCGCAACCGCCAAATCGAGACGGACACGTCACATTCCGCTCAACCGCGAAGCCACTTCGGTTCTGCTGAATTGGCGCGCGCAGAGCGAAGACACCTCGGGGCTGGTGTTTGTCAACGAACAGGGCGAACGCTTCGACCGCGCCAATTCGTCATGGCGGCGCTTGCTCAAGGCGGCCCAAATCACCGATTTCCGCTGGCACGACATGCGGCACCATTTCGCCTCTCGTCTGGCGATGGGCGGCGTCGATCTCAACACTATCCGCGAATTGCTCGGCCATAGCGACTACACGATGACGCTGCGCTACGCTCATCTTGCACCGGAATTCAAGCTGAAGGCCGTGGAAGTGCTCGACGAGGCGCGAGAGGCGGGGCTGGGCGAGGCGAAAGTCCTGTCGCTGGTTGGCTGAAGGCGGCGGCATAAGCCGCCGCCTTGCCTGGGTTCACTCTCCGGCATCTTCGTCGGCGGGCTTGCCGCTCGCCCTGGCGAGGATCGCGACGCCATCGGCGATCATGTCCACGCCGTAGCGGGTTGAACCTTCGGCTTCGTAGCTGGTCTGGCGGACGCGCCCGGTGATCCGCACCAGGTCGCCGGTCACCACCTTGGCGAGCCGATCGCGCAACTTGCCGAACAGGGTGACGCGGTTCCAGTGGGGATCGGACTTCCATTCGTTGCCGGCGCGGCGGTTGTAGTTTGCTGCGACCGATACATGGGTGACATCCTTGGTGGCGTCGATCTTGCCGATGCGGCCGATGATGTGGAATTCGGCGATGTTCTGCACGGTGCTTCTCCTGATCGTGTCAGGCGAACTGTCCTGACGGACTTGGAGAGGCCGCGCTCCGCCCGCGCGCAAGCCAAAAGACGGAGGCTCCATTCATGGAAACCGTAGGCGCGTCCGCGCCGGTTTTTTGCTTGCGCGCACAAGGGCGGCGCAAAGCGGCCAAGGGTCCGTCGATCAAAGGCAGGAGCTGATACTGTTGGGTGAATGACGCTTGCCATCGTCGTCGAATTTCGATCACTCTGGCCTGCTGCCGGTCTGGCGGACAGAAAATATGGCTCATTTACGTCTGCTTTGCGATAAAAAATCAGGTGTTCGATAGAGGCCCCGACCCATGGCAACGACGTTGCCTTCGGCATCGAACACTTGCGCCTTTGACCATGCGAGAGCGCGCGTATCATTTTCAACCGAGGCGCTAACGCGCAAATCCGTCGCAATGGCGGCGCGAAGGAAATCAACATGCAGATCAACCGTCGAGATTGGCGGGCTGCGTCGCACGGCCACAGCGTAGTATCCGGCGAGATCGACCAGCGAACTCAATATGCCGCCGTGGACATAATGCCGCTCGGAATGTCCGGAGAAATCTGGTTGCCACGCCACCATCAACTCTATCGAGTCGGCGGTTGCCAATATGGCTTTGATCCCAAGCCAGCGGTGAAAGGGAGCGTCGTCGATCAACGCTTGCAGAGCTGTCAGTTCAGCGCCCATGTCAGTAATACTCACCAATGTCGTAGAAGATGACCAAGAGGTTCTGGTTAGAGACGGTTTCACAGGTCCGCCTAGCCACGTCGATAGCCACGCACGACGTCAAGCCTATCGACTCGTTGAATTGCCCTCTTACCTGCTCGCGAATGTCGGCCCATCGCCGTTTTGATTCCGCATCCTCATCAACCAGTTCTATCCTCGACAAAAGGTCTAAGTGCATGTTGGGGAAGGGGATGCCCCAAACGCCCGTTCCAGTAATTTCGGATGTCCGGTAACTAGCGTCGTTTGCCCGAGCGACCTTGTTGGTGAACACTGGAGATTGTTTTGGCTCGAAGCCGACGACTTCAAGATTTTGAAAATCTTCCCGAAGCGACAGGGCGATACCGGTCGTAGAAGTGCCGTTTCCAAGCGCGGATATGAAGACGCCTGGTTCTAGATTGAGTCTGAGAAGCTGTTTGGTGATTTCATCCCCGCACTTTTCCATAGCGACCACACTGTCGAAGGTTTGAGAGTGATTCATGATATAGATGTCACGACCTTCCCGTTTCGCCGCCTTGACGATTTCCAGCATTCGTTTGAGCGCACCTTTCATGTAGCCATCATACGGAGCCACCTCGACGGACACGTTCTTGGCGACAGTTGCTGCAACGCGCGCGGGCCGAACCTCTTTCGGGAAAACAACGGTGCCTGAAAATCCGTAGCGTTCGCAGTATTTGGCAAATGCGGTCCCGGCGTTTCCGCTGCTGGTTTCGATCAGATGCGTCTTGCCACGCTTGATGTCCTTCCTTTGAAGGCACTTGTCGAACAAGTAACTATACACGCGATCATAGTGAGAGTGGCTGACCTTGTTTCGGTTCTCACATTTTGCGAACACCCGGTTACCATTTGCAAATCCAAGGTTCGTGATTTCGAGGAGCGGCGTCGGGGTCATTTGGACTGCCCGACAAACTTCGACGCATAGAGCGTGACTATCGCCAAAATCATCGCCGGGACGAGGGCGTAGAGCGCCCCGTTCAAGGCTTCCATGTTCCGCCAGAACAAGAGGGTGACGGCTCCAACCGCCATGCTCACCATGATCGCCGAAGCGCTCCGCTGCATGATGAGGGTGCCGATGACGGCGATACCTATGGTGACACCAAGAAACTCCCAAGCGAACAGAACGAGCGCGAAGATGGATGTGTTTTGCGAGCCAGCAATGACTGCGCCCAGCAAGGCAAGCGCCACAGTCAGCATCCGCGGCCCGATACGTTCCGACGCTTTAACGTGCGGAATGTCGTTCTTGATGCTGGCGCTCAAAGCGAGCAGTTGGCTGTCTGCGGTCGAGGCTATCGCCGCGAAGATAGCCGCGATCACGATACCCCCCACGGCGGGCGAGTTCGTAAGCTGTCCCAGATACAGCATGACCAACTCTTTATCGGCGGGGTTTTCGACAAGCAGCCGTCCGACTACACCCGAAAGAATGGCGCCGCCGAAAACCAAGGCCGACCACGTTATGGCGATTGGACCGGCGAAACGGATTTCGCGATCATCGCGCATCGTCATATGCCGTTGCAAAACGTGCGGCTGGCCTGGGTAGGCAAGACCGATTCCGGCCCACCCAAGGATAAGGCCGACCAGCGCAAACCCCGACTTGCCGCCGGTAAGCGACATGAAATCGGCAGGCAGCACGTCGAAGCTCAGCCCACCCGACACGACCCGATAAACACCGTAGGCTGGCAGCAGTACCAAAACGCCGACCATCAGGATCGCCTGCAAGAAGTCGGTGACAAGCGACGCACGCATTCCGCCATATCCGACATAGGCCAGAACAAAGACCGCCCCGGCTATGATGCCCACGGGGACCGTCAGCGAGGTTGTTGAATTGACCACACGCCCAATCGCCAAAAACTGTGATGACAGATAGGCCGTGATGAAAATGACGATGATCGCAGTGAGAACGATCCTCAACCGAGCGCTATTGTGGCGGAAGCCGATAGCCTCGGCCAACGTCACCGCTTTGGACTCGTCGGTCAGGTGATGCAGGCGCGGCGCGACCGCGAACCAGTTGAACGCATACCCCAGCACACAGCCGGGGATGAGCCACAACACCGACAATCCAGAGGTATAGGCCGCACCAACCAACCCCATCAGCACCCATGCACTTTCGGACGACGCCGAGGCTGCAAACGCGCCGATCCAGCGTTTCGCACCGCGCTCCGCCAAATAGTAATCGGAGAGGTGACTAGATGAACTCCGCCCGAAATAGGCACCGACAGCCACCACGAACAGGCAGTAAGCTGCTGCGAAAAGGATGTATGTCATTTTCCATTCCTAGTCGTTTTGCCTGCCGCCAGCATGGCAGCTAGGTCGTGTTGACAAAAGTCTTCAACCAAAGCCGTGAAGCGGCGAGGTTGAGGAAGCTCTCGAACGACAGGACGGTCTTGTCGTAGCGGGTGGCGATGCGGCGTTGCTGTTTGAGTTTGCCGAACATGCGCTCGACCCGGTTTCGATCCCTGTAGCGGCGATAGTCGGGATGCTCGGGCGCTTTTCGGTTCGAGCGTGGCGGGATGATCGGCAGGATACCGCGGATCAGCAGGCTTTCC
>JAGXTB010000148.1 GCA_018334165.1 Sphingomonadales bacterium | reverse complement strand
CCGCCGCGGATGCCGCTGCTGCCGAAGTCAAACCTGCCGCTGCTGCCCCGGCGGTTGCCGCGCCCGCGCCCGACGCCCCCAAGATCGATCCCAACGATCCGCGCTACCAGGTTGCCCCGGGCGGCTACACCCCGATGAAGCCGACGCCTGGCGTGGGCATGCCGATCGACGGCGCGCTTGACGTCCAGCAACAGTATTCGCCCAACGGCCACCAGGCGACGCGGATGCACACCGGCCTGATCTGGGTAATGGTGGCGATCACTGTTTTCGTGCTGCTGCTGCTGCTCTTCGTGATCGTGCGCTTCAACGCCCGCGCCAACCCGGTGCCGTCGAAGACCTCGCACAATACCCTGCTCGAAGTGGTCTGGACCGGCGTGCCGATCCTGATCCTGGTCGCCATTGCGGTGCCTTCGGTCAATCTGCTGCGCGCCCAGTTCAAGGACCCGGGCAAGCAGGCGCTGACCATCAAGGCGACCGGCAACCAGTGGTACTGGACCTATACCTATCCCGACAACGGCGGGTTCGAAGTGATTTCGAACATGCTCAAGGACAAGGAAGACGTGAAGCCCGGTGAGCGGTTCCGCACTGATGATGACGGCCCCAGCCAGCTGGCGGTGGACAATCGCATGGTGGTTCCGGTCGGCGAAGACATCCGCCTGCAGGCGATCGGCGCCGACGTGATCCACGCCTTTGCCGTGCCTTCGCTGTGGTTCAAGATCGACGCCGTGCCGGGCCGCCTCAACCAGGGCGTGCTGCACATCGAAAAGCCCGGCGTCTATTTCGGCCAGTGTTCGGAACTGTGCGGTGCGCGCCACGGCTATATGCCGATCGTGGTCGAAGCCCTGCCGCGCGACAAGTACAACGCCTGGGTGATTGCCCAGGGCGGCAAAGTTGACGGACTGCCCGAGGCACCCGCTGCTCCGGCCGCTGCCGGGCAGGCCGCAGCCGAACCGGCTGCTAAGCCCGCCGCCTGACCCAGACCAGATTTAGGACAAAGGTTCTCAAACCATGGCCACCACCGCCGCAAACCTCCAGGCCCACGCTGATGATCACGGGCACCATGACCACAAGCCGGCGTTCTTCGCCCGCTGGTTCATGTCCACCAACCACAAGGACATCGGTACGCTCTACCTGATCTTCGCGATTTTCGCCGGGATCATTGGCGGCGGCATTTCGGGCCTGATGCGGCTGGAACTGGCCGAGCCGGGGATCCAGCATCTGGGCTGGATTGCCTCGATGCTGGGCGAACCGGGCGCCAGTTTCGATGCCCAGTTGCACCTGTGGAACGTGCTGATCACCGCGCATGGGCTGATCATGGTGTTCTTCATGGTCATGCCTGCGATCATCGGCGGTTTCGGCAACTGGTTCGTTCCGATCATGATCGGCGCGCCCGACATGGCCTTCCCGCGGATGAACAACATCTCGTTCTGGCTGACTGTTGCCGGCTTCCTTTCGTTGATGCTTTCGGCACTGGTCCCGGGCGATGCCACGGGCAGCAATGGCGCCGGGATCGGCTGGACCGCCTATGCACCGCTGTCGACTTATGGCTCGTCCGGTCCGGCCACCGATTTCGCGATCTTCTCGCTGCACCTTGCCGGTGCCGCCTCGATCATGGGCGCGATCAATTTCATCACCACGATCTTCAACATGCGCGCGCCGGGCATGACGCTGCACAAGATGCCGCTGTTCGTCTGGTCGGTGCTGGTTACCGCGTTCCTGCTGCTGCTGGCGCTGCCGGTGCTGGCCGCGGCGATCACCATGCTGATCACCGATCGTAACTTCGGCACCACCTTCTTCGATCACAAGGGCGGCGGCGATCCGGTGCTGTTCCAGCACCTGTTCTGGTTCTTCGGCCACCCCGAAGTCTACATCATGATCCTGCCGGGCTTTGGCATCATCAGCCAGGTCATCTCGACTTTCTCGAAGAAGCCGGTGTTCGGCTATCTGGGCATGGCCTATGCGATGGTCGCGATCGGCGTGGTCGGCTTTGTGGTCTGGGCGCACCACATGTACACCACCGGCATGTCGATCAACACCAAGCTCTACTTCACGCTCGCCACCATGGTGATCGCGGTGCCGACCGGCATCAAGATCTTCAGCTGGATCGCGACGATGTGGGGCGGCTCGATCGAGTTCAAGAGCCCGATGGTCTGGGCGATCGGCTTCATCTTCCTGTTCACGCTGGGCGGCGTGACCGGCGTCTACCTCGCCAATGGCGGGATCGACGACGTGGTTCACGACACTTATTTTGTGGTCGCGCACTTCCACTATGTGCTCAGCCTGGGTGCGGTGACCGCGCTGTTCTGCGGGTTCTACTACTGGTTCCCGAAGATGAGCGGCAAGATGCACAGCGAGTTCCTCGCCCACCTGCACTTCTGGGTGTTCTTCGTCGGCGTGAACATGATCTTCTTCCCGCAGCACTTCCTGGGCTGGCAGGGCATGCCGCGCCGCTATCCGGACTATGCCCCGGCCTATGCCTACTGGAACGAGTGGTCGTCGCTCGGCTATCTGGTGATGGCAGGCTCGCTGGTGATCTGGTTCATCAACATCATCTATGCCTTCACGGCCGGCAAGAAGGCTGCCGACAACTATTGGGGCGAAGGCGCGACCACGCTCGAATGGACCCTGTCGAGCCCGCCGCCGTTCCACCAGTTCGAACAGGTTCCCACGATCAAGGACGACGATCGCCACTGACAAGAATGCCCCTCCCCAGTGGGGAGGGGTTGGGGTGGGGGTTCCCGCCTGGCGATGGGCCCACCCCGCTGCGACTAGGCAGCAAGCTGCCAAGTCTCACTGCCCCTCCCGGACCGGGAGGGGTTGTCGTTTGGGGAGCATTCTATGCCTGAGTTCCGCATGATCGATACCGGCGCGGCAACCCTGCGCTGCGCGATTGAGGGCACTGGCCCGCTGGCGATCATGGTCCACGGCTTTCCCGAAAGCTGGTATTCGTGGCGACACCAGATCGGACCCATAGTTGCGGCCGGGTTCACTGCCTGCGCGGTCGACGTGCGCGGCTATGGCGGATCGGACAAGCCGCATGCGGTGGAGGCCTATAGCCTTGAGGCGATTGCGGGTGACCTGATCGGCCTTGCCGATGCCCTTTCGCCGGGCGCACCCGTGGTCCTGATCGGCCACGATTGGGGTGCGCCGATCGTCTGGAATACCGCCTTCACCAATCCGCAGCGGATCCGCGCGGTGGCGGGGCTGTCGGTGCCGTTTTCCGGCGCGCCGCTGCGGCCTTTCACCGAAGTGTTCCGCGAACATTTCACCAGCCAGGGCCGGTTCTTCTACCAGGAGTATTTCCAGGAACCGGGCGTGGCCGAAGCCGAGGCCGAAGCGAACCCTCGCGATTTCGTGGCGCGGATGATGTATTCGATCTCAGGCGATGTGCCGCCGGGCGACTACTGGAGCAAGGCAGCGGGCGCGACCTTCCTGCAAGGTCTGCCCGATCCGCAAAGCGTCCCCTGGCTGACCGAAGCGGACCTCGACTACTACGAGGCCGAGTTCCGGTCGTCTGGCTTTCGCGGGCCGCTGAACCGCTATCGCAACCACGAACGCGACTACGCCTGGCTGAAGCCGATGCAGGGCAAGCAGCTTGAGCAGCCCTGCCTGTTCATCGGCGGCACCCGCGATCCGGCCACCACGCTGTTCGGCGCGGTGGCCGATCCGGTAGCGATGATGCGGATGTTCGCGCCCAA
>JAGXTB010000147.1 GCA_018334165.1 Sphingomonadales bacterium | reverse complement strand
GGGGGAGCGGGCCGGTGTTGCGCCAGGCGCGGCGGAGCCGTGCCGATTCATGAGTTATTCCGGCGGGCTTGCCGCACGGCCTGGCGGCTGAGTTCCGCTGCGCTGCCGGAAGCCATCAGGCTGCGCAGGATGCCCTCGCGGATGCCGCGGTCGGCCACGCCCAGCCGGTCGGCCGGCCACAGCTCAAAAATCGTCTGCAGGATCGCGCAGCCCGCCACCACCAGATCGGCCCGCTCGCGCCCGATGCAGGGCTGGGCGCGGCGCTGTTCGGGGGTCATCAGGGCCAGCCGCTCGCACAACTGGGCCATTTCCGCCGCCGAAACGATCAGGCCATCGACCGCGCGGCGATCATATTGCGGCAATTCCAGATGCAGGCTGGCGAGCGTGGTCACAGTGCCGCTGGTGCCCAGCAGGCGTAGCGGATGGGTGCCGGCCGCGCGCTCGATCGGGCCCGCGATCCGCTCGACGAAAGGCGCGAGGCTGTCCCGCACCAGCCGCCGCATCTCGTCATAGCGCAGCGCCCGGCCAACCGCGTCCTCGGGTTCGGCCACGCAGCTTTCGGTCAGGCTGACTACGCCCCAGGGGACCGATTGCCAGTCATGGATCTTGGGCACCTGGCCGTGGCGGCTTTCGACCAGCACCAGTTCGGTCGAGCCGCCGCCGATGTCAAAGATCATCGCCGGACCCTCGCCCTCCTCGAGCAGCAGGTGGCAGCCCATCACCGCAAGGCGCGCCTCTTCCTGGGCGCTGATGATGTCGAGCAGGATCCCGGTTTCGCTCGCCACCCGGGCAATGAAGAGCTCGCCGTTCTCGGCCCGGCGGCAGGCTTCGGTGGCGACCGAGCGGGCGAGGTGAACATTGCGGCGGCGCAGCTTGTCGGCGCAGACGTGCAGCGCGCCCAGCGCGCGGTCCATCGCCGCCTGGCTCAGCCGGCCAGACTGGGCCAAGCCTTCGCCCAGCCGCACCACCCGGCTGAAGGCATCGATCACGGTGAAATGCTCACCATCGGGGCGCGCGATCAGCAGGCGGCAATTGTTGGTGCCAAGGTCGATCGCGGCGAAGGCCTGACGGTGAAAAGGGGAACTGCGCGGGATCGCGACGTGCCAGCGCCCCGCCAGGTCTGACGGTGCGGTTTCGCTGGTTCGGCCACCGGGCCGGTGCGCAGAGCCGGTGGGAAGCGTGGCGGCTGCGGCCTGACGGCCTTGCCCCGGTTCGCGTTCGCTTCCGTTCGCCTCCTTGTCGCGCATGGCCGGCGGAGAATCGTCCGCCATTGCAATTGCACTCTTATCGTTTTCCCGCCGGGTGTGGCGAGTACCTGTCACCTTGGTAAACCTAAGGGCGGCGCGGGGCAAGCAAGGATGCGTCAGCACCTTGACGAGCGGCGGGCGCGGCACTAGAGGCACCGGCCTGATTGCCCGATCCTCTAATGGTAAGAGAGCGGACTCTGACTCCGTCAATCAAGGTTCGAGTCCTTGTCGGGCATCCATTTCCAAACCTCATAGCGTTGATATGACGCGATTTTACCGGCAATGGTTGCAATGGCCCCCACATGAGTTCCCACATCGTGATCGAATGAGGGCGCGGCCACGCGCTGCACCGCAAATCAATCGTTCGCAGCCACTTCCAGCATTGTTTGCGGTGCGGCTGGCACCAGCCACACCGCGACTAGGCAGGCAACCGGCAACGACCCGAATGCCCGCTCGACTTGTTGTCATTGCCGCTCGGCGGCATCTAGTCCCCTAGGGGCAGGGCCGCGGTTACAGTCTCGGCCTTGCCCCTAGGGCGCGCGGGCCAGCTTCAACCTCAATTTTGCCGCTGCGCTTGTGCTTGGGCCTGCCTCTAGTCCCATCAAGCCACCGATCGCAAAGCTGGCGCGACCCTGGACGCCAACAGGCCCGGCAGAAGCCGCAATGAAATCATGCCGCCGCCCAGTTCGACCGTACCGTCCAAATCCTCAGAGCGGTACTGCTCCAGCCGGCCAATGAGCGCGGCAAAGGCACCGACGCGGCGGACCATCTCCGGCCTTTCCTCGCCATGCCGCACCTCATCCCAAAGGGCCGGGCCTTCCGTTACAGCCCGAATGAAGTTCGATGTTCCGTGGCGTTCGAATTCCCTGTCATCCCGCTCCAACAGTGTCGGGAAAGCGATTATCGTGCAGTCCATGCTCTTGCTCCTTCGTGCTTGCTAGACCCCAAGCATGCACCGTTCCGGGGGAGCGTCAACGCACGGTCCGTCCGCTTGCGTGGCCAGCACATCGGACCAAACCGGCAGACATCTGGGGGACCGCTCGAATGAGCCTGGCGGGTGTCCGAACCGTCCGATTTTCTCCCAAACCGGGCCTCAGATTTATTTTCAAAGGTGACCGCCAGCCGCGCCAGCCTGTGCCTCGACCGGCTGGCCAAGGCTGAGAGGACCGCCCCCCGGCGGCGGAGACGCCCCGTTGATCCGCGTAACGCCCTGAAACGGGGCGCAACGCTTTGCTCTCGACCCCTAGCATGGCGGTAAGGCGGGAAGCGAGGGGACGGCGCGCACTATGTGGCGTGCACAGCGGGCCACCCAGCGCGGGGCAGGAAAGGGCGGATCGACCCCTAGCCTTCCTCGCCGCTCGGTCCCCACCCCCCGGCCCCACCCAGCGCGGAGCCGCGATTTTTATTATCGGGCGTCCGCACTAATTTTTTTCTGGGCGTAACGAGTTCCGACAAAACGTCGAAACTGCACAAATTCTTGCGGGCTACACCCATTGCCAAGCACTGTGTAAAGTTGAATTGTTCCCACAAAACGTAGCAACATAAATCATTTACTCTCAATATGCGCATTGACCTAGGTGACGTTTAGGTGTTTACCGTCGTCCGAGCAGTATTCATCGAGAGGCGGGCCAACAATGACTTATCCAACCGAAGCGCTTGCATACAGTGTTGTCGATGCGGCGAAGCTACTGGGAACATCCCGGAGTGCGATCTACCTCGAACTAAAGGCGGGGCGCATGCTCGGGCGCAAGTCTGGCCGTCGCACCCTGATCCCGCGCGCCGAGATTGACCTTTGGCTGTCCTCGCTGCCCGTCATGGGCGTTGCCGCGTGACCGCAACGGAGCCATCCGACCGCAACGCCCTGGCTCTCGATGGCCTGGGGCATGGGGACGACGGGGCGGACCCCGCCCCTCATTGCGGCGCGACGATCCACTACCTGCGCAGACCCACAACCGAAGCCAGGCTTATCAACGCCATCGTCTCTGTAGCCCAGCGGCTTCAGGAAGCCCTGCTTGAGCACGGTGCTCTGCCCGAGGGCGGGCCGTACCCGTTCCCGGAACTGGCACCCTCCGGTCAGCCCTGATCGCTCCTCCATCGAAAGGCTCCCTTCCCATGTCACGCGCGCCAAACTTCATCTACAAAGACCCCACAGCCGAAGCTGGCAGCGCGCTTGTCCGCGCCATCTTTGGCGATCCGCAGGCACGCGCCGCGCAAGAGCAGCAGCAGGCCGAGATGGATCTGCGCCGCGCGCAGGCTGGGCAGGCGCGTTCGCAAGGTGATTTCTACGACGCCCGCACCGTGGGGCAGCGCACAGCCAACACCGCGCAGGCTGGCCTGCCGGGCTTCATGGCGCAGTTTGTGCAGTCACGGCAGCCGGAGGTTCCGCAGACCGTGCTCTCGCCCGGCTTCGAGAACTTCGACCAGCCGCTGCCCGACCCGCCCGCTCGCCCTGATCCCGTTATGTCGCTGGCAAATCTGGTCGGCGCGATGGGGCAGATGCAGCAGGACAAGGTCAACATCCCCGACGCAATGGGTTCGCTCGGCGCATTTGGCGCTGGCGACGAAATGGCCCGCCGCGGGCTGGTTGCCCAAGGCCACAGCCCGACCAAGGACTTCGCCATCACGCCAGAGCGCGCCGACGAGATTGCCACGGCTGGCTATCAGGCTGACCAGGACAAATCGTTCGGTGTCGCCCGGATCAACCACGCCAACGACATCCCGGTGGCGAAAATTCGCGCAGGGGCCACGGTCAAGGCTGCGCAGATTGGCGCGGACGGGCGCGTGGTCGTGGCTGGCATAAACAACGACGGGAAGCGCGACGTGGCGGGCATCAAGGCCAGCGGTCCAGCTCCGGGCTTCGATGTCATCCAGAGCGTGTTCCCGAACCTCTCAAAGCCCAACAGCGGTCTTCGCTCGCCTGAGCACAACCGGGCAGTGGGCGGTGTAAGCGACTCGTACCACCTTGGTTCCCAGCCCGGCACGATCGCCTACGACATTGACGTGCAGCCCGGCATGACCGTTGACCAGGCAGCGCGCGCCATCGAGGCGAAAAACCCTGGCGTCCGCGTGGTCGAAGCACGCGATGAGACTGGCCGTGTCGGTCCGAACGGGAAACCGCTGGGCGGCTGGCACTTCGCCCTGGCGAATGTTGGCGGCGGCAAGCCCGCCGCGCCAGCAGCGAAGCCGCCCAAGCCCATCTCGAAGCCCAGCCTCGACATGATCGACGATGAAATCGACAAGTTCTACGTCGGCGTCACCCTGCCGTTGGAAATGCGCAACGGCCTGCGCACGCGCGCGGTTGCCAAGTTCCGCGAGACTGGCGATCCCGTTTCGGCCGTCAGCGCCACAATCGAAGAAGCGCGCGCAAAGTCGCGCAGCAACGCGGCCAAGCCGAAACCCGCGCCGGAGGCCAAGTCCTCTTGGTGGGCTTGGGGCGATGCGACCCCCAAAGCGAAGCGCCAGATCAACGGAACCACCACCGGCCCCAAGACCAAGCGCCTGCGCTACAACCCGGCGACGGGCGAGCTTGAAGATGGAACCACGACCGGCGGGAGCGCAGCCGTGCCAACTTTCCGAGACGACGCCAGCGCCAATGCTTTCGTGGGCGATCCGCGCAACAAGGGCAGGTCGTTCATCGGACCGGATGGCAAGCGCCGGAAGGTGGTTTGATGACAATGAGCACCGACGACCACCCCGACATCTTCGCAGATTTCTGTGAAGGTCCCAGCACCGCCGTTCCTTTGGCGCAACCCGCACCGCCGTTCGATCCTTGGGGCATGGGCGAAACTGCCGCCAGCAGGGTCATGCGGCAAATGGCAGCCGGGCAAGAGCAAGCAGCCCGAGCCGCAGCCGAAAGTGACCGGCGCGACGCGGCTACTCGTGAAGCCGTTGGCGCGGCTAGTGACGGAGGCGAGGGTCACCTGCGCAGCTCGGAACCTGCCAGTGCTCGAGTTGTGCTGGCGCGGGTCGAAGAGAGTGCCCAAGATCGCGCCGACCAGATCGCTGAGTTGAAGGCCGAGCGCGAGCGCCAGGCTGCGCAGAGCGCGGCCCATTGGGCAACGGTCGAGACCCAGGACGCTGACTTTCACGTCACCCTCTTTCACCTCGGCTTCACGATCGCGGGGGTGCGCCCAGATGGAGCAGAATTCGAGATCGAAGGAGAGTACCCCCCAGCAGGCTGGGACTTGAGCGACGATACAGCCGAGAATGCAAGGTTGAGAGAAGGCCTTGAAGCCGAAATCTCCGCCGTGATTGCGCCTTGGGTGTCGCACTATCATTCGCTCGGTCTGGTTCGCGCTGACCTCGCCTCATTTGCCGAGGGTGGCGGGCTTGGAAAATACACAACTGAGCCGACCTTGTGCCTGGTCCATCGCGCTGAGGATGCTGACTTGCCGGTGGTTGAGCTGGCTCAGTTTCCCGAATTCCGAGTGGAGCTGGCATCCATTCCAGGTGCGACCCTCTCGCTGTCGGTCAAGGCCAAACTGCGCAACGCGACGATGCTACATGACACCATGCGGCGCGGTGGCGGCGGCCCCGGCCAATGGAGCGGCGAAGCAACGCCGCAATTGGACCCTGCGCCCGATGAGAGCCGGGATGAGTGGTTGGAGCGGGTCTGCCTCTCCCGGCCCATGCTGGGGCGGCTGGTGGAACGCTGGGTGGCATGTGGACGCAACCCCTATCTCTTCGCTCGCTACGGCGACTGGACTGAGCGAGCTGACAGATCCGAAAAGATTGAGTGGGTCGTCAATGGGGTCATCCCACGCAAGGAGGTCATTGTGCTTGCGGGAGCCAGCGGAGCCGGGAAGTCGAGTGTCGTGCATTCCTGGTTAGGTGCGCTCGGCGCGCGCTCCGATAGCCAGTTCCGTCACGTCCTCGGCATACCGATCACTGGCAGATTCGTCTGCGCCCTCGTGGCAGGTGAAGAGAGCGCTGGAAGTATCAATTATAGGGCGGCCAAACACGCCAGCGCCTGGGGGCCATCCGATTATCTGACGCTAAATGATCCCGACAGTTCGCTTGCCGATCACATCGAGAGCCTAGATTCCCTTCCCAACCTCGATCTGGTTGTTGTCGATACCGTTGGCGCGTTCTTCGATGGCGACCCAAAGTCGGACCGCGCGGCGAGAGCCTTCCTTGCCCCGCTGGTTCGGTTGGCGCGGGTCAAGAATTGCGCCGTGATCCTCGTCAATCACCTGACGAAATTCGGGGAGGGTGTGAAGTCTATCGGCGGGCTGAAAGCTCACGTCCTTGGTGCCGGAGCATTTGTTGCAGTTTGTCGGCTGGCAATCGGCGTCATCCGAGTTGCCGGTAAGCGACTTGAGGTCGGGCCGTTCAAGGCCAACATCCCTGAGGAGCTTCTTTGGCTGCCCGAGGGGACAGGATGCAGATATCAACTCAATGACCAGGCGTTCACTCTCGACCCCATTTTGGAGAAGGCCGCCACTGGCTCGCTGAGCTACGAAGTCCTCGATTTGATCTGCGACGCTATCGCCGAACAAAACCGCCTTGGCCGCGTCGTGCGCCGCACCGGAAGGCATGAGCTTTGGGAGCGCAAGCTGTCGGAGCTGGAGGGCGTGTCACGCGCGGCTCTTAGGGCTGCTATCATTGAGCTGGTCGACGCAGACCGCATC
Organism: Sphingomonadales bacterium; assembly: GCA_018334165.1. Taxonomy (GTDB): domain Bacteria; phylum Pseudomonadota; class Alphaproteobacteria; order Sphingomonadales; family Sphingomonadaceae; genus Novosphingobium. Next base: position 3,254 of record JAGXTB010000147.1, on the reverse strand, counting down.
ATTGACGGGCCAGATGGATTGGTTGCAGTCTTTCCAACGCTGGGCGGCGGCGATGACACGGAGTGACCAATATCGCGTTTTTCCGCCGTTGCCGCAGCTAGCGCGGCAATTTTCCGCCACTCGGCAACGGACCCCGCCCTTAGCCTCAAAAATGGCTGATTTGCGGGAATTTTGTGTTCACCGGCATTGCCAATTGGTGACGGCAATGGCGGTTGTGGAGCGGTCTATATATCGTTTGGTTTCAATGATTTCCATTGGCCACGCTCCTTAGTAGAGACACACAAAGTATTGAAACTTTGATGTCTCTCAACTGGAAGCAGTCACCACCCCAAGGAGAAGTACCATGCCGATATCAAGCGAAATGGACGAAATCCAAATGCCACACACCATCATGAGACAGTCGGGCGAAAGCCTGTTCTCGGCGTGGTTGCGCGGCATGGATACCGTCCCGCCCGGTTACTGCGGGCCAATCGTGATCCGTTGACAGTTCAGCCTCCGTCCCGGCCACGCCTCTGCGGCCAGGTCGGGGAGCCTACTCTTGCTGTTGGTCACTCGGCTCCTCGTTTGAGGTCTCATCTTCCGGTGTTGATTCCGCGCGCGATGGCTCGGCATCTTGGGGGGCATATGCGTCGCTACCAGCCGGAAGGAACGCCGACTGTGTCTCTCCGGCACCCTCAAGGGGATCAAAGGAAGCGTCGGTCGCCCAGTCGCTCGCTTCGGCGGCGATCTGTTCCGTCGTCGAAGGCTGAGACCCTATGGATATCACGACGTAAATCAGGGCGGCACCGCCGATAGCGCCCAAAAGGAGCAAGGCGACGATATTGCCCCGCGTGGGGCCAGCCTTGGGATCTCCAACCGGCATATTGATGGTGCGCGGCCTTTGGTCTCTTGAAATGCGGTCCAGCCATTGCCTGAGGGGTGTTCCGGAGTGCAGAGCAACGCTCAGCACGATCGCTGCCACCAAACCAATGCTGAGGCCGTAGATCAGGATGCTGTCACGGGCAGCAGTTGCGCGCGCGATGCAGTTGGTATGAGACACTTCGGCGCTATAGATGCTGATGCCAGAACAGATTCCGATCCGGCGATCCGCCAGCCACCAAGCCAGGGCGACGATGCCAGCCCACCCGGTAATTGCCGTTAAAAGCGGGCGCTTCACAGCTCCACCTGATTGTTGAGCTGGTAGAGGTAGCACTTTCGCATGCCCTCACCCAGCCGCCGTCCCTGCGCATGCTTGACTGGTAGGCGTGTGTCCGCCGGTATCTTCCACCGCCTGACGATCCCCTTGTTGTGCAGCCTTTGCAGCACCCGGTTCACCGATGTTCGCCGCAGCCCCAGGGGTCGATAGAGTTCGCGCAGGAGCGCCGGGGCCGCCAACTGATCCATGTAGGCGATCACCGCATCTTGCACGTCTGGCGGGTTCAGCCACTCGCCTAGGTTTTCAAAGGTGGGCAGCTTTGGCATTGGGCATCCCTTTCCGGGTTTAGCGTCGCCACACAAGGCGCGGGGCATTCAAAATAGTTTCAACTGAAACTAGCAGGCTACTTGCGTTAAGCGAGTTCAAAATCGCCCTTCCGCCGCTGCTCGCTCCAAGCGGTGCCTTCGCTCGCCCCCGGCCAGGCCATTTCAAAGCACCAGCTTTGCCAGGGCGCTCTCTGCATCATTCTGAACCATGTGCCCGTAGTGCCTCTCGATCATCGCAACGCTCGTACCCGAGAGCTGAGCGACAGTCAGGATCGGCAAACCAGCGCGCACCAAATGTCCTCATTGGCCTTTAGCCTCAGCGCGGGTCGGTAACTGCACAACATTGCCTCCACCCGCCGAAAGCGACGGTGCCACAAATCGGCCCCAAGCATCCATAAGGGCGCGGCGCAGGTCGCGCAAATCGGAACGAAGGTAGGCCTGTTCTGTCGAGGTTCCGACTTTGTGAGACAGAGCCATCTCTGCGACCATGGCGGGCACCGTCGGCATCATCTCAGCGGCCCAGTCACGGAATGCGCTCCTGAAGCCGTGCACCGTCTCCGTGCGCCCGGCCAGCCGGAGGATGCGCGTGAGCGACATGTCTGACAGGGGCTTGCCGACCTTGGCGCCCGGAAAGATCAATCCTGCGCGCGCCTCCACAGGGGCCATTCCATTGAGGACAGCAATCGCCGAGTCGTTCAGTGTCACGACGTGAGGCAGATCGCTCTTCATGTCATCTGCTGTACGCGACCACGTCCGGGCCTTGAGGTCGATCTTCTCCCAAGTTGCTAGCCTGACCTCTCCCGATCGCGCGCCAGTCAGGACAGCAAACAGCATCGCCATGCGGCTGGTGGCCGGTTCCTTTTCAAGCTGATCCGCGACAAATTGAGGCACCTCGGCGAATGGAACTGAGGCGAAGTTTCCGCCGCGGGGCTGCTTGGCAAGGCCGGTTCTCAATTCTCGGGCATCAGGCAAACCGTTCGACCGCCAACCTCTGGCCTTGGCGAATGCCAGCACCGTCAATATCCGAGCGCGCACCTTCTTCGCCATGACCGGCTTGTCAGTCCAAATGGGAGCCAGCGCCACAATGATGTCCGCAGCGGTGATTGCGTCCACGCGCAGGGATCCAAGTTTGGGAACGGCGTGTTCGTCGAGAGACGCCTTGAACGCCTTGCCGGTTCGATCAGCCCAGCCCTTTGCGAGTGCCGAATGCGCTTCGGTGACCGCATCGGCAAAGGTCGGTTGGCGCACCTTGACCTTATCCCGATCTGCGCGAGGATCGAGGCCTTTGCGCGCAAGCTTGCGCAGGTGTGCGGCCTTCTCGCGCGCATCGGAAAGTGAAAGATCGGCAGGAAATCCGCCCAGCCCGATATCTTGACGCTTGCCCATGTGCTGAACCCGCAGCACCCATGACTTTGCCCCGCTGGGCTTGACCCGGAGATATAGGCCCGAGCCGTCGCCATGCACGCCAGGCTTGGCGTTCCTCGCCCTCAGTTCGCTAAGCTTCGCCATCTAGAGCACCCTCGGTTCCCACGCCAGTTCCCACATATTTCGTGGATTGGAGTGATTGTCAAGGGACGCGCGCGGACGAAGTTCCTACAAAATGTAGGTATTTACGTGGATTTCGGGACATAGATGGACGCCCAAAAGAGAGGATTATAATCCTTGTCGGGCATCCATTTCTTTATATTGGTGCGCTGATCGCCTCCGCGATCAGCTTGGCCTGGCCGGCCCGCTCCCCCGGCCCGACCACCCGCAACTAGGGTACCCTATGGGTGGTCGGGCCGGGGGAGCGG
>JAGXTB010000146.1 GCA_018334165.1 Sphingomonadales bacterium | reverse complement strand
CTCAACCCAAGTGAACCAAACTACCGTCGAGCCCCCATCCCAACCCTTCCCCACTGGGGAAGGGCTATTGATCTGCCAAACCCATGTAAAATCGAACCTAGTTCTGCCCAGGATAGCGGGCGAACTGCACCAGCTCATGCTGGCTTTCCATCCAGCCGATCCGTTCCGCAACCTGGATATGCGCACCCGGCGGCAGCGCCTGCGGATCGTCGAGCGTGGCCGACTGGATATCGACGATGCCGGGCAGGAACTCGGCATTGCGATAGGCAATCCCGGTGCCGCATTGGGGGCAGAAACTGCGCAGCGCCGTGCCGGACGAGTTGAAAGTGGTCAGCTCGCCCTGTTCGAGCGTGAACTCACCTTCCGCAAAGGCCGCCCAGCTGACCATCGGTGCGCCCGCGCTCTTGCGGCAATCGTTGCAATGGCACAGCGCAACGTGCTGCGGATCGCCGTCAACCGAATAGCGCACCGCGCCGCACTGACATCCGCCGCTCAGCTTCATGGTCGTTCTCCCCTCGACACGTTGGTGAGAACATTATAGGAACAATCTGCGCCCTACAAGATGTATTTCGACAGGTCGGTATCCCGCGCCAGCCCGGCCAGCCGCTGGCTGACATAGGCCTCGTCGATAGTGACACTTTCCCCGGCCCGGTCCTCGGCCTCGAAGCTCAGGTCCTCAAGCAGCTTTTCCATCACCGTCTGGAGCCGCCGCGCGCCGATGTTTTCGACTGCTTCGTTGACCTGGCAAGCGATCCGCGCGACTTCGCGCACGGCTTCGGGGGTGAAGTCCACCGTCACCTTCTCGGTCCCCAGCAAGGCCCGGTACTGTTCGACCAGGTTGGCGCGGGTTTCGGAGAGGATGCGGACGAAATCGTCTTCGCTGAGCGCTTTCAGCTCGACCCGGATCGGCAGACGGCCCTGCAGTTCGGGCAGCATGTCGCTGGGCTTGGCAACGTGGAACGCGCCGCTGGCTATGAACAGCACGTGGTCGGTCTTCATCGGGCCGTACTTGGTGGCGACCGTGGTACCTTCGATAAGGGGTAGAAGGTCCCTTTGCACCCCTTCACGTGACACTGAACCGCCGCGCACATCGCTGACCGCGATCTTGTCGATCTCGTCGATGAAGACGATCCCGTTGGTCTCGGCATTGGCCAGCGCCACGCGCGCAACATCGTCCTGGTCCATCCGCTTTTCAGCCTCTTCGTCGACCAGCTTGGTCCAGGCATCGGGCACCTTGAGCTTGCGGCGCTTGAGCTGCTGTTTGCCCATCGCCTTGCCCATCATCTCGGACAGGTTGATCATCCCGATCCCGCCGGGCATGCCGGGGATGTCCATCCCCATGCCGGGGCTGTCCTCAACCTCGATCTCGACTTCGACTTCGTCCATCGCCTTCTGGGCGATCCGCTGGCGGAAGCTTTCGCGAGTGGCTTCCGAAGCGCCATCGCCAACCAGGGCCTTGAGCAGCCGGTCCATCGCCCCCTTCTCGGCCGCCTCGCGCACCGCTTCGCGGCGGCGGTCCTTTTCGAGCCGGATTGCTTCCTCAACCAGGTCGCGGGCGATCTGTTCGACATCGCGGCCGACATAGCCGACCTCAGTAAACTTGGTCGCCTCGACCTTGACGAAGGGGGCTTCGGCCAGCTTGGCCAGCCGCCGCGAAATCTCGGTCTTGCCGCAGCCCGTCGGCCCGATCATCAGGATGTTCTTGGGCGTCACCTCGTCGCGCAATTCGGCAGAAAGCCGCTGGCGCCGCCAGCGGTTGCGCAAGGCGACGGCAACGGCACGCTTCGCCTCCTGCTGGCCGATGATGTGCTCGTCGAGCGCCTTGACGATCGCTTTGGGGGTCAGGTTCTCAATCATGGGGTTCAGATGACCTCAACCGTCACGCGGTCATTGGTGAAGACGCAGACTTCGGCCGCCACCGCCATTGCGCGGCGGGCGATCTTTTCGGGATCGTCCTCGTATTCCGTCAGCGCCTTGGCGGCGGAGAGGGCATAGTTACCGCCCGATCCGATCGCGGCGATGCCCTCTTCAGGCTCCAGCACATCGCCGTTGCCGGTCAGGATCAGCAGCACGTCCTTGTCGGCCACGATCATCAGCGCTTCAAGATTGCGCAGGTACTTGTCGGTGCGCCAGTCCTTGGCCAGCTCCACCGCCGCGCGCATCAATTGCCCGCGGTGCTGCTCAAGCTTCTTTTCAAGCCGTTCGAACAAGGTGAAGGCATCGGCGGTCGCTCCCGCAAACCCGGCAATCACCGAGCCCCCATCTCCATTATTGGCGCCCAGGCGGCGAACCTTCTTGGCGTTGGGCTTCATCACCGTGTTGCCCATGGAAACCTGGCCATCGCCGGCGATGACGGTCTTGCCGCCCTTCTTGACGCCGATGATGGTGGTGCCGTGCCACTGGATCAGACCGTGGCTGTCGTTGGAATGGTTCATAGCCGGGATATATGCGCAATCCCGCCAGGTTCAATCCTGGCTTCAGTTCGGACGGCCCGGCCCGCCGCCGCCGCCCGGACCACCGGCCGCGCCGACCTGGCCGATATTGCCGAACAGATCCTCCAGGAAGGTCCGCTGCCGGCCCAGCGTCGGCGTCTTGTCACCATCAGGATCGAGGTGGACGACCTTTTCCATACCGGTGCGCTGAATAGAGTTCACATTGCCCTTATCATCGAAGGTGATGTGGATCAGCAGGTGTTCCTTGGCCTTGGGCCGGGTGAAAGCCTTTTGCTGCGTATTGGTCGAAACGTAGAACCAGTCCTGCCGGCCGAACTGGCTGACAAAGGTGGGGCGGCCCAGCGTGCGTTCCACCGAGGTGCGGTTGTCTACGCCCGGCATGACCGAATCGAGCAGGGTGCCATCGACCAGGTACCCGCGTTTGTCCTTGATCGAGGCGCAGGCTCCCAAAGCCAGCGTGGCCACGGCGAGGCCCAGAATTCGTCCCATAACCGGCATTGTCATCGTCGCTCCGTCGGCGCGCGGGCATTGCCCGGGGCCGTGATGTGTCCTATCGCGCCACGCCTTAGGCCGCCTTGGCGCGGCGCGCAATAAGTCCGGCTTGGCTGGGCCCGGTTTAATCGCCGGTGAATGGAGATAACGATGGGTCTGTTCGACCGCCTGCTGGGCAGAAAGCCCGCCGAAGCCGATATGCGCGCCCTGTGGCACCGCGTGGTCGAGGTTGCGCGCGAGCCGCAGTGGTACGCGAAAGGCGGAATAGCCGATACGGTGCCAGGCCGGTTCGATTGCATCGTGCTGGTGCTGAGCGCGGTGCTGATCCGGCTGGAGCGTGATCCCGGCCTGCGCCACCCCGCCGCGCGGCTGACCGAACTGTTCGTCTCCGATATGGACGGCCAGCTGCGCCAGAGCGGGGTGGGCGATCTGGTGGTGGGCAAGCACATCGGCAAACTGATGGGGGCGCTGGGCGGGCGGCTCGACGTTTATCGTGCAGCGCTGGCCGAGCCCGGCGATGCCGCGCTGGGCGAAGCGATCGGGCGCAATGTCACGCTGATCGAGGGTGCCGAACCGGCGGCGATCACAGCCGAGTTCAGGCACCTCGCCGCGACGCTGGAGGCCAGCAGCGACACCGACCTGCTGGCCGGAGTAATCGAACGGTGAGCGAGTTTTCGCGGATCGTCGATGCCGCCCGCCTGCCGCTGGGCGTGCAGCTGCTGACCGCCACGGCAGAGGAATGCGCCGCGCTGGCGCAGCGGTTTGGGCTGGTGGCAGTGAACAGCCTGTCGGCACGCGTCACCATGGCGAGCGACGGCCCGGCGGTGGATGCCACCGGCACGATGGAGGCCGATGTGGTGCAAAGCTGCGCGGTTTCGGGCGAGGACTTGCCGGTGCAGATCGCCGAAGCGCTGACGCTCCGCTTCGTCCCCGCACCCGAGACCCGCGCCGCAGAAGTAGAGCTGGAAGCCGAAGACCTCGACGAGATCGAAATGGAAGCCGGCCGCTTCGATCTGGGCGAGGCGCTGGCGCAGACGCTGGCACTCGCCATCGACCCCTATCTGGAAGGTCCCGGTGCCGACGAGTTCCGCCGCAAGGCCGGGATCCTCAGCGCGGGCGAAGGCGGGGCCTTTGGCGCGCTGAAGGACTTGCTGAAGAAATGATCCTCCCCCTCGGGGGAGGGGGACCATGCGAAGCATGGTGGAGGGGTACGGGCCGGTGATCACAACCTCGCGGGCCAGCATCCTGTGCTTGCCTTCAATGTCGGGATCACTTGCGCGTACCCCTCCACCATCCCTGCGGGATGGTTCCCCTCCCCGTTCCGGGGAGGATCATCAGAACGGGATATCGTCGTCGAGATCGTCGGCAAACCCGCCGCCGCCGCCAGCACCGCCGCCCATGCCGCCGCCACCCGAACGCTGGCCGCCTCCAAAATCATCGCCGCCGCTGCGCTGACCGCCACCGTAGTTGCCGCCACCGCCACCGCCCTGGCCGCCGCCCGGTGCGCCATCGAGCATGGTCAGCACGCCGCCCATGCCGCCGACCGACACTTCGGTCGAATAGCGGTCGTTGCCCTGGGCGTCCTGCCATTTGCGGGTCCGCAGCTGGCCTTCGATATAGACCTTGCTGCCTTTGCGCAGATAGCGTTCGGCAACGCCGACCAGGCCGTCCGAATTGAGCACTACGGTGTGCCACTCGGTCCGTTCCTTGCGCTCACCGGTGTTCTTGTCTTTCCAGTTCTCGCTGGTGGCGATCCTGAGGTTGGCGATCCGTCCGCCGTTCTGGAAGCTTTTCACTTCCGGGTCGGCGCCCAGGTTGCCGATGAGAATGACCTTGTTGACGCTGCCTGCCATCGAATCGAATCCCTTTGAATTGCTTGGCGCAGGCCTAGCGCCTTGGCGGGACGAGTTCCAGATTGGCCGGGGTGGATTTTCCCACAGGCGTTGCAGTTGTTCACGCGGAGACGCGGAGGAGAAGCAGGGGCGGTTCACCCGAAGCACCCAAGATGTAGCGCCAGCGGCAAAGCCGCTTGAATCAAGATCGTCATTTTTGATGATCAGATGAGCGCCTGCGGCGCGGAGCAACATCTTGAGTGCTTCGGGTGAATCCTCCGCGTCTCCGCGTCTCCGCGTGAGAATTTGCTACCCCAGCCCCAGCCAGACCGCCGTCCAGTAGGTCAGCCCCGCAAACAGGTAGGCCAGGCCAAACAGGTAGGCGAGCATGAACAGCGGCCATTTCCAGCCGTTGGTCTCGCGCCGGGTGACGGCGATGGTGCTCATACATTGCGGCGCGAAGACGAACCAGGCGAGGAAAGCCAGTGCGGTCGGCAGGGTCCAATCGGCCTTGAGCCGCTCACCCAGTTGCTGGGCCTGGGCCTCTTCATCGCTGGCCCCGACCGCATAGGATGTGGCCAGCGAGGAGACCGCCACTTCGCGCGCGGCCATCGCCGGGATCAGCGCCAAAGCGATGTCGCGGTTGAAGCCGATCGGTTCGACGACCACCGCCAGGCCATTGGCAATCTTGCCCGCGATCGAGGCATCAATCTGGTCTTGGCCCTCCCCAGCACGCGGGAAATTGAGCAGCAGCCACAAGACCACCGTGACCATGAAGATGATCGTCCCTGCGCGGCGCAGGAAGATCCAGGCGCGCTGCCACAGGCCAATCAGGAGATCCTTGGGGTGCGGCATCTGGTACTTGGGCAGCTCCATGATGAAGCCCGAGGCCGCGCCCTTGGTCACCGAGCGGCGCAGCACCAAAGCCACCAGCATCGCCGCGACGATCCCGAAAACATAGAGCCCCAGCAGCACGAGCCCCTGCAACCCGACCGGGCCGAAGACCGCGCGGTTGGGGATGAAAGCGGCGATGATCACCGCATAGACCGGCAACCGCGCCGAACAGGTCATCAAGGGCGCGACCAGGATCGTGGTCAGCCGGTCCTTTGGATCAGTAATGCTGCGGGTCGCCATGATCCCCGGGATCGCACAGGCAAAGCTGGAGAGCAGCGGGATGAAGCTGCGCCCGGAAAGGCCGACGCCCGCCATCATCCGGTCCATCAGAAACGCCGCGCGGGCCATATAGCCCGAGGCTTCCATTGCCAGGATGAAGAAGAACAGTATCACGATCTGTGGCAGGAACACCACCACCGATCCCACGCCCGAAAGGATCCCGTCGGTCACCAGATCGCGCGGCAGGCCTTCGGGCATCAGTGCACGGGTTTGCCCGGTCAACCAGCCGATCCCGCCTTCCAGCGCATCGGCGAACGGCGTCGCCCAGCTGAACACCGCCTGGAAGACCACGAACAGCAGTGCAAACAGGATCAGCGGCCCGGCCCAGGGGTGCAGGAACAACCGGTCGAGCTTGGCATGGAGCCGGTGCTTGGCGGTTTCGGAGACGATCGCGGCCTCGGCAATGGCCTGGGCAGTGACGCGGCGTTCGGTCAAGGTGGTGTGCGGGCGGTGATGCTCGGCCGGGCGATCTTCGGCGGCGGCGATCGCGGCGGCCAATTCGCTCAGGCCCCGGCGGCGCACTGCCACTGTCGCTACCACCGGCACGCCCAGCGCTTCTTGCAGCGCCTGCGGATCGATCACCAGTCCGTCACGCTCGGCCAGATCGAGCATGTTGAGTGCGACCACCGTGGGCCGTCCCAGCGCGATCACTTCCTGCGCAAAGACCAGATGCTGTTCGAGGTTCGAGGCATCCAGCACCAGGACCAGCACTTGCGGCGCGGGCTCGCCCGGAAAGAGCCCCATGATGACCTTGCGGGTCACTTCCTCGTCGGGGCTGGTGGCATTGAGGCCATAGCTACCGGGCAGATCGGTCAGCGTGATCGTCTCGCCGCTCGGCAGCACCAGCTGCCCTGCCTTGCGCTCGACCGTAACCCCCGGATAGTTCGCGATTTTCTGGCGCGCGCCGGTCAGCGCGTTGAACAGCGCGCTCTTGCCTGCGTTGGGATTGCCGACCAGTGCTGCGCTGCGCATTACAAGGCTTCCACTTCGATTGCGCGGGCATGGGCGCGGCGTAGCGCAATGGTCATCCGCCCGATGCTGAGCGCAATCGGATCGCGCCCGCCAAACACGCCGCGATGCGCAATGCTGACCTGCGCGCCCACTTCGATCCCCAAAGCCTGCAGCCGCTGCGCTTCTTCTTCAACCAGCCGCGACCAATCAACCGCGGCGATACGTGCGCCCTGTCCAAGGGGGAGGAGATCGAGTGTCATGTCAGCTCGGCCGCTGCCATAGCTCGGACCTTATTGCAAGTCATTCGCAATAATTTGATCGAGGTCAAATCAAGGTCCTCTCCTTTTTTGCGAAGCACAAAAGGGGAGGTGGCATTTGCGCAGCAAATGACGGAGGGGTCTTCGGAGGTTGCGCCAATGCCCCTCCGTCTCGTCCTGCGGACGATCCACCTCCCCATTTGTCGCATTCGCGAAAAATGGAGAGGATCTTTAGGACCTACCGCGCCGGATACCGCAGCCGCCCCAGCAACCGCGCCGGGCTGAAATGTTCGTCCGCGGGCCTCAGCAGCCGGGCCTTGGCTTTCTCGAACTTCATGATCCCTTCGATCCGGCGGTCGAGGAAGGCCTTGGTCTCGGCATGATCTTCGCTGGTGTCACCCACATAGACCGCCAGCGTCGCGGCATAGATCGAACCCAGCGTCATGCGCTTGGTATAGTGGTTGTAGTCGCTCGCCGTGTCGCCAGCCAGCCGCCACATCGCGTCCGCACTGCGCCAGCCGAGCCTGACCGCACTCACGACGTTCTGCGGCATGGCCATGATCGCCTGGGCGCGGCGCAGCGCTTCCTTCTGGTGGGCAATCGCCTCCAGCCGGAACAGCACCAGCGTGCGGATCTTCTCGCGGATCTTGAGCGGGGCGAGCGTTTCGGCCGGGAGCGCGGCGGCCATGGCCGCATCGACGCTGGCCGCCCAGGCATCGATCATCGCCATGGCCCCGCCGCTGAAGGCATAGGCCGCGGCATCGGGATCGACACCATGCTGCTCGGCAGCGCAGCGCACTGCCTCTTCGCTCCAGCCGTCGAAAGCGGCGGCATCGGCAATCGCCGGGGCCAGCTGCAAACGCAGCGCGTCGAGGCTGTCAGCGGCCATTACTTGGGCCCGAACACTTTCACATCGGGGCCAATCTTGAGCTGCGATTTGGGCTTTGTGCTGGCTTCGATTTCCTTGAGCATGGTGTCGCTCTTGGTGTCGAGCTTGGCATAGTCGCGCGCGCTGCGGCCCGAATTGTCGGTTCGGTCGGGGTTGGCCCCGGCCTTCAGCAGGACCCGCACCATCGCCGCGTTGCGGTTGTGGACTGCGGTGATCAGCGGGGTTTCGCCGGTCGAATTGGGTTCATCAACCTTGGCCCCCTGCCCGACCAGGAATTCCACGCCCTCGAAGTAGTTGAGGTTGGCGGCGATCACCAGGGCGGTCTCACCCTTGACGTTGCGGGCGTTTACATTGGCGCCCTTGGCCACCAGGAACTGCATCCAGGTCAGGTCGCGGCGCTGGGTGACGATATGCAGCGCGCTGTCCCCCGAGGTGATATCCCGGGTGTTGATCAGGTTGGCGCCCTTTTCCTCGAGCATGTCGGTCGCCTTGGCGCCTTCCTTCTTCTTGACGGCTTCAAGGAACTTGAAGCTGTCCGAAAACTGCGCGGCGGCCGGGCCGGGCAGCGCCACGGCGGCGCCCAGCAGCGCGGCGAGCGAGAGGGACAACTTGCGAATGCGCGGCACGGACATGGATCCTCCTGTTGCGGGCTTGCGGCACACAGAATCACCGCGCGGCCCGAAAGCCTCCTTGCGCACGAAGGTTTAGCAGAGCATGAACCGCCGCGCCATGACCAAGCCAATTCGATTTTTCGCCGCCGCCGCGCTGGCCCTTGCCCTTGCCGCGTGCCAGCCTTCCGCCAGCCAGCAACAGGGGGCCATCGGGGCCAATCTGGAAGGCAGCGGGATTGGCGGGCCGTTCACTTTGGTGGACAAGGATAACAAGAGCGTCAGCTGGGACCAGTTCAAGGGCAAATACCGGATCGTCTATTTCGGCTTTACCTACTGCCCCGATGCCTGCCCGATGGATCTGGGCGTGGTGATGCAGGGCTACCTCAAATATGCCAAGGACCATCCGGAGCTGGCGCAGGATGTGCAGCCGATCTTCATCACGGTCGATCCGGCGCGCGATACCCCGGCGCGGGTGGGTGAATTCACCTCGGCCTTTTCGCCCAAATTGCTTGGCCTGACCGGCACCCAGAAGGAAGTGGACGCTGCGGTCAAGGCGTTCAAGGTGGTCGCCGGGCGCGGCAAGGATACCCCGGGTGGTTACCTGATGGACCATAGCCGCTTTGCCTATCTGATGGACCGCGATGGCAAGGCCTTGCTGGCACTGCCGGTGGACAAGGGCCCCGATGCCGTCGCGGCCGACCTTGCAGCTGCGGTGAAGTGACCAAGCTGCGTCCCCAGTTCTGGGAATTGCCGATCGAGACGCTGTCGCGCGGCGAATGGGAGGCGCTGTGCGACGGCTGCGGCCAGTGCTGCATGCACAAGGCCGAGGACGAGGACACCGGCGACATCTATCCCACCAACGTCGCCTGCAAGCTGCTCGACATCCAGTCGGGGCGCTGCGGGGATTACAAAAACCGCAAGGCGCGGGTGCCCGATTGTGTCCAGCTGACCCCCAAGCTGGCGCTGACGATCTCCTGGCTGCCCGAGAGTTGCGCCTATCGCCTGCGCGCCGATGGCCTGCCGCTGCCGGATTGGCACTATCTTCTGTCGGGCGATCCGGAGGCTGTCCACCAAGCCGGCATATCGGTTCGGGGGAAAGCGATCCCCGAACACCTTGCCGGGCCGCTCGAACAGCATGTAATCCTGCCGCCCGGGATCGAGATTGCCGATGATTGATTGGCTGCTGAAGCGCGAGAACCAGAACCCGCAGGTCGAAGTGGCCGGGCGGGTGCTGCCGGTGGTCCTGCGCCGCAATGCCCAGGCCCGGCGGATGACCATGCGGCTTGCTCCGGATGGCAGCGAAGTGCGGATCACCCTGCCGCGCTGGGGACGCAGCGCCGAGGCGCTGGAATTTGCCGAGAAGCGCAAGGGCTGGATCGCCGGGCAATTGGCCGCAGTGCCCGAGCCGGTGAGCTTCAATGCGCACAGCACCCTGCCCTATCGCGGCGATGCCTTGCCAATCCGCCACGATCCGGCGGCCACGCGGCGGGTCAAGCTGGTGGAAGGCGAAGTGCATCTGGGCGGCCCTGCCGAATCGCTCGCCCCCCGGCTCAAACGCTGGCTTGAAAATGAAGCCCGCGCGCTGCTGGAAGAGGATCTGGCCTTCTACTGCGCCCGCGCCGATCGCCCCACCCAACGCCTGATGCTCTCCAACGCCCAGCGCCGCTGGGGCAGCTGCGCGCGCGACGGGACGATCCGGATCAACTGGCGGCTGGTCATGGCGCCTGACATGGTCCGCCGTTCAGTAGTGGCGCACGAAGTGGCGCACCTGGTCCACTTCGATCACAGCCCGGCATTTCATGCGATACTGAACGAATTGTACGAGCACGATATCCGCGCGGCGAATCGCTGGCTCAAGCGCAATGGCCGCCAACTCTATGCCTTGCTTGGGTAATTTCCCGTAACCACCCGTTAACCAAAAAGGGCCGAAATTGAGGGCATGGTGCGATCACTTCGCCTTGCCTTCGTGGCCCTGTTGCTTGCCGCCCCGGCTGCGGCGCAGGACGGCTGCCGGCTGTGCTACAGCGATGTTGCAGCCAAGCCGGGTGAACGTCCGCTGGCCATCGAGATCTGGACCGACCTCAACTTTGCCAAGCTGGCCTTGACCGGGCGCAGCGGCGGCAGCGCCGAAGTGGCCGCCGGGAGCAGCGACAAGCGCACCAGCGGCGAACTGATGGACCTTGGCGGCACGCCGATCACCGGACGCGGGCGGATCACGGGGGTGCCTTTGCGCGAAGTGCGCCTTGATCTGCCCGGCCAGGTCGAGATGACTACCCCCGAAGGCGGGCGCGCGCGCCTTACCGGCTTCACCACCGACCTGCCCCAGCGTCCCACGCTGAACGCCAATGGCGAACTGGAATTCAGCTTTGGCGCGCGGCTGGTGATCGAAGGCGGGCGCGGCGGGAAATTCCGCGGGCGCATCCCGATTTCGGTCGATTACAACTGAACACTGGCGCGAGGGCCCGCAAGCGCCTATTCTTGGCCCATGCTGCGCAGAACCAACTACTGGAAAGACATCAAGCCAACCGGCGCGCTCAGCGATCTGGTCACCGTGTTCCGCCAGGCCGGATCCGCGCGCTGGACCAATGCAGTGATCGCCGGGGCGCTGACCTTCGGGGTTTTTTCGATCATGACGGCGCAAAGCTGGAAGGTAGAGCGCAAGCTGCCGACGGTCACCTACATCAACTCCTGGCCAGCCGACCGCACGGCAGAGGAAACCCGCGATTTCATCCTTCGCAACCAGAAGGAAAAGGAAGAGTATGAGGCCCGCCAGGCCGCCGCCGATGCCGAAGCGCAGCGGCTGTGGATGGCCGTGGGCAAGGCCAGCGGGATGGATGTCAAGGAAATGAAGGCCCGCGCCGATGCCGAAAAGGCCCAGGAAAAGGCCAAGGCCGAAGCCGAGGCCAAGAAGGCGCTAGAGCAGGTCAAGATTGAAAACTGAAGATGACCGGCGCTGGCTGGCCGCGGCAGCGCGGCTGGCGGGGCGCGGTGTTCCCCGGTCGCGTCCCAACCCTGCGGTTGGCGCGCTTATCGTCAGCGACGGCAAAGTGGTGGCGCGCGGCTGGACCCAGCCCGGCGGACGCCCGCATGCCGAAGCCGTGGCGCTCGCAGCGGCGGGCCAGGCGGCGCAGGGGGCCACACTCTACGTCACGCTCGAACCTTGCGCGCACCACAGCCAGCGCGGCCCGGCCTGCGCCGATCTGGTCGCCGCCAGCGGCCTCGCGCGCGTCGTGATCGGCTGCGGCGATCCCGATCCGCGCACCGCCGGACAAGGGATCGCGCGAATCCAGGCGGCAGGGATTGCTGCCGAACAAAGCGAAAGCCCTGAATGCCAGGCCAGCCTCTCTGGCTACCTGACCAGGGCTCATAAGGGACGCCCCGAAGTCACGCTCAAGCTGGCGCTGTCCGAGGATGCCCGGTTGGCCCCGCCGACCGGTGAGGGCCAGTGGCTGACCGGCGCGGTCGCCCGTGCGCATGTCCATGCCTGGCGGGCCAGGATGGACGCTATAGTGGTCGGCAGCGGCACCTTGCATGCCGACAATCCCCGGCTTGATGTCCGGCTGCCAGGGATCGCGGAGCGCAGCCCCGAACGCTGGCTCTTGACCCACGGCGCGGCCCCGCCAGGCTGGCATGCCCTGCCCTCGCCCCAGGCAATTTCCGCGATCGATGGCGCGCAATACCTGATGGTCGAAGGCGGTGCCGGGGCCGCGCAGGCGTTCCTCGCAGCCGATCTGGTCGATCGCCTGCTGCTCTACCGCGCGCACCGCGCAGTTGGCGGCGAAGCGCCCGCGCTGCCCCAGCTGACCCGCGCCGCACTGGCCTCCGATCCCCGCTGGCAGTGCATCGACACGCGCCCGCTTGGCAATGACAGCGTCGATCTATACGAGCGGGCGTGATGTTTACCGGAATTATCACCGCCGTCGGCACGATCCGCGAAACCCGCAACCAGGGCGACCTGCGCGCCGTGATCCAGTGCCCCTATGACCCGGACCAGATCGCGATCGGCGCTTCGATTGCTTGCTCGGGCGTCTGCCTGACCGTGGTCGAAAAAGGCGGGCAGGCTGGCGACGCCTGGTTCGCCGTCGATGTCTCGGGCGAAACCATCAGCAAGACCGCACAGGACCAATGGGCCGCAGGGCGCAAGCTCAACCTCGAGCAGGCGCTCAAGCTGGGCGACGAGCTGGGCGGGCATATCGTCACCGGCCACGTCGATGCCGTGGGCCGGATCACCGCCCGCGAGGAAGTGGGCGGATCGCTTCATCTGGCAGTCACCACGCCTGCCGAACTATCGGCGTTCGTGGCCCCCAAAGGCTCAATCACCGTCGATGGCGTCTCGCTGACGGTCAACGCGGTTGACGATCACGCTGACGGCACCTGCACCTTCCACCTCAACATCATCCCCCACACCGCCGAAGTCACCACGCTGGGCGCGCTGGCGGCGGGCGATGCGGTGAACCTGGAGATCGACGTGCTGGCGCGGTATCTGCAGCGGATGGAGAAGCTGCGGCGCTAGGCCATCTAGGTCCTCTCCTTTTTTGCGAAGCACAAAAGGGGAGGTGGATCGTCCGCAGGACGAGACGGAGGGGTAATGGCGCACCCTCCGAGACCCCTCCGTCATTTGCTGCGCAAATGCCACCTCCCCATGAGCTTTGCTCACAGGGAGGGTCTTTCTAATCCGCCACCGGCAGGGTCAGCACGAAGCACGCGCCCGTGCCGCCTTCGCCCAGCTCAAGCGAACCGCCCCGGCTTTCCGCCAAGGCGCGGGCGATCGGCAAGCCCAGCCCGGTGCCGCCGGTGTCGCGTTTGCTGGTGAAGAACGGATCGAACACCCGCACCCGGTCAGCCTCGGGCACGCCGGGGCCGTTGTCGGTGAGGGCAATGGAAGCGAACTTGCCGCGATGTCCGGTGGTGATGGCGAGCGCGGTGGCCCCGGCTTGGCGGGCGTTCTCGATCAGCGTGGCGAGCACGGTTTCGAGCGCCTCTTCCTCGATGCCGAGCAAGGGGTAGTCGGGCTCGATCGTGTAAGTCACCGCAAAGCCCGGCGACGAGTGCGCGTCGGCCAGGCGGGCCAGGACCGGGGCGACCGCGCCGCTGGCATCACCGGGGCTGCGGGCCATGTCCGCCTGGGCCAGCTCCATCAGGCGGCTGACCAGGCGCGACAGCCGCGTGGCGTCCCCCTCCATGTTGGAGAGGAAGCGGGTGCGTGTCGCCTTGCTCATGGTTGCGCCGTGGTCTTGCAGCAGCTCGATCCCGCCGCGAATGCCCGCCAAGGGCGTCTTGAATTCGTGGCTGAGGCTGGCGGCGAAATCGCGCAAATAGCGGCTGCGGCGGTTGATCGCCTCGGCCATGGCGGCGAAATCGGCGTTGAGGCTGCGGATCTCGCGGACCTCCAGCGTTGGGGCGCGCAAGGACGCCGAACGCCCCTGGGCGAGCGCGCGGGTCGCGGCCGAAAGCCGCTCGACCGGCACCACGATCGCGCGCGCCAGCACCGCGGCCACCACCACCAGCAGGCCCAGGATCACCACTACGCCCAGCATGATCTTGCCCCAGTCCTCCCACATCCCCCGGAACAGCGCCGAGGGCGAGCGCGAGACGAGGACCACGCCGACGACCTGGCCATTGACCACGATCGAACGGGCGTGGTGCAGGCGGATGTCGGTCGCCGGGCTCAGCCAGTGGAGCAGCCAGCCGCGCCGGAAGCTGGTGTTGTAGCGCATCACGGTGAGCGAGCCGCCGGCCAGCGCGGTCTGGACTTCGGTCAGGCGGCCGAGCGAGAGGCCGATCTGCTTGCCGCTGACCATCACGCCCTCACGGTCAAGCAGCACGATCGAGGCGAGCGTTGCGGCCTTGGTTTCGGCCAGCGCCGGGGCGATCCGGCGGGCGGCCTCCAGCGCGGCGGGATCGGGCGGGGCATTGGCGGGCTGGGCCCGGGGCCGCTC
>JAGXTB010000145.1 GCA_018334165.1 Sphingomonadales bacterium | reverse complement strand
GGGGGGTACCACGCCAGCGTCGAGCCCCCACCCCTCGATCCCCTCCCCGCCGGGGAGGGGAGGAAGAAGGCGCTGAGCCGCTGCGACGACTCCACAACGGGAAATCGCGGGAAGCTTCACCTCGGCTGGCAGAGTCGCGGCCTAAAGTGTTGATTTCACGTGCGGAACAAACCAGAAACTCCGATGAAGTCTGAGATTCACTTGCCGAATCAAATTACTATTAATCAATTATTTACCACGTTATCCCGTGAAATCCCGCAATTTTCCCTTTCTTCCCCGGAAAAGCAGCGATATGGAACCGTTTCATCGACAGCAGATTTCACCGCCGCACCCGCAAAGGGT
Organism: Sphingomonadales bacterium; assembly: GCA_018334165.1. Classification (GTDB taxonomy): domain Bacteria; phylum Pseudomonadota; class Alphaproteobacteria; order Sphingomonadales; family Sphingomonadaceae; genus Novosphingobium. The sequence continues at coordinate 4,957 of JAGXTB010000145.1, read as the reverse complement.
GGTCCGGACGCGAGGGCGCGCGTCTGGCGGCGGGGAAGATTTATTGGGGTTCGGGCTCAGGCCCGATTTGAGGCGGGACGGATATCGTGGAGGCGGGTAAGCCGGTCACATACAGCGGTCAGGGCTTCTCGCAGCTCGGCGAGAAGGGCCGTTTTGTGCTGCCTCCGGACTTCAGGAAAGCCGTCCGCGACAGTGGTCGGGGCGAGCGCGTGCTGTGCCTGGGCAAGCATCCGCGCTGGAAATGCCTGACCGGCTTTGGCCTGGGCCGGGTCGAGGAATTCGAAGCCCAGCTCGATCGCGAAGAGGAGATCGCGCTTGAACGCGGCGCCGACTTCGACCGCGACGACCGCTCGCGCCAGCTTTACGGCTTTGCCAAGGTCCCCTTCGACGACAGCGGCCGCTTTGTCCTGCCCGAACGCTATTTCCGGCTGGGCGGGCTGCAAGACGCCGTGTTCTTCCAGGGCGGCGGCAAGATGTTCACGATCTGGAACCCGGCCGAGCTCGCCAAGATGGGCGCAGGCTGGGAAGACGCGATTGAAGCCTGCGCCGACCTCCAGTCTCAGGCGCTGAGCGTGAAGGGGCGCAAATGACCGCCCCGCACATTCCCGTCCTGCTCGATGAAGTGATCGCCGCGCTGGCGCCCGAGCCGGGCGCTGTGATCGTCGATGCCACCTTTGGTGCCGGTGGCTACACCCGCCGCCTGCTCGATGCCGGCGCCACGGTCCACGCCTTCGATCGCGATCCCGACGCGATCACCGCAGGTCGCGGGTGGAGCGAGGCTGCGGAAAGCCCTCCGCGGCTGGTGCTCCACCCGCGGCGCTTTTCCGAAATGGTCGCAGCGCTCGCCGAAGCGGGCCTTGCCTCGGTCGATGGCGTGGTGATGGATATCGGCGTCTCCTCGATGCAGCTTGACCAGGCGCAGCGCGGGTTTGCTTTCAGCATGGACGGCCCGCTCGACATGCGCATGGCGCAAGAGGGGGAAAGCGCTGCCCAGTTCCTCAACACCGCCGCCGAAAGCACCATCGCCGACGTGCTGTTCCAGTACGGCGAAGAGCGCCAGTCACGCCGCGTTGCCCGCGCGATTGTCGCTGCCCGCCCGCTCGAGACCACCGGTCAGCTGGCCCATGTGGTGCGCAAGGCGCTGGGTTACCGGCCCGGCGCGCCAAAGGATCCCGCCACCCGCAGCTTCCAGGCGATCCGCATCCATGTGAATGCCGAGCTGGACGAACTGAATGCCGGCCTTGCCGCAGCCGAGCAATTGCTGCGTCCCGGCGGCAAGCTGGCGGTGGTCAGCTTCCACAGTCTGGAAGACCGGATCGTCAAGCAGTTCCTGCGCGACGCCAGCGGCGCCGTGGCCAATGTCTCGCGCCACTTGCCCCAGACCGCGCCCGCCCAGGCGCCGACTTTCGATCATGTCGCCAAGGCGCTGCGGCCCAGTGAGGCCGAACTTGCCCGCAACCCCCGCGCCCGCAGCGCCACATTGCGCGTCGCGGTGCGCACTGCCGCTCCCGTCCGGACAAGGAGGGCCGCATGAACCTGACCCGCGATCGCCTCCGCCAGGTCGGCTGGGCCGCCGTGCTGCTGACCTGCTTTGCCTTCACCGTGTTGCTGACCTTCAAGGTCAACGCGGTCAAAAGCCAAGTGCGCTTGACCGAACGCAAGATCGTGGCGGTCAAGCAGCAGAAGCTGTTCCTTGAGACCGAGTTCGAAGCGCGCGCCAGCCAGCAGCAATTGAAATCGCTGAACGATGTCGAGTTCGGCTACTCTGCCCCCACCGCCGGCCAATACCTTGAAAGCGAGCGCCAGTTGGCCGCGCTGAGCAAGGCGCCCGCCGCCGATGCGCCCAGCCCGATCCGCGTGGCCAGCGCGCCGCGCCCGGGTGAGGACAGCGCGATTCCCGCCATGGTCTCGCCCCTGTCCGGCAAGGCCATGGCCGCCGAAGCGCCGCGCGGCCCGGCCCGCAAGCCGGTCACCGAAGCCAGCCTGGGCGACCGGCTGAGCCGGGTTGAGAAGCCGGAGGTGCGCCGCCCGTGAACAGCCTGGCTGTCTCCACCGCAGTGTCTTCGGGTCGCCGCGATCTGGTCAATGTCCGCAGCCGCAGCCTGCTGATGGCCAAGTGGCGCGTGCTGTGGGTGGTGCTGGGCTTTGCCGCGCTGGCTCTGGCGGCGATGATCCGGATCGCCTTGCTGGGCCTGTTCCAAGGCGCGCCCAGCAATGAAGACATTGCCGGCGCCATGCTGCCCCAGCGCGGCGATATCGTCGATCGCAACGGCGTGCCGCTGGCCCGGGCCTTCCCGGCCTATTCGCTGTGGTTCAATCCGGCCGTGCTGGGCGAGGGCGGCCCGCCGCTGGTCCGGTCCCCACGCGAAGTGGCGACGGCGCTGGTCGCGATCTTCCCGGACCTCAATGTTGACGAGCTGACCAAGCGGCTGGCCGATGGCAAGCCGGGCTATCTGCGCCGCCGGATCCTGCCAGAGGATGCCAACCGGATCCACGCACTGGGCGAACCGGCGCTGGAATTCCCGCGCGAAACCGAACGGTTCTATCCGCAAGGATCGATGGCCGCGCACGTGCTGGGCTTTGTCGGGGCCGACGGCAAGGGCCATGTCGGGATGGAGCAGGTCTTCGACAAGCGTCTGACCGATCCCGCCAGCCGCGGGGTGTCGGCCGCGCTGTCGATCGACACCCGCGTCCAGGGCGCGCTCGAAGACGAATTGCTGCGGGCGATGACCGAAAGCAACGCCAAGGGCGCGGCGGGTGTGGTGCTCGATGTCGAAACCGGCGAAGTGGTGGCGCTGGCCTCCCTGCCCTCGTTCAACCCCAACCTGATCAACCGCGCGGGCGAGGCCAACATCTTCAACCGGGTGACCAACCAGGTTTACGAGCTGGGCAGCGTGGTCAAGCCGATCAGCGTGGCCGCCGCGATTGATGCTGGCACCGTGACCGACCTGTCGCGGCGCTATCAGTCGAGCCGCAGCATCGAGATTGGCGGATTCAAGATCCGCGACAGCCACAGTTTCGGGGGCTCGCTCAACATTCCCGAAGCGCTGATCCATTCGTCCAACATCGTCACCGCGCAAGTTGGCGACGAACTGGGCGGAGCCAAACTCAAGGCGACGATGCAGGCGCTGGGCATGAACGAGCGGCCCTATATCGAACTGCCCGCGCGTGGTTTTCCGATCTGGCCCAAGGGCGAATGGTCGCAGATCACCACCATGACCGTTTCGTTCGGCCATGGCCTCGCGATGACCCCGCTGCATCTGGCCCAGGCCTATGCCGCGATGGTCAATGGCGGGATCTGGCGACCGGCGACCTTGATCAAGGTCGAACCGGGCACCGAAATTCCGGGCCGCCGGGTGTTCAAGGCCAGTACTTCGGCCCGAATGCGCCAGTTGCTGCGGCTGATCGTCGATCTGGGCACCGGGCGCAAGGCCAATGCCGCGGGCTACCGCGTCGGCGGCAAGACCGGTTCGGCGGAAAAGCCCGGCAAGGACGGCTATCAAAAGACCAACATCATCGCGACTTTCGCCGCGGCCTTCCCGATGGACCACCCGCGCTATGTGGTGATCGCGATGCTCGATGCGCCGCAGGGCACCACGGCCACTTCCGGCCAGCGCACCGCCGCCTGGAACGCCGCGCCGATGGTCGGACGGCTGGTCCCCCGGATCGGGCCCTTGCTGGGGATCATGCCTGATACCACCCGCGATGTGGACATCACCGATCTGGCGCCACTGGTCGGCAGCGGAGAAGGCGAATGAGGCTGGGCGTGCTGGCAGCGCAAGCCGGATTCGCGCTGCCTGCTGGCGCCGAAGCCCAGGTCACCGGCTTTGCGATCGACAACCGCAAGGTTGCGCCCGGCACGGTGTTCGGCGCGTTCCAGGGCGCGGTGGTCAATGGCGAGGACTTCATCCCCGCCGCGATCGCCGCCGGGGCCGTGGCCGTGGTGGCCCGTCCCGAGGCCAAAGTTGAAGGCGCCGTCCATATCGCCGATCCCAATCCGCGCCGGGCCTTTGCCTTGCTGGCCGCCGGGTTCTTTACCCCCGTGCCCGAAACCATCGTCGCGGTGACCGGGACCAACGGCAAGACCAGCTGCGTCGAGATGACCCGCCAGATCTGGCGGATGGGCGGCGAGCGTTCGGCCTCGATCGGCACGCTGGGCGTGACCACTGCGGACGAGAGCATTTCGACCGGTCTCACCACGCCGGACATCGTCACCTTCCTCGCCAACATGAGCGGGCTGGCGCGTGAAGGCGTAACCCACGTTGCTTTCGAAGCCTCCAGCCACGGGCTGTCGCAGTACCGCAACGAGGGGCTGAAGGTCATGGCCGGGGCCTTCACCAACCTCAGCCGCGACCACCTCGACTACCACAGCGACATGGATGACTATTTCGCGGCCAAGATGCGGCTCTATGACGAAGTGGTCGATGCGGAAGGAACAGCAGTCATCTGGGCCGATGACGAATGGTCGGCCAAGGCGATCGGGCACGCCGAAAAGCGCGGGCTGGGCGTGCTCACCGTGGGCGAGAAGGCGGGTACGCAAGGGTCGTCGATCCGTCTTCTCGCCCGCACCCCGACCCAGCTGGGGCAGACGCTGGAAATCGAATTCGCTGGCGAAAAGCGCAAGTTCAACCTGCCGCTGATTGGCGCCTATCAGGCCGCCAATGCGCTGGTTTCGGCCGGGCTGGTGCTGGCAACCGGCGGCGATCCGGCGCAAGTGTTTGACGCGCTGTCGCGGCTGCAACCGGTGCGCGGGCGAATTGAGCGCGCGGCGATCAGCCGGGTCGGCGCGCCGGTCTATGTCGATTACGCTCATACCCCCGATGCGCTCGAAGCCGCGATTGCGGCGCTGCGCCCGCACTGTGCCGGGCGCCTGATTGTGGTGTTCGGCGCCGGGGGGGACCGCGATCCCGGCAAGCGCGAGCCGATGGGCAGAGTGGTGGCGAGCCAAGCCGACCTG
>JAGXTB010000144.1 GCA_018334165.1 Sphingomonadales bacterium | reverse complement strand
GGGCGGCTCGGTTGCCCGAGCCGCCCTTCCTTATTCCAACGCAAATCAGGCTTAGAAGTTGGCTTCAAACCCGGCGTAGAAATAGCGCCCGAAGCTGTCGTACGGGCTGCCGCCGACGTTACCGAGTTCGCCCAGCGGCGGCAGGGTATCCATCAGGTTGTTGACCCCGACGTAGAAGTTGAACTTCTTGTCGATCTCGAAGTCCAGGCGGACATCCTGATACACGATCACCGGATAGAACGCCTTGGGCAGCGCGTCGGCATTGTTCGGAGCAACCCGGACAATCGAACCCGGCGAACAAGGAACGGGGGTCCCATTGATATTGCCAGGTCCACCGGTGTTCGGCGTGATGCCGGCGTTGGCACCGCTCGTCGGGCAAGCGGCGTAGTATGGGTTCTGGGTTTCCCAGGCTGCGGAAGTGGTCTGCTTGTCGATGTAACGCAGGTTGTAGGTGATCGCCACCGGACCGAAGTCATAGGCGATCCGCAGGTTGGCGGCCCACAACGGATCACCCAGTTCGCTCAGTTGGCGGTTGGGCTCATTCGGGAACAGCGGGTTGAGGAAGTTGTTCAGCGTCATCACGCGGGTCGCGATGCCGCGAACAGCCAGCTTGTCGCCATTCTCGAAGGTCTTGCGGTACGACACGTCGAAGTCGATCCCGCGGGTATGCTGCTTGGCGAAGTTCACGCCGCCGGTGATCACCAGCGGGTCGTTGAACAGGCCGGTGGTCGGATCGCGACTGACGGTGGCGCAGAACGGATTGTTGATGCCGGTGGTGCTGTCATAGCACAGGTTGAGCATCGTCTGCGCACCCAGCGCAGCAATCAGGTTTTTGACCTTGATGTCGTAGAAATCGACCGTCAGGCTCAGCCCCGGAATGAAGCTGGGCGTGAAGACCGCACCCAGCGTCAGGCTCTTGCCGCGCTCTGCCAGCAGGGTCGGGTTACCGCCCGAGCTGAATGGCAGGGTCTGCGTCCGCGCAGCGCAGTTGGCCCAGGGGCCGCCCAGCGTGAGCGTGAACGAAGTCGAGGCGCAGGCTGCAACCGCCGCAGCGTTGGCAATGGTCGGCACACCGGCTGCGGCGCAGTTGGTGGCACGCTGCGATCCGGGAGTGAAGTTCGCAGTATCGCATGGATCGGCGATGCTGGCGAAGTTCTGGAACGGCGCGGTGAACAGGTCAGACTGCGTCGGTGCGCGGACCGAGGCGGCATAGGCAGCACGGAAGCGCAGATCCGAAACCGGAGCCCAGACACCCTGCACGTTCCAGGCCCAGACGGTCCCGGTCGAGTTGTTGTAGTCCGAAACGCGGGCCGCGCCGTTGACGGTCAGTTCCTTGAAGAACGGCGCGTCCTTGACCAGCGGCAGCACCACTTCACCATAGAGATCCTTGACCGTCAGCTTGTCCGGGCAAAGATCGGTGTTGTCGTTGGGCGGGCAGAAGTTCGAGAGCGCATTCAGGAAAGTGCCGCCGCTGGCCGACAATGCGTCGATCCGGACATTGCCCTTTTCTTCGCGGTATTCCGCGCCCAGCGCGAAGCCGATCGGGCCGCCCGGCAGTTCGAACAGCTGCGAAAGGTCGCCGGCCAGGTTGACCGAGGCAACGAACTGTTCGGCCCGCTCGATGATCTGGCCATCGCGGTGGATCGAGTCGAGCACTGCACGGCTGTTGTTGTTCTGGCCGAACACGTTGACCGGCAAACAATCCGGACGGGTGTTGGTGACTGCGTTGACGCGGCAGATCACCCGTTCGCCAGCCGAGTTGGTGACGAAGTTGGTGCCGGTGAACGATCCCGGGGCGATAACCGCGTCAACCGCGATGTTGAAACCATCGGGATTGCCGTTGATGTCGAACAGATAGAGGTTGTTGCGGCTGTTGGTCTTGCCGTCAAACCGGCCATAGTTCAGCGCAATTTCGTACTTCCAGTCTTCGTTGAAAGTACCCTTGACGCCAGCGACAACGCGATAGGTTTCACGCTTCGAGCTGCCGATACGGCCGCCGAAATCGACGTTGAAGCGCGCCAGCGGCGAAGTCTGAGCAGTGGTGCCGCGCAGCACGCCGCCGCTGCCCGCGATCGGAGCTGCCGGATCGGTAGCACCGCAAATCCCGAAGGACCGCATAACGTTAAGGTTCTGGGCCGAGAAGAAGCCGTTATCGCAGCGGATCGGCGGACCGCCCAGGGTACCCGGAACGCTGGTGAAGAAGCTCGGCTGAGTTTCGCCAAGCGTTTCGGAGCGGACGTACTTGGCTTCGACGAACGGTGAGAACGCGTCCGAGAAGTCATAGTGCGCCAGGACGTTGAAGGCATAGCGGTTGACCTGGGCCAGCAGCTGGCCGGTGCTGAACAGGGTCGAACCCAAACCGCCAATCTGGTTGCCCGAACCGACCGGCGCGAACGAACGGGTCGGGGTGTCGATCACGACATTGCCAACCGAATCAAAGCGCAGGTAACGGCGGGTCGGGCTGGTCGAAGCGTCGATCGCGCCAAACGTACCGGCATCCGAAACCGCCGAGTTGCGCACGCCGCACATGAATTCGGTGTCGAAGATACCGTCGCCCGCCGCCGGCTCGCCACCGGTCACATCGACCAGCTGGAACTGGCAGCGGCCGCTGTAGGCGCCGGTCAGGTGATCGCGCTGGTTGGCATAGAGCGCGTTCTGGCGGGTATATTCGGCCGCGAAGGCGACGTTACCACGGCCATCGGCGAAGTTCTTGCCGTAAACCGCCGCGACGAAAGCCGTGCCGCGGTCGCCGCGCGACGAGATGCCGGCCTGGCCGCGAACCGAAAAGCCATCGAAGTCGCGCTTCATGACGAAGTTGACGACCCCGGCCACCGCGTCCGAACCATAGACCGCCGAGTTGCCGCCGGTCACCACGTCGATCCGCTCAACCAGATCGACCGGGATGGTGTTGACGTCGAACGCGTTGTCGCCAGGCGATGACGTCACGTGACGGCGGCCGTTGATCAGCACCAGGGTGCGGTCGGTGCCCAGGCCGCGAAGGTCAAGCAGGCTCAGGCCCGAGCTGGAGAAGATGTTGCGCGCGGTCGAACCTGAGCTGAAGGTCGAGCGCAGCGAAGGAAGGTCATTCAGCGCGTCGCCCAGCGAGACCTTGCCGGTGCCCAGCACTTCTTCGGTGGTGACCGAAGTCAGCGGGACCGACGAAACCAGCGTCGGACGGGTCAGGCGCGAGCCGGTGACCACCAGGTCCTTCTTTTCGTCGGCGTCGCAGATGCTGTTGGCATTTTCGTCAGCGCACTGAGCCGAATCGGCGGGAGCGGCGTCTTGCGCCTGGGCGATCCCCGGAAGGCCGACCATGGCCACTGCAAAGGCGGCGCTTTGCAGGCAGGTCGCGCTCGAAAGTGCTGATTTACGGAAAAATTTCATATATTTAAGCCCCTTGGTCCCAAACCCGCCCCCGGCGGGAATTTCCTGAAAAGGCAGCGACGCCCAGTCCCCTGATAACCGCTGTCAGACCCTGCACGCAGAGCCGGATGGTGCATCCCTGATAGAACTGGCAGGCGCTGGCAATTCTTGAACAGGTTCAAGCAACTTTTCGCGGGGGATTGTTGTCAATTTGCCACAGCTTGACGCCCAATCGGTAGCGCCTTAATCGATCGATTAAACAATCCAGCATGAGGAATCGAAGAGTCATGGCTACAGCCTATATTGTTGATGCAGTGCGCACCGCCGGTGGACGTCGCGGCGGGCGGCTTGCAGGGGTGCACCCGGTGGACCTGGCCGCGGCCAGCCTCGATGCGGTCGTGGCGCGCAGCGGGATCGATCCAGCCGGAATCGACGACGTGGTGATGGGCTGCGTCACCCAGGCCGGGCAGCAGGCCATGCAAGTGGGCCGCAATGCGGTGCTGGCCAGCAAGCTGCTGCCGCAATCGACCCCGGCGGTAACGATCGACCGCCAGTGCGGGAGCTCACAGCAGGCGATCCAGTTTGCCGCCCAGGCGGTGATGTCGGGCGTGCAGGACGTGGTGATCGCGGCCGGGATCGAAAGCATGACCCGCGTGCCGATGGGCACCAATGCGATGTTCCATATGAAGGAAGGGCTGGGGCACTACAAATCGCCCGGGCTGGAAGAGAAGTTCCCCGGCGTGATGTTCAGCCAGTTCGTCGGCGCCGAAATGCTGGTCGGCAAGCACGGCCTGACCAAGGACGACCTCGACCGGTTTGGCCTTTCGAGCCACCAGAAGGCGATTGCCGCGACCCAGGCCGGGGCCTTCAATGCCGAGATCGTGCCGATCGAGATCGAAACGCCCGAAGGCAAGGCGATGCACACGGTGGACGAAGGGATCCGCTTCGATGCCACGCTGGAAGGCATCGCCGGGGTCAAGCTGATCAACGAAGGCGGCTCGCTGACCGCGGCGACCTCAAGCCAGATCTGCGACGGCTCTTCGGCGGCGCTGGTGGTCTCCGAAGAAGCGCTCAAGCGTTACGGGCTGACCCCCATGGCGCGGATCCACACCCTGACGGTGACCGCCGGCGATCCGGTGATCATGCTGGAGGAACCGCTGTTCGCGACCGACAAGGCCTTGCAGCGCGCTGGCATGACAATCGGCGATATCGACCTTTACGAAGTCAACGAGGCTTTCGCTTCGGTCCCGCTGGCCTGGCTCAAGCATACCGAGGCGGACCCCGAAAAGCTCAACGTCAATGGCGGCGCGATCGCGCTGGGCCACCCGCTTGGCGCTTCGGGCACCAAACTGATGGCGACGCTGCTCCATGCGCTGAAAGCGCGGGGCAAGAAGTATGGTTTGCAGACGATGTGCGAAGGCGGCGGTGTCGCCAATGTCACCATCGTCGAAATGTGCTGATTCAATAGGAATGCCAACCCAAGTCCGTTCGTCCCGAGCGAAGTCGAGGGACAGCCGCAAACGCAGCCCCTCGACTGCGCTCGGGGCGAACGGATTAGATTTGAAGGAATTTTGGACATGAAACTCGACAACACTGTTGCCGCGGTCGTCACCGGCGGTGCCTCGGGCCTCGGTGCCGCAACCGCCCGCGCGCTCGCCGCCAAGGGCGTCAAGGTCGCGATCTTCGACCTCCAGGCCGAAAAGGGCGAGGCCCTGGCCCAGGAAATCGGCGGGATCTTCTGCGAAGTGAACGTGACCAGCGATGACAGCGTCGCGGCCGGTTTTGCCAAGGCCCGCGAAGCCCATGGGCAAGAGCGCGTGCTGGTCAACTGCGCCGGCACCGGTGCCGCCATGAAGACCGCCAGCCGCTCCAAGGAAGACGGCTCGATCAAGTTCTATCCGCCCAGCGCTTTCGATTGGCTGATCCAGATCAACCTGGTCGGCACTTTCCGCTGCATCGCGATGTCGGCGGCGGGGATGCTCACGCTCGATCCGCAGGAAGACGGCGACCGCGGCGCGATCGTCAACACCGCTTCGGTCGCGGCCGAAGACGGCCAGATCGGCCAGGTCGCCTATTCGGCCTCGAAGGCGGGCGTTGTCGGCATGACCCTGCCGATCGCGCGTGACCTCTCGAACGAGAATATCCGCATCAACACCATCCTGCCGGGCATCTTCGACACCCCACTGCTGGCCGGCGCGCCGCAAAACGTGCGCGACGCGCTGGGCGCTTCGGTGCCCTATCCCAAACGCCTGGGCCAGCCGGCCGAATATGCCCAGCTTGCGCTGACCATGATCGAAAACGGCTATTTCAACGGCGAGGACGTTCGTCTGGACGGTGCCATCCGCATGGCCCCTCGTTAATTAGGGACTGTCCCTATTTAAAAATTGAGATCGGGAGAGCGTTAGATGGGTTACTCGCAGATCGATCTTCACATCGCTGAAGGCATCGCCACGCTGACGCTCAACCGGCCGGACAAGATGAATGCCTTCACCGGCACGATGATGGACGAGATCATCGATGCCATGGACCGCACCGACGCCGACGATGCGGTGCGCGCGGTGGTGTTCACCGGTGCGGGCGAACGCGCCTTTTGCGCCGGGGCCGACCTGACCCCCGACGATGGCCGCGCGGTCTTCGCCAGCGGTGAGGCGGTTGAGGACCTCTCCGATCCCAGGGTGCGCGATGGCGGCGGGCTGCTGACATTGCGGCTCTACCAGTCGAAAAAACCGCTGATTTCGGCCTGCAACGGCGCGGCGGTGGGCGTGGGCGCAACCATGCAACTGCCGATGGATATCCGCCTCGCCAGCGACAACGCCCGCTACGGCTTCGTTTTCGCCCGCCGCGGGATCGTGCCCGAGGCTTGCAGCAGCTGGTTCCTGCCCAAGATCGTCGGGATCAATCAGGCGCTCGAATGGTGCATGACCGGACGGATCTTCGGGGCCGAGGAAGCGCTGAAGGGCGGGCTGGTGCGTTCGGTTCACCCCCAGGGCGAACTGATCGACGCAGCGCGCGGGCTCGCGCGCGAGATTGCCGATAATACCTCGGCCGTTTCGGTCGCGATGACCCGGGCGATGCTGTGGCGCATTCCCTCGGGCGATCACCCGATGGCGGCGCACAAGGTCGATAGCCGGGCGATCTACCGCCTGTCCAAAGGCGCCGATGCCAAGGAAGGTGTGCAAAGCTTCCTTGAAAAGCGTGCCCCTGCCTTTCCGCTACGGGTTTCTGAGGATATGCCTGATTTCTATCCGTGGTGGGGAGGGGAGCCGCCGTACTCATGAGCACTCTGGCGCAAGACGCAGTAACCGAAGCGCCTGCAGGCGCGCGCGAGCAATTGCTGCAAACCGCGTCGGACATCATGCGCGAAGGCGATATTGTCGATATCTCGCTCAGCGAGCTGTCGCTGCGTTCGGGGCTCAATTCGGCACTGGTGAAGTACTACTTCGGCAACAAGGCCGGTTTGATGAAAGCCCTGCTCGATCGCGACATGGCCGGGATCATCCAGGCAGTCGATGCGCTGCTGGCCAAAGATTGGGATCCCGAAGCGCGGCTGCGCCACCATATCGGCAAAGTGGTCGATACCTATTACCAGACGCCTTACCTCAACCGCCTGCTGATGCGGCTGGTGCGCGAAAGCGATCCCGATGAAGCGCACCGGATTGCCGATTCCTACCTCACCCCGCTCAGCCGGGCTTACGACAAGCTGATCAAGGACGGGGTGAAGCAGGGCGTGTTCCGCGACGTCGACCCGCAGATGTTCTATTTCACTACGACCGGGGCCTGCGACCGGTTCTTCTCCTCGCGGCTGGTGCTCAAGCATTGCTACGATACCGAGGCGCTGACCGAGGAACTGCGCGATCGTTATCGCGAGCATTGCATTGACTTCATCATGGCGGGTATCCTCGCCTGATAATGACTCAAAACTGGCATATCGGGGTAATCGGCGGTTCGGGCCTGGCGTCTGGAATCGGGCTGGACAGCGCGCAGGAAATCGAAGTGGCCAGCCCGTTCGGCCTGCCCTCGGCTGCGGTCACCACCGGCACGCTTGAAGGCGTGCGCTTTACCTTCCTGCCGCGCCATGGACCCGGCCATGCGGTGCCGCCATCGGCAGTCAACTACCGTGCCAACATCGACGTGCTCAAACGCAGCGGCGTGACCGACCTGGTCGCGCTGTCGGCAATCGGTTCGCTCAATCCCAACATGGTGCCGGGGCATTTCGTGGCGGTGGACCAGTTCATTGACCGCACCAGCGGGCGGCCCGGCAGTTTCTTCGGCCCCGGGCTGGTCGCCCATGTCAGCCTGGCCGATCCGGTCTGCCCGCGGCTCAGCGCCGGGTTGGTCACAGCGGCCAAGGACGAAGAGGCCACGATCCATGCCGGTGGCTGCTATGTAGCGATCGAAGGGCCGCAGTTTTCGACCCGGGCGGAGAGCAAGCTCTACCGCAAATGGGGCGGAGACGTGATCGGGATGACCGCCATGCCCGAAGCGCGCCTCGCCCGCGAGGCCGAGCTGCCTTATGCATTGCTGGGCATGGTCACCGACTTTGACAGCTGGCGCGACGGTGATGAGGCCGATGCGGGCGAAATCATGGCGGTGATGAAACGCAATGTGGAGCAGGCCGCAAATGTATTGCGCGCTTTTGCCAAATCACTGCCCAAGAGCCGCAGCCCCAGCCCGATCGACCAGGCATTGGAGCATGCGGTGATGACCGCGCCCGCCGCGCGTGATCCGGCGCTGGTGGCGAAACTGCAGGCAGTGGCCGGGCGGGTGCTGAATGGCTGAGATCGTCCTCTACGACTACTGGCGCTCAAGCGCGGCCTACCGGGTGCGGATCGCGCTCAATCTCAAAGGCCTGTCTTATCGTTCCGAAAAGGTCGATCTGGCGGCTGGTGATCAGCGCGGGGAGGAGTTTCGTGCGCTCAATCCGCTTGGCCTGATCCCGCTGCTGGAGATCGACGGAGCGCGGATCAGCCAATCGCTGGCGATCATCGATTTCCTCGACAACCGTTTTCCCAAGCCGCCGCTGCTCTCGGCCGATCCGATCGCGCGAGCCCGCACCTGGGCTCAGGCGCTGACGATCGCTTCCGAGATCCATCCTTTGCAAAACCTGCGGGTGCAGAATTTCCTGCGCGATGAGATGGGGCAGGATGCGGCGGCGATCAGTGGCTGGCTGCACCGCTGGCTGGGTGACGGCCTGGCCGCGCTTGAAGCTGCAGCGCCTGACGATGGCCTGTTCGGCGGCCAGACGCCCAATCTTGCCGATATCTGCCTGGTCCCGCAGATGTACAGCGCCCGGCGCTTCGATCTGCCGCTGGATGGCTTGCCCAGGCTGGTCCGGATTGACGCGGCGCTGCGCGAACTGTCGGCCTTTGCCAAGGCCGCGCCCGACGCGGTCAAAAATTGACTTCGGCCATTGCGCTTTCTTGACTTGCCTCCTAGCAAACTGGTTGCAACAGGAACCAGTTCATGAGCGCCAAGCAGGCCAGCCTCGCCGATTTCCTTCCCTACCTGCTGTCGATCACCTCAAATGCGGTGAGCGACCGGATCGCGGCCGAGTATTCATCGCGCTTTGGCCTGAAGATCCCCGAATGGCGGGTCATGGCGGTGCTGGGTGACAGCGGCGCTCATACCCAGCGCGAGCTGGTCGGCGCGACCCGGATGGACAAGGTTGCGGTCAACCGCGCCTGCAAGGTACTGGAGGAGCGCGCCCTGATCGCGCGCAGCCCCAATGCCCGCGACGGGCGCTCGCACCACCTCGAGCTGACCGCGACAGGACGTGAGGTTCACGGCGCGATCATGCCGATCGCGCTCAAGATGGAACAGCAACTGTTCGGCGCGCTGAGCGCCTCCGAACGCAAGACTTTCAAGGACCTGCTGGCGCGTATTCGCGAGCAGTCCGCTAGCAAGGAATGACAGCCCCATGAAACTGGCCTCAATGCCCCATGGCCGCGACGGGCGGCTGGTCCTCGTCTCGAAGGACCTCGCCTGGTTCACGCCAGCCGACCACCTGGTGCCCACACTGCAGGCCGCGCTCGACGATTGGGAGCTCTACGCTCCGCTGCTTGAAGCGCTGGCGACCGAGCTGGAACACGGCGCGATCCCGCGCGAACGGTTCCATGAACGCGAAGTCGCTGCGCCCTTGCCGCGCGCCTATCAGTGGGCCGATGGCAGCGCTTACGTCAATCACGTCGAGCTGGTCCGCAAGGCCCGCGGGGCCGAACTGCCCGACAGCTTCTGGCACGATCCGCTGATGTACCAGGGCGGCAGCGACGACCTGCGCGGCGCGCGCGCGCCGATCACATTGGCCGACGAGGCTTGGGGCTGCGACATGGAGGCCGAGATCTGCGTGGTCACCGACGACGTGCCGCAAGGCACTTCAGCTGCGGACGCGCTGGGCCACGTGCGGCTGGTCGGGCTGGTCAACGACGTGTCGCTGCGCAACCTTATCCCGGGCGAGCTGGCCAAGGGCTTTGGCTTTGTCCAGTCCAAGCCCGCGACGCATTTCTCGCCGGTCTTTGTAACTCCGGACGAACTGGGTGAAGCCTGGTCGGGCGGCAAGCTCAACCACGTGCTCGCCGTCGATCTCAACGGTCAGGCCTTCGGCCGCGCCGAAGCGGGCGAGGAATGCACGTTCGATTTCGGCACCTTGATCGCGCACCTGGCCAAGACCCGCAGGGTCGGGGCGGGGTCGATCATCGGTTCGGGCACCGTCTCCAACCGCGGAGCCGATGGCTCGCCAGGCCGTCCGTGCAGCCAGGGCGGGCGCGGCTATTCGTGCATCGCCGAACAGCGCATGATCGAAATGATCGCCGGCGGCGAGGCGAAAACCCCGTTCCTGCGTTTCGGTGATGTGGTGCGCATCGACATGCGCGACGCCAAGGGTCACAGCATCTTTGGCGCGATCGAAGGCGAAGTGATCAAATCCTGAAAACGCAAAGGCCGGCCAGGGTTTCCCCGGACCGGCCTTTGGTTGCCCCCAGGCAACCGGTTTATTTCTTGCCCGGACCGCCGCCCCCGAAAGCGTCGGCGATCGAACAGGCCGCCGGGCCAAGGATCACGACGAACAGCACCGGCAAAATGAACAGGATCAGCGGCACGGTCATGATTGCGGGCAGACGCGCGGCCTTTTCTTCGGCGCGCATCATGCGCTCGTTACGGAATTCGGCCGAGAGCACGCGCAGCGCCGAGGCGAGCGGGGTACCATAGCGTTCGGTCTGGACCATGGTGGTGGTCACACCCTTCACCGCGTCCAGGTTGACCCGGTAGGCCAGGTTTTCAAAGGCCTGGCGGCGTTCGGACAGGAACGAAAGCTCGATCGCGGTCAGGGCGAATTCGTCGCCCAGTTCGGGATAGGCGCGGCCCAATTCGCGGGCCACCCGGTTGAACGCGGCATCGACGGTAAGCCCGGCTTCGGCGCAGATCACCAGCAGATCGAGCGCGTCGGGCAGGCCCTTGCGGATCGCGTCGGTGCGCTTGGAAATAATGTTCGACAGATAGATTTCCGGCCCCTTGTAGCCCGCGCCGACAGCCGCGGCGAAGCCCATCAGCTTCTTCATGCCGCCCCAATCGGGGAAATAGTTGATGCCATAGATCATGAAGCCGGCGATCCCGCCGAACACCACCGGCAGCACCATCCGGGCGAAGATAACCACGACGCCCAGCTCTTTCTTGCGGATCCCGGCCTGGGCCAGTTTCTGCTGAATGATTTCAAGCTGACTTGCCTGCAACACCTTGAGCGAGGACAGCGCGTCCTTCATCTTGTCGGCGGTTTCGTTCTTGCGCACCAGGCTGGCGCGCTTTTTCGAACCGCCAGTGATCAGCCCGGTCTTGAGCTGGTCGCGCCGGTCATTGAGCGCCTTGACGCGCTTCTGCATCGGGTCACGGATGGTAACCGCGGTGTAGATCGCGAACATGATCGCCATCACGGCACAGAACGCCAGGATCGTACCGACCCAGATAACGTCGATGCCAAGGAGCGTAGGTCCGGGCGGATTGTTGGGCATGATTGTCCGGTTCCCTGGCTCAGATTTCGAAGCTGACCATTTTGGCCATGATGAAAGCGCCGATCGACATCCATACCAGGCCGCCAAGCCCGGTCACGATCAGCCGGTCATCGGTGAAGAAGCCGCCCAGGTACTTGGGATTGATCCAGTAGATCATCCCGAAGACGATGAACGGCAACGAGCCGACGATATAGGCCGAAGCCTTGGATTCCGAGCTCATCGCCCGGATCTTGAGCTTCATCTGGGCGCGCTTGCGCAGCACGTCGGCCAGATTGGAGAGCGTTTCGGCCAGGTTACCCCCGGTTTCGCGCTGGATTGCCAGCGTGATGCAGAAGAAGCTGAATTCGGCCGTGTTGAGCCGGTCGGCGGTTTCCTGGAGGGCGTCCTCCATGGTCTTGCCGATCTTCATCCGCTCGGTCACCAGCTTGAATTCTTCGCCCACCGGGCCAGGAACTTCGGTTGCGACCACCCCCAGCGTTTCGGAAACCGGAAGGCCCGAGCGCAGGCCGCGGACCAGCAGTTCGATCCCGTCGGGGAACTTGTTGGTGAAGGCGGTGCTGCGCCGCTTGATGAAGAAGTTGACCACCATGTGCGGCAAGCCCGCGCCGACCACCAGGCCGACGCCCAGCGAGAGCAGGGCCGCCCCGGTCTTGAGGAACAGCAGCACAGTCATCCCCAGCGCAAGGCCGGCGGAAGCATAGGCGTACTGGGCCAGAGTCCAGTTTTTGCCGGTGCGATGCAGGCGCAGCGACAGCGCGGCAACCCGGCTTTCCGATCCGGCAATATGGTGCATTCTGGGCTTGCGCGCGGCGACCGCCTTTTTCAGCTGCGCCTCGACCTTGTCGAGCGTGCTTTCGCTGTGGCGATACCGCACTGCCTGAAGACGGCGCGTGCCTTCCTTGGCCGCCGACGGCCCCGAAAGGGCCAGATAGCCCAGGACCATGAAACTCATCAGGCCCAGGGCAATCAGCAGGAGCTGAACAATGCTCATCTGCGCGTCTCGCCTTTCCTTACTGGGTTACCCGCCGCCTTACAGCGGGCCCCGATTGACTTGCCGGGCTCAGGCCTGGGCCGGAGCCGGAGCGGCCTTTGCCTTCTTGCTGCCCGAAAGCATCGACTTGAGATCGAACTTCCCAAGCAGCGAGCTCTTCGGCTTGATCGCCGAATCGATCGCTTCACCTTCGCCGACATTCATGATCGACTTGGCGATATCGCGGATCGCGATCCCGGCCTTGGCCGAGCGATTGGCATCGGCAAAAGTCTGACCCAGCTTGGCAGCATTGGTTGCGGCCTTGACGTCGTAAGGGATCGTGAAGTTGATCTTGCGTTCGATCGAGGCTTCGAAATCGGACTTGTTGATTTCGGCAGTACCGGTCTGGACCTTGTTGGCCACGATCAGCGGCTGGACATGGGCAGCGTTGGTCTTGAGCCACGAAAGGATGCGGATCGCATCACGGGCTGAAGCCAGCGTCATTTCCACCACCACCAGCACGACATTCACGTCGGCCAGCAGGTTGGGGAAGTTGATCAGCATGTTGCGCGGCAGGTCGATCACCGTCATTTCGAAAGCCTGGCGGAATTCTTCCTCCAGCTGGACGAAGGCAGCACCATCGGTCATCAGCGGCGAATTCATCGGCGCTTCGGCAGAAAGGATTGCCAGGTGATCGTTGGCGCGGATCATCGCGCGTTCGATGAACAGGCCGTCGATCCGCCCCGGGTTCTCGATCGCATCGGTCAGCCCGCGGCCCGGTTCAAGATCGAGCGCCAGGGCGCCGGTCCCGAAGTGGACGTCAAGGTCAAGCAGCGCGGTCGGGCTCTTCTCGTCGGCGCTGAACAGCCAGGCCAGCGAAGTGGCCAGCGTTGATGCGCCAACCCCGCCGCGCGTGCCGATCACCGCGGTCGAGATGTGCTTTTTCGCAACCGAGGGATCGTGCGACTTGGGATTGGCAAAGACCGCCTGGGCATTGACCAGCGCATCGCGCACCTGGCCGGGCGAAAGCGGCTTGAGCAGATAGTCGTGGATCCCGCTGGCCAGAAGGTCGCGGTAGAGCCGGACATCGTTGACCTGACCGCAAGCGATCACCACCGTGCCGGGCTCGCAAACTTCGGCCAGGGCGTTGATATCGTTCAGCGGATCGCCGCTTTCCGACAGATCAACCATCAGGATGTTGGGGCTGGCCGAGATCGAGAGCGATTGCACCGCGTTGCGCAGGCCGCCCTTGTTGCACTTCTCGGGCTGCCAGCCCATTTCGATGACCACGGGGCGCAGCACGTCGAGTGCGGCGTCGTCGCAGATGAAGGCCGCGAACGGATCGCGATTGCCTTGCACGCCAGGTTTCCAAGGAGCATTCATGGCTTACTTTCCAGTCAACGTCGATTGTTTTTTCAGGTTCTTTTCGCCGGTCGGCGAAGCCTCACGATAGGACTCGATTGCCTTGATCGAGCTCATCACCGTGGTCACACCGGTACCGGTCGCGCCCTGGATCAGGTGCTGCGGATCGGCGACCATCGCGGCCATGTTCGAATTGACCGCACAGCCATAGCTGGCATTGGTGCCGTTGGTCAGATTGGCATCCGAATTCTGCGACCAGTTGGGGCAGTCCGGAACCGTAGCGCTCGAACGGGCGATGATCACCCGCACCACGCCGGGCGCAACTTCGCCCTGGGTCAGCGGCGCATCGTCGCCAACCAGCATGCCATAGCGGCCGGCCACACCTTCGATCGCGCTGCGGGTGCCCGCGCTCTTGAGCGGGTCGTCGATATAGATCCGGTCGCCGTAACGCAGCGCCATGGCATCGAACCAGCCCGACAGGCGGCGCTGTTCGGGGATCGAGACGCCCCCCGGACCAGCGGCAACGTCGAGCGTGAAGCTGGAGGTGGTGACCACCGGCTGGCGCACGCTTTCAAGGGTGCCATTGCCTGAGAAGCCGCCGCCGCCGCAGCCGCCCAGGGCGACCACCAGGCCAAGCGAAAGGGCCGAAGCCAGCGTCTTGCGAGTGTTCATGATACGCATGGTTCCGTCCTTTCTCAATTCAGGCTGAAGCCGGGCGCGGCATCGCTGTCATCGCCCTTCTTCTTCTTTTTGCTCTTCTTTTCTTCCTTGGCAGCCGACTGCGGCACTATCGCCTGCGGAACGATCAGTTCGCCAACCTGCGGGCCGTTCGGGCCCTGCTGGCCGGGGGCAGTGGTCGGGCCAGGGCGGGCTTCGCCCGTCTTGCCGGCGCTCTGCTGGTTGCCAAAGACCTGCTGCAGCACGTTCGGGCTGCGATAGCCGTCGGTCGGCAACTTGATGTCGCTGGCGTTGACCGGCTGGACCAGATAGGGCGTGACCACGATCACCAGTTCGGTTTCACCCTTCTGGAAGTGGGTCGAGCGGAACAGCGAACCGACGATCGGCAGGTCGCCGGCACCCGGCAGCTTCTTGATCGTGTTCTGCGCGCCGTTGCTCATCAGCCCGGCGATCATCATCGACTGACCCGAACCCAGCTCAACCGTGGTTTCGGTACGCCGCACGGTCAGTGCGGGAACCTGGAAGCCGTTGATGGTGATCGCGCCCTGGCTCGAAAGCTCGGACACTTCGGGGCGGACCCGCATCGAGATGCGACCGTTCGACAGCACCGTCGGCGTATAGGCCAGGCTGACCCCGTACTTCTTGTACTCGACCGAAGTCGAGCCCAGGCCCTGGCTGATCGGGATCGGATATTCGCCGCCCGCCAGGAATTCGGCGGTTTCGCCCGAAAGCGCGGTCAGGTTGGGTTCCGACAGGGTCGAAACCATACCAACCTGCTCGCCCAGATCGAGCGCGCCCAGGATGTCGAGCCCGAACAGCTTGCCGGCACCGGCCAGCGTGGTGCCGACCCCGATCGGGCTGACCGAGGTGCCCTTGACTTCGATGAACTTGCCCGGGTTGTTGATATCCGGGATCATCACCGAAGGCTGGTTGCCAACCCCGGTTACCGTGCCGGGACGGAAAGTGTTGGAAAAGCTGCGGCCCTGGCCGATCCCGAACTGGAACCCGCTGGAAGCATCGCCGGTCATCCAGTTGACCCCGATGTCGCGCACCAGCGAGCGGCTGACTTCGGCGAACTTGACGTGCAGGTTAACCTGTAGCGGGGTCGCCATTTTCAGGCGGGTGATGACATTGGCTTCCTGTCCGACGAAGGCCGAAACCAGGCGCTGGGCCTCGGCGGCGTCTTCGGGTGCGGCAACGGTGCCGGTCAGCAGGAAGGTGTTGGTGCCCATCGTCGAAACGGCGATCTTGGCATCGGGCATGGCCATCTTCAGCATCTGGTCGACGCTGTCGATGTTCGAACCCACCCGGACGTTGGCCGACCAGATGATGTTGCCGCCAGCGTCGCTGGCATAGATCGTGGTTTCGCCGCCGGCCTTGCCGAAGACATAGAGCTGGCGCGAGCTTTTGACCTGGACGTCGGCGACGCTTTCGTTGGCCACGAAGACATCGGCCATCGTGCCGCCAACCGTGATCAGCTGGCCGCGTCCGATCGAAAGGACCACGTCGTTGGCCGGACGGCTGGCCGACTGGGCTTCCGCAGTGCCGACCGGCAGCATGGCCAGCGGCAAGGCGGCGCAGGTCGCGCTCAGCATAGTGATGGCAAGGCGTTTCATGGTCCGGCCTTTCGTGGCGGTGGAGGCGTTGGGGTTAGGGTTGGTCATCTCAGCGTCCTCCAACCTGTTCGACGACGGTATTCTTGCCGCGGGTCACGCGGACCGTCGGGCCAGATGGAACGCTGGAACGCGGAGCCGACTGGACGGGCGTCGCGGCAACCTGTTGCTGGGCAACCATTGCCTGGGCAGCGCGTTCGGGGTTGGGGGCGGTGCGGCGCTGGAAGCGCGAGACGTCGCCGCCGGTCACAAAGGTGGTACCGCCATCGACCGGCCGGTTCATCGCATCAGCGAGGAACTTGGCTTCCTGGTCCTTGGTGGCGCCGGCCGGAACCTTGACCGAACCGCTGGCAATCGCCTGGTCGAGTTCGCTCTGGTTGTCAGCCAGGCTGCGCAGTGTCAGGCTGAGCGTGCCGATGGTCTGGGCGACGGCGATCTTTTCGGCGATCTTGGGCGTCACTTCGAGTGTGACGGTGCGGAACGAGCGGACCACGGTCTTGCCGTCTTCAACCACGGTGTTGGTGGTCTGGTCGGTAGCGAGCACGCGAACATTGCGCAGGATCGTTTCGGTGGCCTTTAGCGGCGGGCCATCGCCCTGACCGGAAACGGTCTGGGTCAGCATCAGGTCAACATGGTCGCCCGGGAAGATGAAGCCGCCGACGCCGGTCTTGGCCGAAACGGGGATCGTCACGGCGCGCATGCCGGGGCCAAGCGCCGCCGCCAGGAAGCCGCGATCGCCCGGTGCGACAAGCGCGCCCTGGGTAACCGGCTGGCCGGCGGTGATCGGATAGCGCACCACGGTGCCCAGCAGCTTGTTCATGTCGGCCTCGCCGTCGATGAAATAAGCGTCCTGGACCATTTCCTTGGGCCACAGCTGGAAGCTGACCGAATCGGCGGTGATGATCGTGCCGACCGGCAGCGCGCGCTGTGCCACCAGGACCTTGGGCCCCTTGGGAACTTGCTGGGCGGCCTCAGCCTCAGGCGCGGAAGCGCCAGTGAGCAGGCTCCGGGCCGCAAGCGCGGTACCGATCGCAATGACCAGTGCGCCAAGCAGCAGCATCAGCTTCTTCTTATCCATGGCTAGACAAGCCCCCTAGAAAATTCCCGAAATCGTCCGTGCTTATTCGGGCAAACTGGTTAAAATCCGGTCAACCGGCTCCCCGCACCGCCGCAGCGGTCTGGAAAGCCGGAGCAAATTGAACTGCAAGAACCCACAAGGCCGCGCTGGAGATCGCCACGCCGTAAGGAATGGCCAGCTTTTCGCGCCGCCGCCGGGCCACATGCCAGGCCCCCATCACCAGGGTCAGAACCCCGCCGATCAGCGCCATTGCGACCAGCAGCCGCAGGAACGCCATCGGTTCGATCCACAGCGCCAGTGCGGTCAGCAGCTTGACGTCGCCCCCGCCCATCGCGCGCAGGGCAAACAGCCCGGCCAGCACCACCAGCGTTACAACGGCCATGCCCACTTGCCAGGCAACGCCCGGCCACAGCGAAAGCCCGCAGGCCCACCAGTAAAGCGGAGCCGCAGCAGCAATCGCGCCGTTCAGCCAGTTGTCGATCTGGCGGCGGCGAAGGTCGGTGAAGGCGGCAAGCAGCAGTGCGATTGCCAAGGTGCCCAGCAATATGTAGCGAAATTCGAAGTCCGGCATTACAGCCCCCTGGTCTCGGGAGCCTGTCTAAGCCGCAGGACTTACCAAAAAGTAACCAGTGCTGAGAGGCCGGAATTATCCAAATGCCCCGATCAACAATCAACCGCCGCGCAATCCCGCCCGAGGCCAGCGAAAGCCGCTGGGAAGCTGCCGATGGCTGGTCGGTCCGCCGGATCGATTGGCCGGCCCCGGCCAAGGGGGCCAAGGGATCGATCCTGTTCCTGCCCGGGCGCGGGGATTTCTATGAGAAATACCTCGAAACGCTCAGCCATTGGCACGCGAGTGGCTGGCACGTCACCGCCAGCGATTGGCGCGGGCAGGGGGATTCGGGCCGCTTGGGCAACGATCCGGTCACCGGACATATCGACGATTTTTCGACCTGGTGCGAAGATCTGGCGCTGTTGTGGAAGCGCTGGAAGGCCGAGACGCCGGGGCCGCATGTGCTGGCCGGGCATTCGATGGGCGGGCATCTGGTGCTGCGGACCGTGGCCGAAGGACTGGCCGATCCCGCCGCACTGATCCTCTCGGCTCCGATGCTGGGCTTCACCGCCAGCCTGCTGCCGCAAGCCGTGATGCACCAGGCCGCCAAGCTGATCAAGTCGCTGGGCGATCCGCGCCGCCCGGCCTGGAAGTGGAGCGAAGCCCCCGGCCAGGTCCCTGAAACGCGAATCCACCTGCTGACTCATGATACCGAACGCTATGCCGACGAGCTGTGGTGGCGCGATCACCGGCCTGCGCTGGTGATGGGGCCGGGCAGCTGGGGCTGGGTCGAGCGCGGCTATGCCTCGATGCGGCTGCTGGAACAGCCGGGCATGCTCGAACGCGTCACAGTGCCGGTGGTGATGGTGGCGACCGACGATGACAAGCTGGTTGGCTGGAAACCGATCGCGCGTGCGGCCCTGCGCTTGCCCGATTGCGAACTGGTTCATTTCGGCAAGGAAGCCCGTCACGAAGTGCTGCGCGAGGCCGATAGGGTGCGCGACAAGGCGCTCGCCGCCATCGATGCCATGCTGGCACGGGTGGCCGCGAACTGACGCAATGGAAGCTCGCTTCGATTTCGCGATTGTCGGCGCCGGAATGGCCGGGGCCTCGCTGGCAGCGGGACTGGCGCCGCATGGCCGGGTGCTGTTGCTCGAGGCTGAGGAGCGACCCGGCTATCATGCCACCGGGCGTTCGGCGGCATTCTGGACCGAAAGCTATGGCGGGCCGCTGGTCTATCCGCTGACCGCCGCCTCGGGGCCGTTCCTCAGGGACAATGACTTGCTGCGCGAGCGCGGTGCGCTGACCCTGGCGCGGGAAGGCGAGGCAGCCGCGCTCGAGGCTTTCGCCAGCGATTTCGCCAGCCTTGGGGTCAGGACCAAAAGGCTCGATTTTACCGAGCTTCAGGCCCGCATCCCCGGCCTGCGCGACGGGTGGCGGCACGGCGTGCTCGAACCCGATTGCAGCGATATCGACGTCGCCGCCTTGCACCAGCTTTACCTCGCCCAGGCCCGGCGCGGCGGGGCCGAGCTGCTGTGCCGGGCCCGGTTGGCTGCGGCCCGGCGCGAGGGCGGGGTCTGGCAAATTGCACTGGAAGATGGCCGCGAATTCACCGCCGAGGTTCTGGTCAACGCCGCCGGGGCCTGGGCCGATCCGGTCGCGGAACTGGCCGGAGCCGCGCCGCTGGGCGTGCAGCCGTACCGCCGGACCATTGCTCAGCTGGTCATGGGCCTGCCAGTCCCGGCTGACTTGCCGCTGGTGCTGGGCTTTGATGGCAGCTTCTATTTCCGGCCCGAGGGCGACAAGCTGTGGCTCAGCCCGCACGACGAAACGCCTTCTGTGCCCTGCGATGCCGCGCCCGAGGAAATCGACGTCGCCACCGCGATTGCCCGGCTGGAGGATGTCGCCGACTGGCCGGTTCGCCGCCTCGAACACAAGTGGGCGGGCTTGCGCAGTTTCGCGCCCGACCGGCTGCCGGTCTATGGCTTCGACGCGCAGGCTCCGGGGTTCTTCTGGTTCGCCGGGCAAGGCGGCTTCGGGATCCAAACTGCTCCGGCGGCGGCGGACCTAGCGGTTGCGTTGCTGCTGGGCAGAGCGGCTGGAATAGTCGATCCCGCGCCTTACTCCCCGGCCAGATTCCACTAGCGAATCGCTGCAATCAGAGTAGCTTGGCCGCACAGCAATCAGGAGACCTGCCATGGCGCACACGTTCGAAATCTACAAGGACAAGGCCGGAGAGTTCCGGGTCCGCTTCAAGTACAATTCCGAAGTGATGTTCTCGACCGAAGGCTATTCAAGCAAAGCCAGCGCCCAGAACGCGATCGATTCGATCAAGAAGAACGGGCCTGACGCTGCGGTTGAAGACAACAGCTGAGCACCTGATCGGCTGTTTTTGCATTCAATAGCCCTTCCCCTGTGGGGAAGGGTTGGGATGGGGGTTCCACGCTGGCGTTGAGCCCCCACCCCAACCCCTCCCCGCCGGAGAGGGGCTTTTTGGTCAGCCTATGGCGGGCTATTTGCCGCCCAATGCCGCATCGCTGGCCAGCTTGTCGGCGCGTTCGTTCTCGGGGTGGCCATCGTGGCCCTTGACCCAGTGCCATGAAACCTTGTGGCGGCGCTTGGCATCCAGCAGCGCCTGCCACAGGTCGGCATTGAGCACGTCTTTCTTCTGCGAATTCTTCCAGCCGTTCTTCTGCCAGCCGAAGATCCATTTGGTGATCCCGTCGATCACGTACTTGCTGTCGGTGTAAAGCTGGACCTCACAAGGGCCTTTCAGCGCGTTCAGCGCTTCGATCACGGCGGTCATTTCCATGCGGTTGTTGGTGGTGGCGGGGGCATGGCCGGACAGTTCCTTCTCATACCCGCCCGCGCGTAGCACCGCACCCCAGCCGCCAGGGCCGGGATTGCCCTTGCAGGCCCCGTCGGTGAAAATCTCGACCTGCTTCACCGTGCCAACCCTTCACCCAAACCCGACTGTCCTGAGCTTGTCGAAGGACTGTTCTTCTTCTGCGCCCTCGCCAGAAGAAAAGGACAGTCCTTCGACAAGCTCAGGATGAACGGGGTAGTGGGGGCAGGATTGGGGTTCATTCGAATGCAGCAGCGCCAACTTTGGTATAGAATTCCATCCGCCGCGCGAAGGCCAGGGGGTCTTTCTTGACCACCAGCGCGCCCGCCGGAGTGTTGATCCAGTCATAGGCCCGGCTCATGGTAAAGCGCAGCGACGCGCCGCGCGCCAGCAGGGGGAGGGACTGGCGCTCGGCTTCGCTCAGCGGGCGCAGCGCCTCATAGCCTTCGAGCAGCGCGGCGGAGATCGCCGGGTTGAACGTGCGTCCGGCACTGTCGAAACACCAAGCCGCGTGAGTCACGGCGACATCGTAGGCGATCAGATCGGTGCAGGCGAAGTAGAAGTCGATCAGGCCGGTCACCTTGTCGCCCAGCATCAGCACGTTGTCGGGGAACAGGTCGGCATGGATCACTCCGCGCGGCAGGTCCGTGGGCCAGCTGGACGCCAGCAGCGCAAGCTCGCGTGTCACCTGTCCGGCCAGTTCCGGATCGATCGCGGCCAGTCCGTCATGCCCGCACGCATCGGCCAGCCGCTGCCATTCGGCGAGGCCCATCCCGTTGGCGCGGGCTTGCGGAAAGCTCGCGGCGGCGAGGTGCATCTGCGCCAGCGCCTGGCCCACGGCGCGGGCCTGGCCGGGCGTGGGTTCGCTCAGCGAAACCCCGGGCAGGTACTCGATCAAGGCGACGGCCTTCTCGCCGATCATCCGGTAGAGCGCGCCCGACCGGTCATGGATCGTGCGCGGCACCGGGCAGCCGTGTGCGGCCAGGTGATCGAGCAGCGAAAGGAAGAACGGCAGGTCCTCCAGCTCGATCCGGTATTCGTACATGGTCAGGATGAACCGTGCGCCCGCACCGTCCTTGCCGGTGGTCTCGATCAGCCAGTTCGAATTGGACACGCCCTCGGCAATGCCTTTGGCCATCACCAGTTCGCCGACATCGAAGTGGTCAATCAGGGCACCAAGCTGCTCTGCGCCAAGCTGCGTGTAAACCGCCACGGGGCCTAATCCACCATCTCACAACAACCGTTCGTCCCGAGCGAAGTCGAGGGAGTGCGTATCCAAACCAACCTCCGTTCGCATTGAGCGAAGTCGAGATGCCGCGCACAAGTGTCTCGACTTCGCTCGACACGAACGGGCGTTGGTGGGCGTTCGCGGCCCCTCGACTGCGCTCGGGACAAACGGGGAAGGGGAGGGCACATTGCCATCAATCCACCAGTTGCCGGGGCAGCTTGAAGACCATCTTTTCCTCGGCCGTGACGACCTGTTCCATCGTCACTTCGCGAAACTCGCCGATCCGCGCGATCACTTCCTGGATCAGTTCTTCCGGCGCAGAGGCACCGGCGGTCAGGCCCAGCACGTCCACGCTGTCCAGCCAGCTGCCCTCGATCTCGGTACCGCGCTGCACCAGCCGGGCCTGCGCGCCGCACCGCTCGGCCACTTCGACCAGCCGCAGCGAGTTGGAGCTGTTGGGCGCGCCGATCACCAGCACCAACTGGCATTCCGGCGCGATGGTCTTGACTGCGGCCTGGCGGTTGGAGGTCGCATAGCAGATGTCCTCGGCCTTGGGCCCGACGATCTGCGGGAACCGCACGCGCAGCGCAGTGACCACTTCGGCGGTGTCATCGACCGACAGCGTGGTTTGCGTGAGGAATGCCAGCGGGGCATCATCGGCAAAGTTCAGCGTGGCAACATCGGCGACAGTCTCAACCAGCGTGATCGCGCCTTCGGGCACCTGACCCATCGTGCCGATCACTTCGGGATGGCCTTCGTGACCGATGAACAGGATATGCCGCCCGGCCTCGATCTGGCGTTCGGCCTGGCGGTGGACCTTGCTGACCAGGGGGCAAGTGGCGTCGAGCCAGTCGAGCCCGCGCTGGGTGGCCGCAGCCGGGACCGCCTTGGGCACGCCGTGGGCGCTGAAGATCACCGCCGCGCCGTCCGGAACCTCGTCCAGCTCCTCGACGAAGATCGCGCCTTTGGCCTTCAGGCTATCGACCACATAGCGGTTGTGGACGATCTCATGCCGGACATAGACCGGCGCGCCATAGCGTTGCAGCGCCAGCTCGACGATGTCGATCGCGCGGTCAACACCGGCGCAGAAACCACGCGGCGCGGCCAGCAGCAGGCGCAGCGGCGGCTTTTCTGGGGTTGGAAATGGAGCGTTCATCTTGGCCCCCCTAGCGTTTTGAACCGAGCGCCGCTAGGGCGTGCACACGAAGACCACAGTGTTACCCCAAGGACACCCCTGATGACCGCTCGTTTCCGCCTGATTTCTGCCATCGCGCTGGCTGCTGCGCTTGCCGGGTGCAAGACCAAGGGCGATATCGTGGTCGATGAAGGCGTGGGGATCAGCGCAGTGCGCGGGGTTTGTCCGTCGGTCGGGATTCCCAACAACACCGGCGATGTCACCATGTTCCGTACACCCGGCGATACCACTGCGGGCAATGTCGATGTGGTCGCGGCGATGACCAATGTGCGCAGCACCTGCAATGACAGCGGTGACAAGGTCTATACCGCCGTCACTTTCGACGTGCTCGCCCGCCGCAGCGATACCCGCGGTGCGCGCAGCGTGACCGTGCCCTATTTCGTCACCGTCGTGCGCGGTGGCCGCGCGGTGATCACCAAGCGGGTCGGCCAGGTCACGCTGAACTTCGCCGACGGCCAGGAACGCGCCCAGGCCAGCGGCCAGGGCGGCGCTTACGTCGATAAGGCCGAAGCCTCGCTCCCCGCCGACATCCGCGAACGCCTGACCCGCAAGCGCCGCGCGGGGCAAGAAGACGCCGCCGTCGATCCGCTGTCGGACCCGGCAGTCAAGGCCGCGGTCGCCCGCGCGACTTTCGACGTGCTGGTGGGCTTTCAGCTGAGCCAGGATCAGCTGGTTTATAACGCAACGCGATGAGGCTACGGCCTTAAGATCCTCCCCCTTTGGGGGAGGTGGCAGCGCGCAGCGCTGAC
>JAGXTB010000143.1 GCA_018334165.1 Sphingomonadales bacterium | reverse complement strand
CTGCGCATGGTCCCCCTCCCCGTTCCGGGGAGGATTGAGGCCTAAGCCTTCGCCACCGGGGCGTCTTCGCCCAGATCTTCGTACCATGCCTCAACCGGGCCGTTGAGCTTGAGCGTCAGCGGCTGGCCGTGGCGGTCCATGGTCTTGCCGGCCTGGACCCGCACCCAGCCTTCGGAAATGCAGTATTCCTCGATATTGGTGCGGACCGTACCCTTGAAGCGGATGCCTATGCCGCGCATCAGCTTGTCTTCATCGAAATATTCGCTGCGCGGGCTGATCGCGATGCGGTCGGGCGGCACGTCTGGGCTCTTGGGGGAGCCGGATTTGGTTTCTTCGGTCATGCTGCGCGCACTACCCAGCTTTCAGCCCTTGTCAATTCGCGCGAGGGGCTCTAATGGCGCCCATCGCATTATCCGAACGGCCCTTGCGGCCTTTGGGGGAATGGGCGCGTAGCTCAGCGGTAGAGCACACCCTTCACACGGGTGGGGTCACAGGTTCAATCCCTGTCGCGCCCACCATTCCCGCCAGTCTCAATAGCCGATCAGACCCAGGGCATGCCGAATAAACATATCGCGATCCGCCACCCATTGCGATTGCGGGGGCAGCTGCGGATCGGTGAAGGTCCAGCCTTCCTTTGAATAGACCCGCGCGAACTTGCCCTTGGTATTGAACGCCAGCGAGACCATCCGCTGCTGCGCTTTGGTGGTCAGGGCATTGCCATCGACCACTGTGCTGCCGGGCTCAAACCCGGTGCCTTGCGGGCGCTGGGCGAAGACGTAGGGCTCGGTCCGGAAGCTTTCGACCGTGGTGTTGAAGAACACCGAAAGGTAAACCTGGTCGAGCGAGGCGAGCGGCGCGGCAGGCATGCGCCAGCGCGGATCGACCATGATGTTCCAGGGATAGAGCCCGGGCTGGCCGTACATGATCTCGGTGCGCAGATCGACCAGGGTATCGCGCACGGCCTGCGCCGGGGCCTGGCGCTGGATCTTCAGCCCATTCGACCAGGTGAAGCCGAACGAGGAGATATCCAGCGGCGGCATGGCCGAGGGCGGCGCGCCGTTGGGGGTGTTGGCGACCGTGACATTCTCGTAAATGCGCAGGTACGCCTTGTCCTTTAGCTGGTGCCCGCTGGCCTGATCGGCCCAGCCGCGCTGCCCGCGCCAGACCGAATTGCGCATGTGCGAGACCAGGATGCCGTTGACGTAGGTCGCGTGTTCCTGATCGCTGTTGGTGCCGACATTGCCGGTGAACTCGCTGTCCTCGACATAGAGCATCGATTGCCCGCCGGGGATGAACAGCGCGTTCTTGCCGCCGAACACTTTCGAGCGGCGGATCACCGCAGTGAACAGCCCAGGCCGCCCGCCCTCAAACGCCTCAAGGTGGATCGCGCCCTTGGGCTGGATCGCGCCGGGGAAGTCGAGTTCGATGTCCGACATCTCGAAATGGACGCGCTGCTGGGCGATCCCGAGCAGGCGCAGCGTGACCGTGGCCCACTGGTCATTGGTGCGGAAGGTCACCCGCTGCCCCGGAACCGAGCTGTGCAGAAGATACTGCGTGCGGTCGGCCGATCCGGCGATCTGCGGCAGCCAGGGGTAGAACGGATAGACGCACGGCTGTCCGGCCTTGTCCTTGGCCTCATAGGTGATCTCGAACCCGCCTTCGACCCGTCCGCCGGTCGAATTGCCCCCGGCAAACACCTCACGCCCCGCCGCGCGCGAGGCATCGCATTTGACGAATAGCCGAACTGCCGGGCGGCGCAGGCCCTGCATCGGCATGTAGAAGGGGTAGGCTGATATCGGCGCAGGTGCGACTGGCTGGAGCGCGGGTGCCGGCGGGGGTTTGAGCGGTGCTGGCTTGAGCGGCGCGAGTGCACCCTGCCCACCGGCCAGCGCCGCAGCAGCTCCGCCCAGCACGGCCAGGGTCACCAGGACGAGTTTGCGCGTCATCATCATCAACATACCCCTCGCGCAAACAACTTCCTATCGCGTTAACCCTGCGCGCCCAAACTCGTTTCCCTCTCCCCTCACCCCGTTCGTCCTGAGCTTGTCGGAAGCGAAGCTGGCCGTAGGCCAACGACTGCCCTTGCCTTCGTGCCGCGCGTACTGGGGCAACAAGAAAAGGACAGTGCTTCGACAAGCTCAGCATGAACGGGTTTGGGGGGAGCGTTATCTGTTGAAGGCAGCGCAGCTTCGCGGCCTTGCACCCTTTGGTGCGAAGCGGCATAGCGCCCGCACTATGCATGATATCAAGTTCATCCGCGAAAACCCCGAAGCCTTTGATGCCGGCCTGGCGCGGCGGGGAGTTGAGCCGCTCTCGGCGCAGATCCTCGCCCTCGATTCCGAGCGGCGCAGCGTGGCCACCCGCATGCAGGAGGCGCAGAGCCGCCGCAACGATGCCTCGAAGCTGATCGGCGCAGCGATGGGCCGGGGCGACAAGGATGAGGCCGAGCGGCTCAAGGCTGAAGTCGCCGAGCTGAAAGACACCCTGCCCGCACTCGAAACCGAAGAGCGCGAGTTGACCCAGCGTCTGGCGGACGAACTGGCCCGCCATCCCAACCTGCCCGCCGCCGATGTCCCGGACGGTGAGGATGAAACCCAGAACGTCGAAGTCAGCCGCTGGGGTACTCCGCGCAAGTTCAACTTTGCGCCGAAGGAGCATGCCGATCTTGGCCCCGCCCTGGGCCTTGATTTTGAGACTGGCGCGCTGATTTCGGGCGCACGGTTCACGTTCTTGCGCGGACAGATGGCCCGGCTCCAGCGGGCGCTAGGGCAGTTCATGCTCGACAAGCAGACCGCCAATGAGTTCATCGAATGCGCGCCACCGCTTCTCGTAAAGTATGATGCTGTCTTCGGCACAGGACAGATGCCGAAATTTGCCAATGACCTATTCAAGACTTCGATTCGCGGAGATTTTGATGATGATTCGACGCCGAAGGGTCTCGGCTATTACGAGGATTTGCGCTGGCTGATCCCCACCGCCGAAGTTTCGCTCACCAACTCTGTTCGAGAGCAGATTTTGGCCGA
>JAGXTB010000142.1 GCA_018334165.1 Sphingomonadales bacterium | reverse complement strand
TCGGAGAGCTCGACCAGCGCGGAGCCAAGGTCGTGATCTCACAGCGACCGCAGCGGATCAGCCCTCTCGAAATCGATCTGGAGATGTATAAATGGCGGCATCTCATCGAAAACTTCTTCTGCAAACTCAAAGAGTTCAAGCGCATCGCCATGCGCGCCTGCAAAACCGAACAGAGCTTCGAGGCCTTGATCTACCTCTGCTCCGCAATCATCAATTCCCGATGAATCTCCACAGGCCCTAGTCGGCCTTCGCCACCTTTTCCTCTTTCGGCAGCTTTTCTTCGCCGGCGTCGGGGGTCAGTTCGAGCATCTCGATCCGCGGACGGCTCTCGCGAATGCGCAGGCGCGTGCCGGTTTCCTCGCCCTGAGTGACCCGCGCGACCAGCGTATAGCGTTCGACCATATAGAACCCGGGGGTTGAATCCCCGTTCTGCTTGAGCGGGGCATAGACCCGCCGGCGGATGCTTTTCATCACCGGCTTGGCCCAATGGGTCGAGCCCTTCTGGCGCAGCACTTCGACATCGCTGACCTTGCCGTCCTGGCCGATCCAGAAGCCGACATCGACCCATTGGCCATAGCGGTCGTTCGACCAGCGGGTCCAGGCCGGGCCTGCCTGCTGTCCTTCGAACGGGTCAATGTCCGAAAGCGGTTCGGCAAACAGCAGGACTGGACGGG
This sequence comes from Sphingomonadales bacterium, assembly GCA_018334165.1. Taxonomy (GTDB): domain Bacteria; phylum Pseudomonadota; class Alphaproteobacteria; order Sphingomonadales; family Sphingomonadaceae; genus Novosphingobium. Next base: position 2,519 of record JAGXTB010000142.1, on the reverse strand, counting down.
TTACGCCGCCCGAGCTGGCGAAAGTCTTGACCAGTTCGTCGGTGCTGGCGTTTGACCCCATCCGGCGGTCCTTGCGGGCGCGCAGCACTTTGGCGGCCATCACAAAATCGCCGCTGTCGGCCAGCGGGTTGTCGATCAATCCGGCCAGGCGCGAATCGAGCAAGGCGGCGTTGCGGGGATTGGGATCGTCCTCAAACCGGGCCTGCACCATCAAGGCCAGCCGCAGCCGGGCAAAGCTGGCAATACGGAATTGCTTGGCCTCCAGCGCGCGCCTTTCGACATCGCGGTAGATCCGCTCGGCCTCGTCGGGATAGCCCAGCTTGGCGCGACTGTCGCCAACCTCGACCTGGGCGACAAGCGTGCGGAAGTCGCTCTCGCCGAAGCCGTCCTTCAGCGTGTCGCGCATGTCGAGCGTCGAAAGCTGGAAGTCCTTCGCCTCGCCCAGATGCTCGGCCACGCGGCCATTGGCGCGCAGCACATTGGATAGTTCTACCGGGTATTCCTTGGCATGCTTGCGGTTGCGGCCCAGTGAGGAATGCAGCGTCTTGCGCGCGCCTTCATAGTCGCCCGAAACGAACTGGTTTTCGGCATGGACGATGGTCGCCGCCATATCCTCGTTCGGCGGGCAGCCGCGCTTGATGCACTCGGCCAGGTCAGCCGCAGTATCCTTGAGCGGCTTGCCGGTGACGACAATGTCCTGCGCCAGCACCGGCTGGGCGACAAGCAGGGCGGCAGTGGCAAGCAGCAGGCGGCCAAACGAAGGCATCAAGGGGTCTCCCATGGGAATTGAGTCCCTGATTATCGTTATTGGCCGAATACTTGTATGGCCAATCGACGAACTGCCGGAATTATTCCGCCCAACGTCACTTTGTCGCGCGGTCGCCCGCTTCGCCGACGGATTCAATATCACGGCCCAGGCCCTTGACCGTGTTGCAGGCGGCGGCGGTCAGTACCAGGCCGCTTGCGGCCAGGACCATAGCAATCTTGCGGATCATCGTTTGTCTCCTTCGAAGGCGGTTCTTACAATCGCCAGACTAGGGTCTCTCGATGAACGGGGGCAGTGCGGGGCATTGCATCCACCGCTCATTCGCCACTGCTGGCCGCAGCAGGCGGGGTGCGGCGGTGGTGCATATGCTCGCGCCAGGCGATCACCGCGCCCGCGCCGATGATTGCCGGGGCGCCCAGCCAGGTCGCGGCGGGCGGCAGCTCGCTCCATACCAGCCAGCCCCACAGCGTGGCCCAGACCAGCGCGGTGTAGTCCATCACGATCACGCTTGCGACCTGGCCATAGCGCAGCGAAGCGGTCAGCAGGATCTGCCCCAGGCAGCCCAGCACCCCGCCCAGGATCAGCAGGAACCACTGCCACGGGGTGTGGCTGGTATAGACGAACGGCAAGGTCACCAGCAGCAGCGGCGCGGACAGCGTGGCAAACCAGAACACGATCGACAGCGGCTCATCGGTCCGCCCCAAATCGCGCACCTGGATGGAGATCAGCGCGACCATGAAGCCCGCGCCCAGGCCAACAAAGGCCCCGAAAGCGGGGATCACGGTTTGCCCGGGCTGGGCGATGATCACAACTCCGGCAAAGCCCAGCGCCACGGCCAGCCAGCGCACCGGCCCGACCGCTTCCTTGAGCAGCAAGGCGGAGAGGATCACTGCGAAGATCGGGGTGGTGAAGCCCAAGGTGGTCGAAACTGCCAAAGGCAGCAGCACTGGCGCGCCAAATGTGAAGAACATGCCGGTCAGCCCCAGCAAGGCCCGGCGGCCATGGGCGGGCAGGCGCTGGGTCCTGAGCCGCGACAGTTCGCCGCGCAGCAACAGCCAGCCGCCGATCAGGAATATGGTGGGCACCTGCCGCCAGAACAGGATCTCGACAAAGCGGACCCCGGAGTCGGCGGTGTACTTGACCAGCATGACCAGCGTGGACAGCACCATCGTCGCCAGCAGCCGCAGGCCCAGCGCATAGAACGGGCGCTGGATCGGCGGGGCAGGGTGGACAGCAGCCATGTGCAAGCTCTAACGCCCGGCGATGGACTGGCAAGCGACCTTGGCCCTTTGGCTCGACGAAGACTGGGTGCGCTTTTTGTGCATTGCCATGGGTGCAATCGCGGTCAGCGTGTTCGGCTGGTACCAGGAGCGCCGCCGCAAGCACCGCAGCAACCCCGATGCGGTACCGTGGCTACCCTGGCGCGATATCTCGTTCTGGTCCAGCTTTGCCGCGGTAATGATTCTGATCGCGGCGCTACAGGCCTGGTTGAGCACTTAGAGGCAAGCCTCAAGATAGGCCTGGTCGAACCCGAATTGCCGCGCTTTTTCAAGCGTGTAGGGGCGCAGGCCGCTCGAGCGGAACTCGCCGATGATCTTGCCGTCGTCGCTTTCGTCGAGGTATTCGAACTTGAACAGCGACTGGGTCACGATCACGTCGCCTTCCATCCCGATCACTTCGGTGATCTCGGTGGTGCGGCGCGAACCGTCGCGCAGGCGCTTGACCTGGACGATCAGATCTACCGATTCGGCGA
>JAGXTB010000141.1 GCA_018334165.1 Sphingomonadales bacterium | reverse complement strand
CTGCGCCCCCGCATCGCAGCAATCGCCCAGCGCGGCGACGGTGCGCCAGCCGATCGCGCGCAGGCGTGTCGCGTGGACCGGATCGTGGCCCAGCGGCAAGAACAGTGCGTCGCGCGGGGGCTCTTGTTCGGCCAGGCTGTCGATCAGGTCGTCCGGGTAGAGCGAGAAACCGATCGCCGGTTCGTCCGCGCGGCCAGCCCCGTTGGACTTGATGGTATAGCTGCCGCCGCGGCCGATCAGGCCGGAAATACCCTCGGCATAAATCGTGAAGCCGAACCAGGTCTGGTATTCAAAGCCGTGCCGCTCGCTGGGATCGAGCGTCAGGCGAACCTTGCCGGCAAGCCGCGCGGCGATCTGGCGCAGCGCCGCGATCCGGCTGGCGAGCGCGCCGCCGGTGTCGAACGCCGCCAGCCGCTCGATCGCGGTCTCGAACGGGCCGATCGCTTCGAGCAGCGGCAGGTAGGCCGCGCCGCCGGCATCGACCAGCGCCCCGGCATTCTTGGCATCGAGTTCGGCGCGGACCGCTTCGATCTGGTCAGCGCCCAGCGGCAGCGCCTGCGCCGCCAGCGTATCGACCAGGTCCGGCAGGGTGAAATCGACCGACAGCCCCGTGGCCCCTGCCGCACCAAGGGCTTCGATTGCCGCGGCCAGCGCCTCGGCAGCAGCGGCAACCGAGTCCAGCCCGATCAGTTCGGCGCCCAGTTGCAAACGCTCGCGCGCCGGGTCGAGCCCGTCGCCCTTGATGGTCACGACCTGCCCGGCATAGCACAGCCGCAGCGGCCGGGCACGGCCCGCCAGGCTGGTTGAGGCAATCCGGCCCAGCTGCGGGGTCATATCGCTGCGCAGCGCCAGCGTGCGCAAGCTCGCCGGATCGACGAAGCGGAACATCCGGCGCAAGCGGATCCCCGCCATCCGGCTCGCCAGCGAATTCTCGAACTCGATCATCGGTGGCTGGACGCGCTCGTAGCCGTGGCCATCGAGCACATCGAGCACCGAACGCGTCACCCGCGCAGCAGCAGCGGCGCTTCCGGGCAAGCGGTCTTCAAGGCCTTCAGGGAGCAGGTCGCGGTCGGTGTCCATGGGCGGGCCTTTAGCGGGGTCTTGGATTGGTGTCGAAGAAGAAAAGGGGGTTCACGCAGAGATCGCAGAGAAGAAAGAAGAGGCGCAGAGATGTTTCGTTGGCGGCGAAGCCGCCTTCCATTTCATCGGTGCGTCACGACGCGCCGTTGCAATATGAAAGGAGTGCCTGCGGCGCTCACAACATCTTTGCGCTCTTCCTGCTTCTCTGCGTCCTTTGCGTGAACCAATCAAAACGCCAGCGCCATTGCCCGCTTCACGCCGGGCAGCTTGCGCGCCGCGTCGAGCAGTTCGGCGCTGACCTTGCTGTCAACGCTGAGCAGCAGCACCGCTTCCCCGCCCGCTTCGCGGCGGCCGAGGTTGAAAGTACCGATGTTGATCCCGCTTTCGCCCAGCAAGGTCCCGATCCGGCCGATGAAGCCGGGGGCGTCCTCGTTGACGATATACATCATGTGGCCTTCGAGCTCAGCCTCGACCTTGATCCCGAACAGTTCGACCAGCCGCGGCTCGCGGTTGGAGAACAGCGTGCCCGCGACCGAGCGTTCGCCCGCGTCGGTCTTGACCGAGACGCGCACCAGCGTGTGGTAATCGCCTTCCTTCTCGCTCTTGATCTCGCGCACTTCGATCCCGCGTTCCTTGGCCAGGAACGGGGCGTTGACCATGTTGACCGTGGCCGACTGGACCCGCAGAAACCCGGCCAACACGGCGGCGACGATCGGCTTGATGTTGAGCTCTGCCGCGGCCCCTTCAACGTGGATCGAGATGCGGGGGATCGAGCCGGTGGTGAGCTGGCCAACCAGGCTGCCGAGATGTTCGGCGAGCGCCATGTAGGGCTTCAGCTTGGGCGCTTCCTCGGCCGAAAGGCTCGGCATGTTGAGCGCGTTGGTCACGCCGCCATTGACCAGGAAGTCGGCCATCTGCTCGGCCACCTGCAGTGCGACGTTGACCTGCGCTTCGTTGGTCGATGCCCCCAGGTGCGGGGTGCAGATGAAGTTCGGGGTGCCGAACAGCGGGCTGTCCTTGGCCGGTTCGGTCTGGAACACGTCGAGCGCCGCGCCCGCGACATGGCCGCTGTCGAGCGCGGCCTTGAGCGCGGCCTCGTCAATCAGGCCGCCGCGCGCGCAGTTGATGATCCGCACGCCCTTTTTGGTCTTGGCCAGGTTTTCGGCCGAAAGGATATTGCGGGTCTGGTCGGTCAGCGGGGTGTGCAGCGTGATGAAATCGGCGCGGGCCAGCAGCTCGTCCAGCTCAACCTTTTCGATCCCCAGCTCCACCGCGCGTTCGGGCGAGAGGAACGGATCGAAGGCGACGACCTTCATCCTGAGGCCCAGCGCGCGGCTCGCCACGATCGAGCCGATGTTGCCGGCACCGATCAGGCCCAGCGTCTTGGCGGTCAGTTCAACCCCCATGAAGTCGTTCTTGGGCCATTTGCCAGCCTGGGTCTGTTCGTTGGCTTCGGGGATCTGCCGGGCCAGCGCAAACATCAGCGCGATCGCGTGTTCGGCAGTGGTGATCGAGTTGCCGAACGGCGTGTTCATCACCACCACGCCCTGCGCCGAAGCGGCGGGGATATCGACGTTGTCGACGCCAATCCCGGCGCGGCCGATGACCTTGAGGTTCTTCGCCGCGGCGAGAACAGCTGGCGTGACCTTGGTCGAGCTGCGGATCGCGAGGCCGTCATAGTCGCCGATCCGGGCGATCAGCTGTTCGGGCGTTTCGCCAGTGATTTCATCGACCTCGCAGCCGCGCTCGCGAAAGATCACGGCGGCGTTGGGGTCCATCTTGTCGGAAATGAGTACGCGGGGCTTGGTCATGATTTGCTCCGGAGAGTCAAAAAATAGGGACAGTCCCTACTTTTGAGTAGGTGAATTGAAGGCAGGCTCGCAACGTGGGTCCAAAAGTAGGGACTGTCCCTACTTTTTTGCTTCCGCCCAAGCCCAGTCGAGCCACGGCCCGAGCGCTTCGATATCGGCGGTCTCAACCGTCGCGCCGCACCAGATGCGCAGGCCCGGCGGGGCATCGCGGTATCCGGCGATATCGAAGGCCGCGCCTTCCTTCTCGAGCTGCCCGGTCATCGCCTTGATGAAGTCCGCATCCGCGCCTTCAACCGAAAGGCAGACCGAAGTCTTCGAGCGGATCCCGCTGTCGACCGCGAGATGGCTGAGCCAGTCCCGCTCGGCGACGATTGTGTCGAGTGCGTGGGCATTGGCGTTCGACCGGGCCATCAGCCCTTCCAGCCCGCCCAGCCCCTTGGCCCATTCGAGCGCAAAGATCGCATCTTCGACCGCCAGCATCGAGGGGGTGTTGATCGTCTCACCCTTGAACACGCCTTCGGAGAGCTTGCCCTTCGAAGTCAGGCGAAAGAGCTTGGGCAGCGGCCAGGCGGGGGTATATTCCTCCAGCCGTTCGACCGCGCGGGGGCCCAGGATCAGCACGCCGTGGCCGCCCTCGCCGCCCAGCACTTTCTGCCACGAGAAAGTCGCGACATCGATCTTGCCCCACGGGATATCGTAGGCAAACACCGCCGAAGTGGCATCGGCGAAGGTCAGGCCTTCGCGGTCGTCCGGTATCCATTCCCCATCGGGCACGCGCACGCCGCTGGTGGTGCCGTTCCAGGTGAACAGCACGTCGTCGGCGAAATCGACTTTCGACAGGTCGGGCAGCTGGCCATAGTCGGCGCGGTGGACCTTGGGTTCGAGCTTGAGCTGCTTGACCGCATCGGTGACCCAGCCCTCACCGAAGCTTTCCCAAGCGAGGCAAGTCACTCCGCGCGCACCCAGCATGGTCCACATCGCCATTTCAAAGGCGCCGGTGTCGCTGCCGGGGACGATGCCGATCCGGTGCGTATCGGGCAGGCGCAGCACTTCGCGCATCAGGTCGATGCAATAAGCGAGGCGCGACTTGCCGATCTTGGCACGGTGCGAGCGGCCAAGGCTTGTCGTTGCCAGCTTGTCAGGGGAATAGCCCGGCGGCTTGGCGCAGGGACCGGAAGAAAAGAACGGACGCGCGGGTTTGCGAGTCGGTTGAGTATGTGTGCGCGAAGGCGCGCCCACGGGGGGCATTTGTACAGACATGTAGTCTCTCCTTACAGAGAGCACGCGCGGCGTTGGGACCGCGTGGCCCGGCGCCGCGTTGGATGATGCAGTGCAGCAAGTCAAGGCGCGATCCGCACGGTTCATCGCGTTCCCATAGCTATTCGTGAAACGCTTAGGCGTTGTTAACCATATCGGGAGCAATCTTGTTCCATGCGCACGAGGCTTCTCATCGTGATGGCGTCCCTGCTGGCGAGCGGTTGTTCGCTGGTCCCGCAGGAGCAGGCCCCGCGCAAGGCGGCGGTGGCGCGTTCGGCTGCGCCCGTCGTGGTGGGTCCCGAAGCGCAGGCCTGCATGGCCGATCTGGGCAGCCGCTCCGCCGGCTTCACCCCGCTGCCCGATACCTATTACGGCGCGGGTTGTTCGGCGGTGGGCGCAGTCAAGCTGGCCAGCTTGCGCAGCGATACCAAGCGGCTGCGGCTGTCAAACCTGGGGCCGATGACTTGCACCCTGGCCGATACCTTCGCCGGATGGGCGCGCTTTGGCGTTGACCGTGCGGCGCAGCAGATCCTGGGCAGCCCCGTGGTCAAGATCGAGACAATGGGGACCTATAATTGCCGCAACATCGCCGGTTCCGCGCGTCTGAGCGGCCACGCGCGTGCCCAGGCGATCGACGTGTCGGGCTTTGTCCTGGCTGACGGACGCCGGATCACCGTCGAAGGCAATTGGGACGACAAGAGCCCGGAAGTGCGCCGCTTCTTCACCGCAATCCACGCCAGCGCCTGCAAGCGTTTCGGCATGGTGCTGGGGCCGGACTATAACCCGGCGCACCGTAATCACCTGCATCTTGAGGTCGGCGGGCGCAAGGCCTGCCGTTAGCGACTGACTATCGTGTCGCCGCACAAAAGCCCTTCCCCATTGGGGAAGGGTTGGGATGGGGGTTCCACGCTTGCGTCGAGCCCCCACCCCAACCCCTCCCCGCCGGGGAGGGGCTATTCAGGCCATCCGGCAGCGACGCTCACTTGGTGTAAAAGCTGTAATCCGGCAGCGCGTGGAAGGCGTTCTTGAGCGCCTCGCTCCAACCCGCCGAAACCGCCTGGTAATAGGCATCGTCGGCCTTGACCCGGCGCTGGTGGGCGGGTTCGAACTTGCCCGCCTCAATCACCATCAGGTCGAGCGGCAAGCCGACCGAAAGGTTGGCCTTGATCGTCGAATCGAAGCTGACCATCAGCAGCTTGACCGCGTCTTCAAAGCTCATGTCGCGGTCGTGCCCGCGGATGATGATCGGGCGGCCGTACTTGGTCTCGCCGATCTGGAAGAACGGCGTGTCGAAGCTCGCCTCGATAAAATTGCCTTCGGGATAGACCAGGAACAGGCGCGGCTCGCCGCCCTTGATCTGGCCTGCGACGATCATCGAGGCGGTGAAGGTGCTGGCCGCTTCCTCGCCGTTGCGCGCGGTGCTGGAAGCGATCGTTTCGCGCAGCAGCTTGCCGACGGTCGCGGCGACCTGGAACATGGTCTCGGCCTCGAGCAGCGAATTGTGCCGGTCGGCATGGGCCTTGTTGCGCTCTTCGATCTGGCTGATCACGCCTTGGGTGGTGGCGAGGTTGCCCGCCGTCATGATCGCGACGATCCGCTCGCCCGGCACCGACCAGTGGTGCATCTTGCGGAACACCGAGACGTTATCGACGCCCGAATTGGTCCGGGTGTCGCTCATCAACACCAGACCTTTGTCGAGCATCATTCCAACGCAATAGGTCACTCTTCGCCCCAACTTCTTTCGTCATTGCGAGGGGCAAAGCCCCGCGGCAATCCAGTGTTGCACAAACCGCCCTGGATTGCTTCGCTGCGCTCGCAATGACGAAGCTTCGGGGGCGGTTTCACACCGCTACTGCTCGGCATGCTGTTGTTCAACCGCCAGGCGGACTTCCAGCACACTATCCCCAGCTCCGTAGCGCATCCCGGTGACCGGCGCGGCTTCGCGGTAGTCGCGCCCCGTGGCGACGCGGACATAGCGTTCGTCCGGGCTGATCCGGTTCGAGACATCGAACCCGACCCAGCCCAGCCCTTCGACATGGGCTTCGGCCCAGGCATGGGTGGCTTCCTGCTCGATCCGGTCGTTCATCATCAGATAGCCCGATACGTATCGCGCCGGAATCCCCGCCGCGCGGGCCGCGCCGATGAAGATGTGGGCGTGGTCCTGGCACACCCCCAGCCCCAACGCCGCGGCTTCCTCGCCGCTGGTGTGGACCTGGGTTTCGCCGGGGGCATAGCGCACCGCCTCGACAATCAGCGCGGAGAGGCGGTGCAGCATCGGCAAAGTCTCGCCGCGCGGCACATCCAGCCCGGCCATGATTGCGCGAACCCTGGGCCCCGGCCGGGTCAGCGCCGACTGGGCCAGGAAAGCCCACATCGGCATGTGCCCCGAATGGAGCCCGATGATCCCGGACTTGTCAGAGGTGGCGATCAGCCCCTCGCAATGCACCTCAAGCGAGCGGGCACCGGGTTCGACCGAAACCAGCACCGTGCGGTTGTGGTTGTGATCGTCATACTCGACCTCGGCCCGCGCGCCATTGAAGCGCATCTGCCAGTCGAGCACCTTTTGCCCCTGGGTGTTCTTGGGCGTCAGCCGCAGCCGCTGCAGCCCGTGCGCGACCGGGGCGGAGAATTCGTAGCGGGTGGTATGTTCGATCCGCAGCCTCATGCATAGAACCGATAATCGCGCTCGATCGCCTGGGCGACCTGCTGGTTGGCCTTGATGAAGGCCTGGATGAATTCGTGCAGCCCGCTTTCGAAGACCTGCTCGATGCTGGTGTGATGGAACTGAGTGCCCAGCGCGCGCAGCAGTTCATGCGCCTCGGTCTCATGCCCGTATTCATGCGCGAGGCCGAACAGATTGGAGCGCAGTTTATCAACGCAGAAGTGCAGGCTGCGCGGGAACCGCTGGTCGAGCAGCAGGAATTCGGCGATCCCCTTGGGGTCGATCGATCCGGCGTTGAGCCAGCGATAGGCACGTTCCCCCGCGACCGAACGCAGCACGCTCTCCCACTGGACATTATCGAGGCTCGACCCGACCCAGGCGAGCGAGGGCAGCAGCACATAATACTTCACGTCGAGAATCCGCGCGGTGCTGTCGCCGCGCTCAACGAAGGTCCCGATCCGGGTGAAATTGTAATTCTCGTTGCGCAGCATCGTGCCATCGAAAGTGCCGCGCACTTGCGTCGCCTGGCGGCGGATCGCGGCGAGCACCTGGCCCAGCGCACCCTCGCGTACCGGCCGGGCGAGCGCGTCCTTGAGCACCATCCACGCCTCGTTGATCGCTTCCCAGACCTCGCGGGTCAGCGCGGTGCGGACCGAGCGGGCATTGGTCCGCGCGGCCTCGATCTGGGCCAGCACCGATCCGGGATTGGCCTTGTCGCGCAGCAGATAGTTCCACACCCGCTCACCGGCATAGTCCGGGCCGTAGGCGGCCTCATATGCCTTGGCCTGGCCCAGCGTGGTAATGACCGATTTCCATTCTTCCTGCGCCATCGACGCATCGCGGGTCAGCGCCATGCGGAACCCCGCCTCGATCAGCCGTGCGGTGTTTTCCGCACGCTCGAGGTAGCGGGCCATCCAGTAAGCCCCATTGGCGGTCCGACCTAACATGATGAGGTTCCGGGCATCAGTCCTCCAGCACCCAGCTGTCCTTGGTGCCCCCGCCTTGCGACGAGTTGACCACCAGACTGCCCTGCTTGAGCGCCACCCGGGTCAGCCCGCCCGGCGTAATGTCGATCCCCTTGGGCGAGACCAGCACGAACGGGCGCAGATCGACATGGCGCGGGGTCAGGCCTGACTTGGCGAAGATCGGCACGGTCGAGAGCGCCAGGGTGGGCTGGGCGATGTAATTGTCCGGCTTGGCGCGCAGCTTTTGCGCAAAGTCCGCGATCTCTTTCTTGGAACTGGTCGGCCCGATCAGCATGCCATAGCCGCCCGATCCGTGGACTTCCTTGACCACCAGCTCGGCCAGGTGCTCCAGCACATAGGCCAAGCTGTCCTTCTCGGCGCAGCGCCAGGTCGGCACGTTGGCCAGGATCGGGCGTTCGCCGGTGTAGAACTCGACAATCTCGGGCATGAACGAATAGATCGCCTTGTCATCGGCGATCCCGGTCCCCGGCGCATTGGCGATGGTGATCCCCCCGGCGCGGTAGATGTCCATGATCCCCGGCACGCCCAGCTGCGAAGCGGGATTGAAGCTCAGCGGATCGAGGTAATCGTCATCGACCCGGCGGTAGAGCACATCGATCGGCTGATACCCTTGCGTGGTGCGCATCGCCACCCGGCCATCAACCACGCGCAGGTCGCTGCCCTCGACCAGTTCGGCGCCCATCTGGTCGGCCAGGAAGGCATGTTCGAAATAGGCCGAGTTGTAGATCCCCGGGGTCAGCACCGCCACCACCGGCCGCTCGCCCGCGCAGGCCGGGGCGCAGGCGGCGAGGCTCTTGGCGAGGCGCCGCGGATAGTCCGAAACCGGGCGCACTTTCACCTTGGTGAACAGCTCGGGGAACATCGCCATCATCGTTTCGCGGTTTTCGAGCATGTAGGACACGCCCGAAGGGGTGCGGGCGTTGTCTTCCAGCACCATGAATTCGTCCGGCCCGGTGCGCACCAGATCGATCCCGACGATATGGGTATAGACCCCGCCCGGAACCGCCATGCCCAGCATCTGCGGCAGGAAAGCCGCGTTATCGGCGATCAGTCGCTGCGGCACGCGCCCTGCGCGGACAATCTCTTGCCGGTGATAGATATCGTGGAGGAAGGCGTTGAGCGCGGTCACCCGCTGCTCGATCCCCTTGACGAGCCTCCGCCATTCATGCGCCGAGATGATCCGCGGCACCATGTCAAACGGGATCAGCCGCTCTTCGCCCGCGTTGTCGCCATAGACGTTGAAGGTGATCCCGGTTTTGCGGAAGAAGCTCTCCGCCTCGATCCCCTTGCGGCGCAGCGAGGCGGCGTCCTGGCCGTGCAGCCATTCGCGGTAGCCGGCATAGGCCGGACGCACGCTGCCATCTTCGGCGAACATCTCGTCAAAGCACGGCGGCGAGTGATTCATGCGTCCGCTTCCCTTCCCCGCCATGACTGCCGCATGACGGGGAATAGTCAAGCACTTGCCGCACTTGCGAAGGGGAGGCTACGCACGAGGCGTGGGCACGGTATTCCGAGTCCCCTTTAAGCGGCGCGACCCAACTTGACGCTTCCGGCATTCTCAGTCAGATTCCAGATCTGAGCGCGAGCCGCTGCGTCTGCGGTTTAAAAGGCAATCGAGCTACCAACAGATGTCTATGGAAAAACTAAGGTTTGTTTTCGGAAATTGATATGCCGCGTCGAAAAATCAACGAGAAGGTGCTGACCAAGATATTGATCGATTGCCGCCGTCGATGTTGCTTTTGCTTTGGTTTGAACCGCGATACGAAGATTAAATCCGGTCAAATTTCTCATGTTGATCGAAATTCATCGAATAATGATGCAGACAATCTCGTGTTTCTTTGTCTTGATCATCATGATGAATATGACAGC
>JAGXTB010000140.1 GCA_018334165.1 Sphingomonadales bacterium | reverse complement strand
GACTTACCCACCCCTAACCCCTCCCGCAAGCGGGAGGGGGACTGGACAGAGCGGCAAGTAAGGTCAGGCCTCGCCCGCAGCATCGACCATCGAGCTGGCCAAGGCTTCGGCCGGGCTCTTGTCGCCCCACAGCACGAACTGGAACGCGGGGTAGAAGCGGTCGCATTCCTCGACCGCGGCTTCGACCGCGACTTGCGCCTGGCCCAGGCTGAGCAGACCCTCGTCGCCCAGCAGCAGCCCGTGGCGGTACAGCAGGACCGAGCCGTTCGACCACAGATCGAAGTGGCCGACCCACAGCTGTTCGTTGACCATGGCCAGCAGCTCGTAAACCGCGGCGCGCTTGTCATCGGGGACGCGGATATCGGGCAGGCACAGCAATTGCAGCACGTGATCCTCACGCCGCCAGACCCCGCGCAGGGTGTAGCTCGCCCAGGAGCCCTTGATCTCGCCCGAGATCTCGTCCTCGCCGACGAATTCGCAGGGCCAGCCGCGTGCCTCGAACAGCGACGCCAGCATATCGACGGGTGCCGCGTCGTCTTCCTGGCCTTCTAAGTCGCGATTGCCCTCGATCATGTCAGGCTCAATGCTTCGGACAGGGGTGCGCGGGCAATGACGCCATGACGCTGGCCTGCGCATAACTGCACAAGCCTGTTTACAGGGTGTGGAAAAGGATCGGCAGGGCTACTTGCCGCCGCCCAGCGCATCGACCACTTGCCCGGCCGGGCTCGACCATACAAAAGCCCCGGAAATCCCCGCTTTCTTGAGCTTGGCAAGGAACGCGGCGGCCTCTTTCTGGGTGGCAAAAGGCCCGGCCAGCAGGCGGTTGGACTGGCCCCAGGCGGTGATGCCGGGTTTCAGCCCCTTGAACAGCTCTGAATTGTCGCGCGCCAGCTTGCGCCAGTCGAAACCGAGCGCCGATTTGTCACGGCCCGTGGCCACCTGGACCCAGATTCGGCTGGGCTGCGCCTTGCCTTCCTTGGCTTTGGTTTCCTTGGGATCGACACATTTGGCGTCCTTGGCCAGAGCCGCTTTGCCCTTGGTCAACTTGGCACCCTTGGCGGGCACCTCTTTGGCGCAGGGGTCCTTGGCCGCTACCGCAGGCGGCGGCGGCGGCGCGGCCGGTCTGACCTTGCGGATATCGACTGCGCCGGCCTTGGGCTCGATCTCGCGGCTGGGGGCGGTGAAACCGGCGAAGGCCTCGTCCAGGCTCTCCCCCTTGGGCGGCTCGGGCAGTTTCGCGGCGCTGCCGGTTCGGCGCAAGTCGAACGGCGCGGGGCCCGGTTCGATCGAGCCAAAGCCGGGGCCAACGGGCTGGGCCGGTGCTGGGGCTGGCACCGGAACCGGAGCGGGCGGCGGCGGCGGTGGTGGCGGTGGCGGCGGCGGCAGGGGCGTCGGCTTGGGCACCGGCGGCGGCTCAGCCTTGGCCAGCTGCACCGGCTTGCCGTTCACTTCGCGGCCAACCTCGGGAATTGGCGGAGCGACAGCGACCTGCACCGGTTTGGGCTTTGGCGTATCCTTGACCTTGTCCTTGTCCTTGGATTTGTCCTTGTCCTTGGATTTGCCCTTGTCCTGGGCCTTGCCCTTGGCGGCCTGACTGACCGGCGTGGCGACCGGTGCGGCGCTGGCCAGCGTCGTGGCCGGTCCCGCGTAGCGCGCCAGACGCGGATCGTCGCGGCCGATTTCGGAAGCGCGCGGGAAGAAGCCCAGGTTGGCCGCGGCGGCCTGCTGGGCGCGGGTCAACCGGGGCATGAAACCCAGATAGCCATTCATCGCGCTTGCCATTTGCGCGGGCATGGTCTGCTGGGCGATACTCTGCGCCTCGGCGGCATTGCCCAGGATCGCCAGCGCAAAGGCACGCGTGCGCCAGGCGCTTTTGTCCTGACGCTGGATCAGCGGGCCAAGCATATCTTCCATCCCGCGCTTATCGCCGCTGATCGCCAGGCTCAGGCCATAGCGGCGCACGGTCTCGTCACGCTCTTCCAGCGCCAGCGAGCGCCGGTAATAGAGCTGCGCGGTGCGCGGATCGCCGGCCAGGTCATAGGCCAGCGCGCGGTCCGCCAGGCCGCCTGCATCGATCGGCCCCAGCTTGTCGGCATCGTTGAACATCTCGATCGCGGTGACCGGATCGTTGGCCAGGACGTAGGCCCCGGCCAGCCCCGAACGGACCCGCACAGAGCCCGGCCACAGCGTATCGGCGCGCTGGAAAAAGCCGATCGCCGCCTGGACATCGCCCAGATCGAGCGAGGCCCGCCCTGCCGCGATCAAGGCCTCAATATCCTGCGGGTCACGCGCGAGCTTGTTCAGCGCATCGTTGAGCTTCATCCCCGGCGACTTGGTGGGGACGGCCTGGACCACGGGCTGGCTGATCTGCGGCGCGGACTGGGCCAGTGCCGGACCGGCAACCACGGCACAGGCCAGGCCCGCCCCGACAAGCAGGGTCCGGCTAAGCGGCAGTCGGAAGCGCGGATTCGGCATGGGCGGCGAAGTGGACCTTCTGACGCTGGGAAGCAAGTATCACTCCACCAGGGAGTGACACCGCCAAGCTGAACCAGCTCTTAAACCCGGCGGCATTTGAACAAGAGCGGGAAAGCCCTTCCCCGTTGGGGAAGGGTTGGGATGGGGGTTCTACGCTGGCGTTGAGCCCCCACCCCAACCCCTCCCCGCTGGGGAGGGGCTATTCTACGCAAAACACCCAGGGCCTTGCAGACGATTACTGGTTGTTCTGTCGCCCCAGGAAACGCGGGATCGAGATCGACGGGCCGCCGTCATCCTCGTCCTCGTCGTCATCGTCTTTCGAAGCCCCGCCGCGCGAGAGGTTGGCCATCCGTTCAAACAGGGTGGCACCGCCGCCGACCCGCGGCTGCTTCTTGGCCGGTTCGACCGAAGCGTCGCCAGAGCTGCTGCCCCCACCGCCCGAAGGCAGCTCGCCGTGGCCTTCGCCAACCGTATCGTCGTCGCTGGAAACCAGCCCGCGGCGGCGTCCGCCACCGACCGGCGCATCTTCTTCGGCCAGGCGCGAGGCATCGAGCAGCAATTCATCACCGCCGCCGGATCCTTCGGCCTCGTCACCACCGGCTTCGAGTTCGAGTTCGAGCGGTTCGCCCGCATCCTCATCCTCATCCCCATCTGCCAGCTGGGGCAAGTCCCAATCGTCGTCCTGGGCCTCAGCGGCCGGAGTTGGCGCTTCGAGTTCGATCTTGGCGGCTTCTGGCTCGCTCTGGGCTTCCGGCTCAGGCTCAGGCTGCGGCTCGGGCTCGGCAGCGCGTTCGAACAGCGGTTCGGCCGCGACCGGGGCACTCATCGCCGGACGTGCAGGCCCGCGCGAACCGCCCATGTTGAACGGGCGCGCAGCCTCTTCGGCCATCGAGGCGGTCTGTTCGATCCCGGTGGCGACCACCGAGACGCGGATCTTGCCGTCAAGCTCGGGATTGAAGGCGCTGCCCCAGATGATGTTGGCATTGGGATCGACCAGTTCGCGGATATGGTTCGCGGCTTCGTCGACTTCGAGCAGCTTCATGTCTTCGCCGCCGATGATCGAGATGATCACGCCCTTGGCACCCTGCATCGACACGCCATCAAGCAGCGGGTTGGCAATCGCCTTTTCGGCAGCTTCGAGCGCGCGGTTTTCGCCCTGGCCTTCGCCGGTGCCCATCATCGCCTTGCCCATCTCGGCCATGACCGAGCGGACGTCGGCGAAATCGAGGTTGATCAGGCCGGGCATGACCATCAGATCGGTGATCGAGCGCACCCCTTGCTGGAGCACCTCGTCGGCCATCATGAAGGCTTCCTTGAAGGTGGTTTCCGCCTTGGCGACCAGGAACAGGTTCTGATTGGGGATCACGATCAGGGTATCGACGTGCTTTTGCAGCTCTTCGATGCCGGCTTCGGCCGCGCGCATCCGGCGGGTGCCTTCGAACAGGAACGGCTTGGTCACCACGCCGACCGTCAGCACGCCCTTTTCGCGCGCCGCCTTGGCCACGACCGGGGCCGCACCGGTGCCGGTGCCGCCGCCCATGCCAGCGGCGATGAAGCACATGTGCACGCCATCGAGCGCGCGGTCGATCTCGCCCATGCTTTCTTCAGCGGCGGCGCGCCCCACTTCGGGGCGGGCACCGGCGCCCAGGCCCTGGGTGATATCGCTGCCCAGCTGGATGCGGTGTTCGGCCACCGAATTGTTGAGCGCCTGGGCGTCGGTATTGGCGACGACGAAGTCGACCCCCTCGATCCCGGCCGCGATCATGTTGGCAATGGCGTTGCCGCCAGCCCCGCCGACCCCGATCACGGTGATCCGGGGACGCAGCTCCTCAACAGCGGGGGCTCCGATATTGATGCTCATTGACGTTCTCCAGTCCGCACGGCGGATACACTTCCTACAGTTAACAGGAACTCTTGCACTCTTCGATTCAGCGACGCAAAGCCGCGAAACCCTTTGTCCACAGCCGCTAGTCCTTAAAAATACTCTCTCACGGCCTGATAAAGCCGGTTGACCATGCCCAAACCTGAATAGCGGTGCGTCCGCTGGAACGCCGGGCCGACCGTGCGAATGTCGATCGGATCGGCCGCGGCATAGAGCACGAGGCCCGCCAGCGTCGAAAATCCGGGGGTGGCATGGGCTTCGGCCAGGCCTTTGACATGCTGCGGGCGGCCCACCCGCACCGGCTTGCCCAAAGCAGCCTGCGCATAGTCAGCCAGGCCCGCCAGCTCCGCTCCGCCGCCGGTCAGCACCACCAATTGGCCGCGCTGCCCGGTAAAGCCCAGGCCCTTGAGCGCGCGCGAGACTTCCTCGACCCATACGCCCAGCTGCGTGGTGATCACCGAGACCAGCTCGGCGCGCGGCACGCGGTTCTTGTCGTCGGCGTGGCGCGCGGCCGGGGTGCCGGCTTCCTCGCCGGGGGCCTGAACCGGGATCATCTCGCGGTGGTCAGACGGGCTGGCAATCGCCGATCCGTGGACGCATTTGAGCCGTTCGGCCTGGAACCGGCGGATCCCGAAGGCGCTGGCAATCGCATCGGTGACGTCGCCTGAACCCAGCGGAATCGTCACCAGCCCCAGCAGCATGCCCGCGGCATAGACCGAGACATTGGTCACCTCGCCGCCGAATTCGACCAAGGCCACGCCCAGCTCGCGCTCTTCGGCGGAAAGGCAGGCATGGCCCGAAGCGATTGGCGATCCGACCACGGCCTCGACATCGAGGTGCGCGTTCTGGACTGCCTCGGTGATATTCCGGATCGGCGCGCCATCGGCCAGCATCACGTGGATATCGACCCCCAGCCGCTCGGCATGCAGCCCCTTGGGATCGGCGACGCCATCGGCCCCGTCGAGCGTGTAATGCGCGGGCTGGGCATGGAGAACCATCCGCCCGTCGGGCTGGACCACATCGCGGGCCGAAACCAGCAGCGCATCGACATCGTCCGCCTCGATCCGGCGGCCCCCGATATCGACTTCGACCTGGGCGACCTGGCTGGCCAGCCCTGCGCCCGAACAGCCGATCCAGACCGACTGGATCGAGGTGTTGGCCATCTTCTCCGCGCGTTCGATCGCATCGCGCACCGCATAGGTCGCTGCGGCCATATCGGTGACATAGCCGCGCTTGATCCCCTGCGCGGCGCGGTGGCTGGACCCCAGCACCACCATCTCGCCGGTTTCGGACAGGCCCGCGATCATCGCCGAAATGCGGAACGAACCGATGTTGACCGCGCCATAGACCTTGGCGATGCGGGGCGGAGCCATCAGTCGTTCTCCTTCTTCGCAGGCTTGGCCGCCGGTGCCGGGCTGGCACTCGCCTCAGGGCGCGGCGCGGCGCTGGCCTGTTCAACCGCATCGGTGCGGCTGGGCATGCGGAAATAGATCCGGTCGCCCGCGCGCATGTCGAATGCCACTGCCTTGCCGCCGAGCAGGCGGTTGCGCCCGTCAAGCTGCGCGAAAGTGGTCAGCGCCTTGGCCGATGCCTGGTCGCCTTCGGGCAGGGCGAGCATCTGGCCGGTCTTGAAAGTCAGGTTCCAGCGGCGGTTGCCGATCCATTCGGCAGCCTTGATCCGCGGCTTCAGTGCAGGGGCCGCATCGAGCAGCGCGGTCAGCGCGCCGATCTGCTGGCCCGCGCCGGGGCCGGACAGCACCAGCTTGCCTTTGGCGCGCTCTGGCGAAATCCGCTCCAGCTCGCGCCCGGTCGGGTCGATCAGCACCAGCTTGTCGGCCTTGGCCAAGACCGCGACCGGCTTGCGTTCGACAATGTCGATCACCAAGGTATCGGGCAGTTGGCGCGAAACCCGTGCATCTTCCACCCACGACAGCTGCATCAGCCGGTCGCGCGTGGCTTCCAGATCGACAAAGGGCATCGCCCGGTCGCGGTCGGCCAGCGCGATCTGATAGACCTTGAGCTCGTTAAGGTGGTTGGTGCCGCGCACTTCGACATTGCGCAGTTCGAACCCGGCCTGGTGCGAGAGGTGGGCCAGCTGCTCGCGCGCCATGGCGGGAAGGCCCGCAAAGCTCGCCACCATCCAGATCAGCACTGCGGTGGCGCCCAGGATCACCGCGAGGAAGATCCGGTGCAGCTGGCTCTCATTGAACGGCTGGATCGCCATGACCGTATCGACGACCGACCCGGTCCGGGCCTTGGCGGCGCGGACCTGGCGCGATTTGTTCTGCGCCGCCGCCGCCTTGCGGACCGACTTGCCGCCGCGCTTGATCTTCTGCCCGCTCACTTGGCCTTCCCCTTGCGGCTCAGCGCATCGGCGATGATGATCTCGACCAGTTCGCCGTATTCGATCCCCAGGTGCCGGGCCTGTTCGGGCACCAGGCTGAGCGGGGTCATCCCCGGCTGGGTATTGGTTTCGAGGACGAACAGCCCGGCGAGCCCCTGGCTGTCATCCCAGCGGAAATCGGTGCGGCTGCATCCGCTGCAGCCCAGCAGGCGGTGGCAGCGCAGCGCCAGTTCAAGGCAGGCCTGGGTGATTTCATCGGGGATCTCGGCCGGGCAGATATGCTCGGTCATGCCCTCGGTGTACTTGGCGTCGAAATCGTAGAAGCCGCTCTTGGGCCTTAGTTCGGTGACCATCAGCGCCTTGTCGCCCAGCACTGCGGTCGTCAGCTCGCGCCCGCGGATATAGGGTTCGGCCAGCAGGCTATCGAATTCCTGCCACGGCCCCTTGGCATCGCGGCTGATCGGGTTGCCGTAATTGCCCTCGGCCGTAACAATCGCCACGCCCACCGAAGAGCCTTCGTTGACGGGCTTGAGCACATAGGGCCGCTCGAGCGGGTCCTTCTGGTAGATCTCTTCCACCGGCACGATCCGCCCACCGGGCATCGGCACGCCGTGCGGCACCAGCGCCTGCTTGGTCAGTTCCTTGTCGATCGCGATCACCGAAGTGACCATGCCCGAATGGGTATAGGTCAGCCCCATCAGGTCCATCATGCCCTGCACGGTGCCGTCCTCGCCGGGGGTGCCGTGGAGCGCATTGAACACCACGTCGGGCGCCACTTCGGCCAGCTTCTGCGCGACATTGCGGTTCATATCGACCCGCGTGACCTTGTGCCCGCGCTCTTCCAGCGCCTTGGCAACGCCCTCCCCGCTCATCAGCGAGACCGGCCGCTCGTTCGACCAGCCGCCCATCAGGACCGCGACATGGAGTTTGGGGAGAGTCATGCTTCAATCCTCCCCCTTTGGGGGAGGTGGCAGCGCGCAGCGCTGACGGTGGGGGCGAGTCGCATAAGGTATT
>JAGXTB010000139.1 GCA_018334165.1 Sphingomonadales bacterium | reverse complement strand
TGTCATTGGGCGCGTTGAACCCGGCCACTGATGGGCGCGTCAAAACCGGCAGTGAACAATTGATGGAGTCATGTCGGTTTCGGGACGAGTGAGAGTCATTTTTTGCTGGTTGTGTTGAGGTCGCAAGGGCTGCGTGAGCCGGTGGGCGCGTTTGGCCGGTTTTGAAGGAATCGAACAACCGCCAGACTTTCCGAGGGTAGAGTCCTGGTGCTTGGTGAAACGGAGGCCGGCTCTGCTGCGGAGCAACCGGTTGAGGGATAACCAAGTCAGGACGGGAGCAGAACTCCGTCGGGCCCGGTGGTCGCAGGACTGGCCGGGCTTTTTTGTCGATCGACCACCGAGCTGTCACACGACAACTCCGCGACTGCTTTTGTCCTGCCATGCCTTTCAAAACCGCTTCTGCGGAATGAGTCAACCACTCACTCAACGGGATCACGTCCCAGATCGGTTCCTCGCTGCCAACGTGAGCGGGAGACAGACCGAGTTACGATTCTGTGGATGGTTCTGGGCGTGGCGTGCTCTTTGGGGAAGTCGGAGTGCCGCGGAGGCGATAGCTTTTGCCGGTGAGTTCCAGGATCTCGGCGGCTTGCAGGAAGCGGTCGAGGATGGCGGTGGCCGTCGGTACGTCGCTGATGAGCTTGCCCCAGTCTTCCAGCGGGCGGTTGCTGGTCATCAGGGTGCTCTTCACTTCGTGGCGGCGCATGATGATCTCGAACAGGAACTCGCCGCTCCGTTTGGGCAGGCTCTTCATGCCCATGTCGTCCAGGATCAACAGGTCCGGCTTGAGATACTTGGCCATGACCTTGTCGTGGCCCTCGAAGGCTTCGTCGTGCAACAGGTCACGCACCGCGTCGAAGATGCTGCGATAGAACACGTCGTAGCCCGCTTTGATCAGTGCCAATCCGATCGCCTGGCAGAGATGACTTTTGCCGACACCGGGCGGGCCGACCAGGATCGCATCGCGGCGGTGACGCACGAACTCACCCGCCGCCAGGTCGAAGAACAGCTTGCGGCGAATGTTCCGATTGAAGTCCCAATCGAAGTCTTGCAGCGTCTTCTGATCGCGGAAGCAGGCGGCTCGCGTGCGGCGTTCGATCTGACGGTCGTGACGCACCGCCAGTTCGTCTTGCAACACCAACTCCAGGAACTCCGCGTGCGTCAGCCGGTTCGACGTCGCTTCTTGCAGACGCACGTCGAGGCATTTCGCCAAGCCGCTCAAAGAGAGTTTCTTCAAGGCATCACTCAGGTTCACGTTCATGATTTCGGTCCTTTCGGAACTGGGTTAAAGAGGCGAGCGAGTAATCGCTCAACGGTCGAATCACGGGATGAGTCTCGATGAACTCGAACTGCCGCTGCGTCGGCGAAGACGCGGCGTCCCGTTTCAGCAGTTCGCGGATCACACGCAGTCGGTATGCGCCGTAGGCCAGAGCTTTCTCACAAGCCCGATCAATCGCCGCCGAGTCGTAGTTGCCGGTCAACGCTTTTAGACCGACCAAGACACGCACGCCTTCGATGCCGCGCGCCTGCACCATCGCCGCAGCCCACTGCTCGGCGTGCGGGCCGATCGTCACCGTCTGACGCAACAAGGCGTCCGTGCCACGTTCGACCGCCGACACTTTTTCCTTCGGGATGTGCTGGTTGTCCGTGCGGAACCGGCCCGGTTCCGCTTTCGCATGCACCGCGAGTTGCTCCCAGCGGTCGTTGAAGACCCGCACCAACCGGCTGTCCCAACGCACCCACAAGCGACGGCCCACATACTCCGGCGGCACCGAGTAATACGCCTTGTCCACTTCGACATGACCGTCACGATGCACCGCGCGATGCGACTCGTGGAAGCACGGGAAACGATCGACTGGCAACGGCAACAACGCCGGTCGTTCGAGTTCCTCGAACAACTTCCCGACTTGCTGCTTCGTCGTCCCATGAATCCGCGTGTCCGCGACCGTCTGCTCCCAATCCAGCAAGTGCGCGTTCTCTTGCTCCAGACTGACGAAACTCTTCCCCTTCAGTCCGTTGTTCTTCACATATTTGACGCCCGCCTCCACCTTCCCCTTGTGGTCCGGGCGATACGGCTTCGCTGGCAAAATCACCGTGCCGTAATGCACCGCGAACGACTGCAACTTCGGATGCAGCTCCGGGTCGTACCAGTCCGCCTTCGACACCGCCGCTTTCAGATTGTCGATCACGATCGTCTGGGGAACGCCTCCGAAGTATCGGAACGCATTCTCCAACGCGCCCACGAACGACTCCGTCGACTGGTGCAGAACCGCTTCGCTGTAGCCCTTCCGCGAAGAACTCAACACGATCCGGAACACCCACGGCTTACGAACCTTTCCGTCAGCCTCTTGGATCGGCGCGCCGACACCGAAGTCGACTTGTGCCTCCGCACCCGGCTCCACCTCCAACCGACGCACCGGCAGTTCGGTGCTCTCGCACAACTTCGCCACGAACCGCCGCACGCTCGGATAATTCGCCGTGAACCCGTGCTCACGCACCAAGTCCTGATACACCCGAGTCGCCGACAACCCTTGCCGCAACAGCGAGACAATCACCTCGCGAAACGGCTCGCACGCCGACAACGGCCCCGGTGGACGGCTCGGCGAGAGAACCGGAACCGGCTGCGGACAGTCCACACCCGCCAACCCCGCCGCATTCTCTAACCCGGTGGGCGCGTTCGGCCGGTTTTGACCGGCCAACTCCACACGCCGCTCCAGCGCCGCGACGTGCTTCCCCACCGTCTCACGATGCAGACCCAACAACCGAGCGATCTCACGGCGGGATGTACCGGTTTTGCGGAGTGTCTCAATCGAATGAACTTCGGCCATACTGAGCTGATTCGCCATCACAGACTCCTTGAGCAAAAAGTTGCTCAAGCCTGAACGACGAATCCCTTCTCATCTGGCCGGTTTCAACGCGCCCACAAGTGGCCGGTACATCGCGCCCAATGACAGGCAATCTCGTCATCGCTCCAACGCCCGATGTCTCCGCGAAGCGCATGTCGCGCAGCGAA
>JAGXTB010000138.1 GCA_018334165.1 Sphingomonadales bacterium | reverse complement strand
CCCGCTCCTGCCAGCCTTGCTGGCCTTGTCGGCTTGCGCCGAAACCCCTGAAGAGGCGTTTGCCAAGGCGCAACAGGAATTTGCCGAGCACGATTACAACGCAGCACGGATCAATCTGGCGAATGCCTTGAAGGCCAAACCGAGCGACCCAGCGATGTTGTTGCTACAGGCCCGCACGCTGCTGGCGCTGGGTGACGGCGAGGGTGCCGGTGCGGCTCTGGAGCAGTTCTCTGCGGGCAAGGCACCAACGGGCGAGCTTGCCCAGCTGGCCGCTGAAGCTGCGTTGCTGCGCAAGAACCCTGACAAGGCACTCGAACTGCTCGGGGCCGCGACGGGCAGCGAGGCAGAGCGCCTCCGCGCCGTTGCAGCCTTGCAGAAAGGCAATCTTCCTTCCGCTCAAGACCATTTCGAAAAAGCCGTGCAGGATGGCGGCAATGCCCGATCCTTTGCCGACTATGCGCGCTTCCGTTTGATGTCGGGCGATATCGCCGGCGCGGACGAGCTGGCCAAACGGGCTGCCGCAGCCGATCCTGGCGCTATCGATACGCTCCTTATCGGTGCTGAACTGGCCTTGCGGCATGGTGATCTGCAACGTTCGCTCGAACTCTATTCGAAGGCTGCGAAAAGCTATCCCGCCAGCCTTGCGGCACTGACCGGCAAGGCGGCCGTGCTTGGCGAATTGGGGCGACTTGATGAGATGGAAGCGGTGCTGGGCCAGGCGGTCGTAGCGGCACCGGACAACAAGGCTGTCCAGTTCCTCCAGGCCAAGCTGGCCTTGGCGCGCAAGGATTGGGACAAGGTCCGCAGCCTGATTCAGCCGATCGAGAGCAAGCTTGAGCCGCTCGACCCGCTGCGCCAGATCTATGGCGAAGCACTGCTTCGGCTAAAGCAGCCGCAGCTGGCTGCGGCTCAGCTTGAACCGATCGTCCGGGCCCAGCCCGGCAACCGCGGCGCCGTGATATTGCTTGCTGAAGCAAAGTTGGCAGGCGGCGATGCGGCCAGGGCAATGGAAATCCTGCGCCCGCTGGCCGACCAGCCCAGCGCGGGCCAGGGCGAACTGGCGCTGATGGCGCAGGCTGCCAAGGCCGCCGGAAATCCCGATGCTGCGGTGTATGAGGCGCGATCGAAGCGTCCGGCTCCGCAGTCGCTTGGGCGCGACCTGGCCGACGGCGATGCCGCGATGCGGGCCGGCAACTGGGCCGGGGCGGTCAAGTCCTATGAACGGCTGCTCGCGGTCAGCGATGGCAAGAACCCGGTCGTGCTCAACAATTTGGCCTACGCCTACACGATGCTTGGCAATCATGACCAGGCAATCGCCATAGCGGCCAAAGCCTTGAAGGTTGCACCAAACAACCCCTCGGTGCTCGATACGGCGGGCTGGGCCTGGTTCAAGTCGGGCCGCGATCCGGCGCAGGCCAAGCGCTTGTTGCGTCAGGCAGCTCAGGCCGCTCCCCAGAACATGACAATCCGGGCGCACCTTGCCGAAGCAGAACGTACGCCCGGATAATCAGATCCGGCAATAAGGGAGCTGGGTTCAGGCTGCGCGAAGCACCTGGCGCCGACGGCGGCGGTGAGCCGCTGCGCCAAGCATCAGGGTTGCAGCCATCAGGCCCAGCATGCCAGGTTCGGGAACCGGTGTGCCGCCGCTCGACGTGCTGGTGCTGCTGACGGTACCGGAACCGGTGCCTGAAGCACCATTGAAGCCCGCGCCGCTGATCGACTGATAGCGCAGGAAGAAATCGCTCAGCGTAGCCGAAGTGACCGGCTGCGCGAAGCTCAGCGAGAAAGTGCCGGTCCCGGTCTGGCCCATCGTCAGGCCGCCACCGCCGCCGCCTGCGCACGATCCGGTCGCTGCGTCCTTGAAGCAGACATCGACGAGGCCAACGCCGTTGGGGTAGTTCGAGTTCAGCGTGGTGAAGGCAAAGGCCCCGGTGCTGGTTGCCGAAGTGATCGACGGATCGACGTTGAATGCGAAGCTCGAAATCCGCGAACTGGTCAGCGGCGATGTGCTGGTGTTGGTCACCGAATAGTTGAAGTTGTAAGTGTTGCCCGAAATCCCGGTCAGGGTGAAGACGGTGCTTCCGCTCAGGCCACCGACGGTCGAACCGGAGACGTTGCCATCATAGTTGAGCGTGTAGTTGGTGCCGGCGTCACTGGTGTCGAAAACAATCGCATCGGCCAGCGCAGGCGAAGCAACGAAAGTCGCGGCAAGGGCCAAGGCGGGCGCAAACTTGCGGAATGACAGCATCGAAAATCCCCTGTTGGTCGAAATCGGATCAAGATTAACGAGTAACCACGCAAACCCCGTGCCAATCGAGCAATTGCGGACTGCACAGTGGTTAACGCCGGATTTCGGCGAGAAGTTTTGTCAAAAAGTCCGACAAAAAAAGTGGTTAACCGTCAGGTTGTTGGCGCAGAGCAATATTGCTCATGAAGCGGGCGTCGTCGGCCTTCGCAAGCCAGTCGGCCTCGGCCGCGATAGCGCCCAGCATCTCGGCCAGATCTTCCATTTCAGCCTTGGCATAGTTGCCCAGCACGTGTCCGGTGACCCGGTCCTTGTGCCCGGGATGGCCGATCCCGATCCGCACCCGGCGAAAATCGGGGCCGAGGTGCTGGTCGATCGAGCGCAGGCCGTTGTGGCCCGCGAGGCCGCCGCCAGTGCGGACCTTGACCTTGAAGGGGGCAAGATCAAGCTCGTCATGGAAGACGGTGAGGGCATCGGTATCGAGCTTGTAGAACCGCAGCGCCTCGCCCACCGCGCGGCCGCTTTCGTTCATGAACGTCGCGGGCTTGAGCAGCAGCACCCTTTGCCCGCCGATCCGGCCTTCCTGCAGCCAGCCCTGGAACTTCTTCTGGACCGGGCCGAAATCATGCACTTCGGCAATCGTGTCGAGCGCCATGAAGCCGACATTGTGCCGGTGAAAGGTGTATTGCGGCCCCGGATTTCCCAGGCCTACCCAGAGTTGCACGCAATTCTCCACGACAAAGCCGGGCCGCATCGCTGCGGCCCGGCCTGTGATGGGGCAGCAGAACCACCCCGGTCAACCGAATGTCGCTTACGCTGCGGCTTCGGTCTTGGCGTTGTCGCCTTCTTCGCTGCGCAGGCCCGAAGGGGCAACGATGGTGGCGATGGTGAAGTCGCGGTCGGTGATCGCGCTCTTCGAACCGGCCGGCAGGGTCACATGGCTGATGTGGACCGAATCGCCCACGTCGAACCCGGTGACATCGATTTCGATGTCTTCAGGGATCTTGTCGGCTTCGCAGACCAGTTCCAGTTCGTGACGGACCACGTTGAGCACGCCGCCGCGCTTGAGACCCGGCGAGGCTGCTTCGTTGATGAACTTCACCGGCACTTCGACGTGAACGGTCGAATTGGCCGACAGCCGCAGGAAGTCCACGTGGAGCGGGCGATCGCTGACGGGGTGGAAGGCAACGTCCTTGGGGAGCGTACGCACGGTCGTGCCGCCGACTTCGACATCGACGACCGAGTTGAAGAAGTGGCCGGTGCCCAGCTGCTTGCGAAGCAGCTTTTCCTCGACGTGGATCGCGAGGGGTTCTTCCTTGCCACCATAGACAACGGCGGGGACACGGCCTTCACGACGCAGTGCACGGGAGGCTCCCTTGCCTGCCCGATCGCGCGTCTCGGCCGGCAGGTGCAGCGTATCGCTCATAGTACTTGCCTTTCAAAAACGAGGATTTCAGTCATTCGCGCGCCACGCCTCCAGGGATGACCATGACACGGAAGCGCGGGCCGTTAGCGGCAATGCGGGGTAAATGCAAGGCTACTGTAGGCGCGTGACCTTGTAGCCGCGCGCTTCCAGCATCGCCGGAAGCCCGTCCTTGCCGACCAGATGCGCCGTGCCGACCGCGACGAAGGGGCGTCCGCCCGCCTTGAGCATGGTGGTGAGCCGCTCGGTCCAGGCGCGGTTGCGGCCGACCAGCAGGGCTTCGCGCAGCACCGGTTCGCGGGCCAGCTGGCCGTCGGTCTCGCGCTCGATCAGGGCCAGGTCGGCTTCGGCCCAGGCCCTGGCCAGGCGGCTTTCGGCGGCGTGATCTGCCTGCCCTTCGAGCGAGGCGACCAGCAGCGCGCGCTGGGCGTTTTCGGGCAGCCGGTCAAAGACTCCCAGCTGTGCGGCGGCGCCTTCGAATTCGTCGATCGGCCCGCGCCACGAGCTGGCCAGTGCGCGGTCGATGCCGTTGCCGCTGTTGCTCTTGCTGGCCCGCGATGCCGCTTGCTGGAGCATCAGGGCCACGGCCCAGCTTTCATAACCATCGAGCGAGCCCGGCTTGATCCCGCCCGCCTTGAGCGCGCCGGCCAATTCGTCACGCAGATCGGGCGGGAGGCGTTGTTCGACTGGCGGAAGGCCAGGGGATGAGGCCAGATTGGCAAAGGCGCTGGCGGTGGCCTGATCGTTCTCGATCGCGGCCACTTCCAGCACCAGCCGGTCGGACTGGGCCAGCGCCTGGGCGACCGTGGCCGAGCGCCAGTCAACCGGTTCGGCAAGGGCGTGGATCGTCCCGAACAGCCAGGCTTTCTGCCCGCCGGGGCCTTCGACCAGCCACAGTGCGGGGCGGACTTCGGCAGGCCTGGCGCAAGAACTGAGCGCCAGTGCGCCCAGCAGGGCCAATAGCAGTCGGGTCAGGCCCTTACTGAACACGGGCCGCCTTGTAGCCGCCCTTGGCCAGCACATCCTGCACGCTGTCCTTGCCGCCCAGGTGGCCGGTGCCAACCGCGATGAAGACCGTTCCGGGCTGCTTCATCCGCTCGGCGATCCAGCCTGCCCAGATCCGGTTGCGGTTATGGATCAGGGCTTCGCCCAGCACCTTGTCGCCATCGGCTTGCAGGAACTTGGCCAGTGCGGCCGCATCGCCCTTGGCCCAATGGCCGACCATGGTGTTTATTTGCCCGTCGATTTCGGGCAGGGCATCGACCACCGCCATCAGATATTCCATCTGACCGGCCTCAGACAGTCCGGCAAAGATCGCGAATTGCTGGTCGATGGTTTCCAGGCCCTGGCGCGGGCGTTTCAGTTCTTTGGCGCGCTTGTCGAGCTGCGATTCGACCCCGTGCTGCGGATCGAACCCCAGTTGCTGAACCCGCACCAGCGGCAGCAGCAAAGCCACCACCCAGGGCCGGTTGTGGTCGAACATCGCGGGCTGCACACCGATCTTGGTTAGCGCCGCGTCATAGCGCCCGCGCTGTTCGTCGTTCATCAGCCCGCGCAAGGTCTGGCCCTTGGGCAGCATGCCTTGCTTGAGCATGGCTGCGGCAACCTCGCCGGTCGAAAGGTCGGGCAGCTCGGTCATCAAGAGGTCCGAATGCTCGAAGGCCTGCCGGATCGGGCCCTTGTACCAGTCGATCCCCTGAGGCAGCACGTGGATCGTGCCGAACAGATAGATCGTGGTGTCGTGGTCGGCCACTTTCCACAGCGCCGGGCGAGCGTCGGTGGGCACTGCAACGGGCGCAGGTACGGGGGCCTGTTCGGCGAAAGCCGATGGCGCCAGCAATGCAGCGGCGCTGGCGGCGAAAGCGAAAAGAATGCGGCGAAAGGTCATGCTTGGCGTTCTCTATCACAGAGTCTTTGCGGATACTGAATGCAAATGCGGCCCGGCCGCTATTCGGCGGAATCGTCGAAGATGTCCTGGATCGGCATGTCGAACAGCCGCGAGATCCGGAAGGCCAGCGGCAGCGAGGGATCGTGCTTGCCGGTTTCGATCGCGTTCACGGCCTGGCGCGACACTTCCAGCGCCTCGGCGAGGTCCGCCTGGCTCCAGTTGCGTGTCGCACGAAGGACGCGAAGCTGGTTCTTCATCGCGAGTCGCGCCACAGGCTCCAGCGGTAAAAAATGACGAACAGTTGCGGGAGAAACTGCGCGACAGTCAGGAAAGTCGCCGCGATTCCGCCGAAAAACACCACGGCCGGATGGCCCTCGCTCGCGAGGATATCCAGCAGCCGGGGAGGCATCATGCCAGGCAGGGCGGCGGTGATCTGTTTCGTGTTGAGCGCGATCAGGATGGTCAATGCGAGCGGTCCGATCATCATGAAGTTGACGAACCGCTGTGCCGCCTGCTGCCAGATCCGTTCGGCATATTCATCGCGCATGAACCGCGCCGTGGCCACGAACATGGCGAGCAGGATGTTGAGGTTGAAGGCGATTCTCAGAATCGACCTGATCGGTTGGGGCAAGTTCAAGCTGCCGGGTACGATCCAGCCAACGACCAGCCAGGCCAGCCACAACGCCGCGATCCAGAAGCTGATCTCGACCAGCCGGTTATAGTGCCTGTAGGGACGTTTGAACATTCCTGCGTTCCGACCTGTTTGCGGGGCTGTTGCTGACCTGCGATCCGCCTTGCTGGCGCGGATTGCGAAGTCAGGTGTTGCGGAGCCACCCGTGTCGCGTGCCATCTTGCCTACACTCATGTCAATTGGACGATTGACTAGGATATAGGCTACCCGCATTAAGAAGGGGTAGACCCGGTGATGCAACCACCGGGTCTACCCCCGTTTGGTGCGGCATCGGGTGACTGCGACTCACCCGCAGGAGACCGACCATTTGGGCCTTACCAGCGCGCCGAGGGTCGAATTCGGGGCCTTGAGCAAGGTCTCCGAACGGAATTGTCAGGTTGACCTGACACTGTCAACAGCCCTGCCACAATTTGCGACCAGTTGATTTGCGCGGGCCAATCCGCCAAAGGCCGCTGCCATGATCCTTCGACAAGCTCAGGACGGTCGGGCTGTACAGACCCTGTCATTCCAGGACATGATCCTGCGGCTCCACGCTTTCTGGAGCGAGCAGGGTTGCCTGATCCTTCAGCCCTACGACATGCGCGTTGGTGCGGGCACCTTCCACCCGGCGACCACGCTGCGCTCGCTCGGCCCGGAGCCGTGGAACGCGGCCTATGTGCAGCCCAGCCGCCGGCCTACGGATGGCCGCTATGGCGAGAACCCCAACCGGCTGCAGCACTATTACCAGTACCAGGTGATCATGAAGCCGAGCCCGGAGAACTTCCAGGAGCTCTACCTGCAAAGCCTGTTCGCGATCGGGATCGACCCGCTGGCCCACGATATCCGCTTTGTCGAGGACGACTGGGAAAGCCCCACGCTCGGCGCCTGGGGGCTGGGCTGGGAAGTCTGGTGCGACGGGATGGAAGTCAGCCAGTTCACCTATTTCCAGCAGATGGGCGGGTTCGATTGCAAGCCGGTTGCGGGCGAGCTGACCTATGGCCTCGAACGCCTGGCGATGTACATCCAGGGCGTCGACAACGTCTATGATCTGGCCTTCAACTCTGCCGGGGTATCCTATGGCGAGGTGTTCCTGAAGAACGAGCAGGAATTCTCGAAATACAACTTCGAAGTGGCCGACACCGACAGCCTGTTCAAGGGCTTCCAGGCTGCCGAAGCCGAGTGCCAGCGCTGCATCAAAGCCGACATTCCGCTCGCCGCCTATGACCAGGCGATCGAGGCAAGCCACCTGTTCAACCTGCTCCAGGCGCGCGGGGTGATCTCGGTCCAGGAACGCGCCAGCTACATGGGCCGCGTCCGCGATCTGGCCAAGGGATCGGCGCAGGCCTGGATTGCGAAGAACGAAGCGGAGTGGGCCGAGAAGTTTCCGGAGTGGGTGCTGTGAGCGCCGCCGCCAATCGATCCTCTCCATTTTCGCGCAGCGCAAATGGGGAGGTGGCGCGCCCGCAGGGCGTGACGGAGGGGTCTTTGCCCTGCCGCTTTACCCCTCCGTCAGCCGCTTCGCGTCTGCCACCTCCCCATTTGGCTTCGCAAAATGGAGAGGACCTTTATGTCTGACTTCCTCCTCGAACTGCGCTGCGAAGAGATCCCCGCGCGGATGCAGGCCGGCGCGCGCGCTGATCTGGAAAAGCTGCTGCGTAAGGAACTGGACGCCGCCGGGGTTGCCCTTGGTGAGATCACCGCCTGGTCCACCCCGCGCCGCCTGACGCTGATCGCGCGTGGCCTGCCGCAGGCGACTGCCGCTGTCAGCGAAGAAGTGAAGGGCCCGCGCGTCGGTGCGCCGCCGCAGGCCATGGAAGGGTTCCTGCGCAAGACCGGCCTCAGCGAAGATCAACTGGTCGAGCGCGATGGCGTGCTGTTCGCCGTTACCGAAAAGCCCGGCCGCGCCACAGCCGAAGTGCTGGCCGAAGCGATCCCGGCAATCGTCCGCGCTTTCCCCTGGCCCAAGAGCCAGCGCTGGGGCGCGGCCTCGCTGTCCAGCGAAAGCCTGCGCTGGGTGCGCCCGCTCTCGGCGATCGTCGCGCTGTTGGGTGGCGCGGTGGTGGACTGCGAAGTAGGCGGGGTAAAGGCCGGACGCCTGACCCGCGGCCACCGCTTCCACTCCGGTGGCGAGATCAGCATCGACGGCGTGCAAGACTACGCCGCCAAGCTGCGCGATGCCTATGTCATCGTCGATCATGCCGAGCGCCAGGACATTGTCCGAGCCGGGGCAGCCAAGGCCGCTGCCGATGCCGGACTGACCCTGGTCGAGGACGAAGGCCTGGTGATCGAAAACGCCGGGCTGACCGAATGGCCGGTGCCGCTGCTGGGGCGTTTTGACGAAGCGTTCCTCGATGTTCCACCCGAAGTGATCCAGCTCACCGCGCGGACCAACCAGAAGTATTTCGTTTGCACCGACAGTGCGGGCAAGCTCGCCAATGCCTTCGTCTGCACCGCCAACATTGTCGCCAGCGACGGCGGTGCGGCGATTGTCGATGGCAACCGCAAGGTCCTCGCCGCCCGGCTGAGCGATGCGCGGTTCTTCTGGGAGCAGGATCGCAAGGTCAGCCTTGAGGATCAGGCCAAGAAGCTCTCGCGGATTACCTTCCATGAGAAGTTGGGCACTGTCGCCGACAAGGTCGAGCGGGTGGCCAAGCTGGCCCGGTGGCTGGTGGAAGAGGGGATCGTAAAATCCTCCCCGAGCTCGCTCCGGGAGGGGGACCGTCCGCAGGACGGTGGAGGGGCCCCTCC
>JAGXTB010000137.1 GCA_018334165.1 Sphingomonadales bacterium | reverse complement strand
CTCGACGGTAGTTTGGTTCACTTGGGTTGAGCCCCCACCCCCAACCCCTCCCCGCCGGGGAGGGGGGAATAGGCTCAATCGGATCTGGCGCGCCTAAGCGGAACCCCACCCCCAATCGGACCCGGTCAACCATTCGTCGACTTCGCCCCACTACCGATTGCACTGCCCTGACACGGTGTTAGACCTCTCTCCAAATTGGGGAGAATCCGATGATCCGTGCAGGCTTTTTCACGTGCACCGCGCTGCTGGCGCTGACCATGGCGGCGCCCGCCTCGCAGCATTTCCGCGCCGGGGCTGATACGGTTGCAGCCTCGCCAGCGATCAAGGCCCCGCCGATTGCCTTTACCGAATGGACCCTGCCCAATGGCCTCAGGGTCATCGCAATCCCCGACAAGAGCACTGCCAATGTGATGGTCTCGGTCTGGTACGCGGTCGGATCGAAGCACGATCCCGAGGGGCGTTCCGGCTTTGCCCACCTGTTCGAACACATCCTCAGCCGCAAGACCGAGAATATGCCCTACAACATGATCAACCGCCTGACCGAGGATGTCGGCGGGGTCCGCAATGCCAGCACCAGCAACGACCGCACCAATTATTACGAGATCGTCCCCGCGCAGTACCTTGAAACCCTGCTGTGGACCCATGCCGAGCGGATGGCGCGTCCGGTGGTGGACAAGGAAGTGTTCGAGCGCGAACGCTCGATCGTGAAAGAGGAATACCGCCAGGGGATACTGGCCCCGCCATACGGACGGCTCCGGCTGATCCAGTCGGAAAATGTCTTCGATGTCTTGCCGCAGCGGCGCTCGACGATCGGCTCGATCGAACAGCTCGATGCTGCCCAGCTGGAAGATGCACGGGCGTTCCATCAGGCCTTCTATGGTCCCGATACCGCGACCATGATTGTTTCGGGCAATTTCGACACGGCCCAACTCAAGGCATTAGTCCAGCGCCTGTTCGGCGAAATCCCGCGCCGCGCCAAGCCGGTCAGCCTGGCGGTTGCGGGCAAGGAACCGCTACGCACCGCGCCGCGCCGGATCGATGCCACGGCTCCCAATGTGCCGCTTCCGGTGGTCTCCTATTTGTGGAAGCTGCCTGGTGCGCTTTCGGCGGATCGCCCGGCGCTTGAGGTACTCGCGGCGATCCTTGCCCGGGGTGAGAACAGCCGGTTCCACCAGGCCCTGGTGCGCAGCGGCAAATCGACCAGCGCGACTGCCGGGGTCGGCTTCTCGCGCGAGGGCGGCTTTGCCGTGGCCCGCGGGATCGTCGGCGCGGGCCAGTCGCAGGACGAAGTGGCGCGGCTGATGGCGTCGGAGATTGAGCGGCTGCGCAACACTCCGCCCAGCACGACCGAACTGGCCGAGGCCAGGAACGAGCTGATTTCGGATTCGCTGCGCGCGCGCGAAACGGCTTCGGGCCGGGCGTTTGAACTGGGCGAAGAACTGGCGATCACCGGCGATCCGCGCGGCGCGGACAAGCGGCTGGCGGCGCTTGCCAAAGTCACCCCGGCCGATGTGATGCGGGTCGCGCAGAAGTACCTGACCCCGCAAAGCTGGGTTGAAGTGCGCTACAGCACCGGCCCGGACAATCCTGCCGCCTATGCCAACCCGGTCAAGATGCCGGTCTTCGGCAGCGTCGCCCCGGCCACCGGCGCGCCGCGCGTGCTGAAGGATGAGGCGAGCCGTCAGGCTCCGCCCGCACCCGGCGCGCGGCCCGCGATTGCTGCGCCCGGCATTTCCGAAAGCCGCCTCAGCAACGGGATCGGCGTGGTCACCGCGCGCACCGGCAGCGTTCCGGTCGCCAGCTTTGCGATCATCTTCCCGGGCGGTTCGTCCACCGATCCGCGCGACAAGGCGGGTCTCGCGCAAATGGTCGCCAGCCTGGCCAGCGAAGGCACGCCCACTCGCAGCGCCGAACAGATCGCCGCTGCCCTTGAAAGCCTGGGCGCACAGGTTTCGGCGGTGGCGACGGCTGAAGGGACGATCCTGTCGGTCTCGGCCCCCACCGCCAACTTGCCCGCCGCCGCCGCGATCCTGGCCGACATGGCGCAGAACGCGAACTACCCGGCCAGCTCGGTCGAGCGCGAGCGCAAGCGTTCGATCGATGGCTTGCAGGCTGCGATGAAGGACCCCGGCAATCTTGGCTCGATGGCTCTGCCGCCGCTGCTTTATGGCGCGGCCCCGTTCGGCATGCAGGGGCAGGGCACCATTGCCAGTCTGGGCCGGATCACGCGCGACGATCTGCTCGCCCAGCGTCAGCAGCGCTGGCATCCAGGCGCGGCAAAGATCCTGGTCAGCGGCGGGATCGATCCTGCAGCCGCCACCGCGCTGGCCGAGCAGTTGTTCGGCAGCTGGAAAAGCGATGCCCCGGTCCCCGCGCCGGTCACCTCGCTGGCCGGGCCTGCTCCGGCTCCGCGCACCGTGGTGATCGACTTGCCCGGCGCAGGCCAGGCCGCGGTCTATGTTGGCGTGCGCGGGGTGGGGCGCGGCGACAAGGACTTCTATGCGCTCCAGCTCGCCAATTCGGTGCTGGGGGTCGGCTCCAACGGCCGCCTGTTCGAAGAAGTGCGGACCAAGCGCGGCCTCAGCTATGGCTCCTATTCCAACTTTGCGGTCCGCTCTGAAGCAGGCCTGTTGGTTGCTTCGGCCCAGACCAAGAACGAAAGCGCCGCCGAAGTCGCCAAAGTGATCCTGGAACAGTTCGCGCGGCTGGGGACCGAACCAGTCAGCGAAGAGGCCTTGCAAAAGCGCCGTCTGTTCCTTGGCGGCGGGGTTCAGCGCTCGCTGGAGACCAGCACCGGCTTTTCCAACCTGATGGCCACGCTGATCCAGCAGGGCATCCCCCCGGCCGAGGCTTTCGCCTATGCCGACCGGCTCAGCGCCGTCACCCCCGCAGCGGTCAATGCGGCGGCGGCGCGCTATGTCCAGCCGGGCTCGGCTACCCTGGTAATTGTCGGCGATGCCGCCAAGTTCCTCGACGCGCTTCGGGCACTGCGCCCCGACTTGGTGGTGATCAAGGCCAGCGATCTGGATCTGTCCAGCCCAACGCTTGGAGCCAAATGACCATGCAGACCCCCGAAGGCAAACCGATCTACCGCCTGCTCACCGGCAAGGACGACCGCGCCTTTTGCGAGCGGGTGTCCGAGGCCTTGGAGCAAGGCTGGCGGCTCTATGGTTCGCCCAGCATGTCATGGGATGAGGGGCATTTGTGCATGAAGGTGGCTCAGGCGGTGGTCTGGGGTGAGGCGGATGCGGTGAAGTAGCTACTCCGCTGCCTCCGCGGCTTCCTCGATCGCTTCGGCCTGGCGCGCCCACATTTCGGCATAGAGCTCGCGCTTTTTGAGCAGCTGGGCGTGGGTGCCCTGTTCGGCCAGCTTGCCGTCGCTGAGCACCAGGATCCGGTCGGCATCGGCCACGGTTGAAAGCCGGTGCGCGATCGACAGCGAGGTGCGGCCTTCGGCCACGGCGTGCAGGGTGGTCAGGATTTCCTGTTCGGTGCGGGTATCAAGCGCGCTGGTCGCCTCGTCGAGCAGCAGGATCGGCGGGTTCTTGACCAGCGTGCGGGCAATCGCCACGCGCTGCTTTTCGCCGCCCGACAGCTTCAGCCCGCGCTCACCCACTTCGGTATCGAAGCCCTGCGGCATCCGCCCGATCAAGTCCATCAGCGCGGCATCGCGTGCGGCTTGTTCCATCACTGCCCGGTCTGCGCCGTCGCGGCCATAGGCGATGTTGTAGCCGATGGTGTCGTTGAACAGCACGGTATCCTGCGGCACGATCCCGATTGCCGCGCGCAGCGACGATTGCGTCACTTCACGGATATCCTGCCCGTCGATCAGGATCTTGCCCGACCACGGATCATAGAACCGGAACAGCAGCCGCGCGATCGTGCTCTTGCCCGCGCCCGATGGACCGACCAGCGCGACTTGCCAGCCAGCCGGCACTTCGAAGCTCAGGCCCCTCAGGATCGTGCGGTCGCCCTCGTAACCGAAGACCACGTTGTCGAAGGCCAAGGTCGGGCGGCTGACCACCAGCGCGGGGGCACCGGGCGCGTCGGCAATTTCCTGGTGCTCGTCGAGCAGGCTGAACATCGCGGCCATATCGGTGATCCCCTGGCGGATCGTGCGATAGACCATGCCGAGCATGTCGAGCGGGCGGAACAGCTGCGCCAGCAGCGTGTTGATCGTCACCACGTCGCCGGTCGAGAACTGGCCCTGCGACCAGCCCCAGACGACATAGCCCATCGCGCCCGCCATCATCAGGTTGGTGATCAGCGACTGGCCGATATTGAGCAGCGCCAGCGAATTTTCCGATTTGACCGCAGCATCGGCATATTGGCTGATCACCTTGTTATAGCGATCGGCCTCGCGGCGTTCGGCGTTGAAGTATTTGACCGTCTCGTAATTGAGCAGGCTATCGACCGACTTGGCGACGGTCTGCGTGTCGAGATCGTTCATCCGCTCGCGCAGGGCATTGCGCCAATTGGTCACTTTGGCAGTGAACAGGATATAGGCCACCACCATTACCCAGGTCGCGACAACCATGCCCCAGCCAAACGCGATCTGGAAATAGATCGAAACCAGCGTCAGCTCGAGCAAGGTGGGGGCAATATTGAACAGCATGAAATAGAGCATCACGTCGATGCTCTTGGTCCCGCGTTCGATCACCTTGGTCACTGCCCCGGTGCGGCGGTTGAGGTGGAAGCGCAGCGACAGCGAGTGGAGGTGGGCGAAAACATTCTCGGCCAGTCGCCGGGTCGCGTCCTGGCCGACCCGTTCGAACACCACATTGCGCAAATTGTCGAACAAGACGCCGCCGAACCGTGCCGCCGCATAGGCCACCACCAAGGCCACCGCGAGGCCGACCGCGCTTTCCATCCCCGGCACCATCCGGTCGATCGCGCGGCCATAGACCCAGGCCATCGACAGCTGGACCAGCTTGGAGACGACCACCAGCCCCAGCGCCAGCACGATCCGCGCGCGCAGCCCCGCCGCTCCGCGCGGCCACAGATAGGGCAGGAACCGCTTGAGTGTGGCCCAGCCTTCGCCTTGCGAAGGGGGCTGATCGAGGGGAGGGGCTTCTGGCGGCATTGCGGTCATTTAGGCCCGATACCGGCAATTGCCAGCCCGATCAGTTGCGGTAGGCGTCCCGCGGCAGGTCGAAATAGATCCGCCGGGTCGAAAAATCGATCGCGATCCGGTCCAGCGCGCGCATGTCGCGCATGCCCAGGAACAGCGCCGGCTTGGCATCCAGCCCCAGCGTCTTGAACGGCGGGGCATCGGCATAGGCGATTACCACGTTGCCGAAATTCATCTGCTCGATCTGGAGATTGCTGGCGACCCCAAGATCGGCAACGATCGTCTGGCCGGTGACGCTTTTCAGCACCATCTGACCACCCCGGCTGCGCTTGGCCAGGGCCTTTTGCAGTACCCGGTTGCCGATCGAATATTCGGCCCCGGTATCGATCACCACGTTGACCTTGATCCCGTCAATCTCGGCATCGGCCATGATCAGCTGGCCCGAACGCCGCCGCGCGGTGACGACGATGTCATAGCCCTTGTTGCCGCCCAGCGCCTTGGCATCGTCAACCGCCATGGTGCCTTTGCGAAAGTCGATCTGGACTCGCTGGCCTTGCAAGCTGTCGAGCCCCAGGATCCCTTGCGCGCCGATATGGGTTTCGGGCAGCAGCGGGGCCAGCAGGCTGAAAAAACTGCGCCGCCCCAGCACCACTTCGT
Organism: Sphingomonadales bacterium; assembly: GCA_018334165.1. GTDB lineage: Bacteria > Pseudomonadota > Alphaproteobacteria > Sphingomonadales > Sphingomonadaceae > Novosphingobium. The sequence continues at coordinate 4,798 of JAGXTB010000137.1, read as the reverse complement.
CGAGGATCACGGTATCGACCTCACTGGTGCCAGCTACGCCGATCAGCTTGACCCGGCGATCGGATTTGAGCGCCAGTTTGCCCGCCAGGCCCGTGCTGAGCACGGTATTCTGCGATCCGGTGTCGATCAGGAAATCGTAGGGCCCATTGGCACCGATCCGCACCGGCACGGTCATCCGCTCGTGCCGGTCGTTGGTGACCATCACCACATCGACTTCGCTGGCCGGGGTCGCGGCCTGCTGGCTGGTCATGACCGGCAGTGCGGCGGCGAGCGGCAGCAACGGGGCGAGGAGCGGGTGCAGCGGCATTTGCGAATTCCTCTCAGTCGCAACTTTACCACCTCTTGAGCGCGCGCGCCATGCAGTCTGTCGAATGCCGCATTTGCCTTTGCTTAACGCGCGTTTGCTATGCGCGAATGATGGAATCTCTGCCGCAAAGGGCCTTGCGCAAGCTGCGTGAATGGCAATTCAACCGCGCCGCGCGGGCCGTGCTGGCCACGCCGCCGCTGCGTGCGGCCGATGATGGCCTGGTGATCTTCTCGATGATCGGCACCCGGGTGCTCTATCCCTATCTGGTTTCGGCCAAGTCGTTCCACGTGCAGCTGGGGCGGGGACGCTTTGCGGTGCTCGACGATGGGACGCTGACAGCCGAGGACAAGGCCGTGCTGGCGCATCACCTCGACAGCCCGCAGATCTTCTCGATCGCCGATGTTGACCTGGGCGACTGTCCCAAGGGCGGCTGCTGGGAACGGCTGCTGACGCTGCTTCAACTCAGGACAAGTGACTATGTGATCCAGCTCGATTCGGACACGGTCACCCTGGGCCCGGTGCCCGAAGTGGCAGACGCCATTGCGGCAGGGCGCAATTTCACGCTGAAGGGTGATGCCACTTCACAGTGGCAGCAGGCCAGGGTGTTTGGCCGCGACCTGGCGGAAGTGCCCCAGGACGCCCACGTCCAGGCCCGGATCGAAGCGGCGATGGACCGGATCGATGCCGGACTGCCGAAGCCGGTCCACTATGTCCGCGGCTGCGCGGGCTTTGCCGGGTTCGCTGCGGGCGGACTTGATCGCAAGGCCGCCGACATGTTCAGCCGCGAGGCGAGGGCGCTCCTTGGTGATGCCAAGTGGGCCGAGTGGGGCAGCGAGCAAGTAATGTCCAACGTGATCGTCTCGAACGAGGGTGAGCCGCTGTTGCTGCCCTATGATCGCTACATGAATTACTGGCGCGAGCCGGACCTGGGGCAAGCCTCGCTGGTCCATTTCCTCGGCACCTGTCGTTACGATCGCGGCATGTACCTGAAGGCCACGCGCCAGGCGATTGCCGAGCTGCAGCACTGACCCATAACCGTTCGTCCCGAGCGAAGTCGAGGGACAACTTTGAACGCGACCCCTCGACTTCGCTCGGGGCGAACGGTTCGGAGGCGGTCAAATTGAAGGGGTTCTAGGCAAGCATTCCCCGCAACACCGGAACCCGCGCGGCGGCCATGCGGAACTCCTGCCAGGCCGGATGCCGCACCAGGGGCAGCATGACCAGCCAGCAGGCGACGCCCGCCAGGCTCAACCCCAGCAGTTTCAAAAAGCCCATCTCCGCGCCGCCCCAGCCCAGCCAGGTCGCCAGCGCCAAGGGGGTACCTGCCGCCACCGCACACAGCGCACTCTTGGCATAGATCGTCGCCAGCGGGCCAAGCGGAAGGTTCAGCAGCCGCTTGATGAAGCTGATATAGATCGCAAACCACACCGCGCCGATCGCAATCCGGCTAAGCGCGGCGGCCTCCAGCCCCCACATGGCGAATGTCGCCAGCAGCACCAGGGTCAGCAAGGTATCGCCCATATTGACCCAGATCAGCGTCTTGATCCGGCCCAGCAGGATCGGGATGTCCATCTGCAGCGGGATCGCCACGAAGAAGATTTCGGCCAGCGCAGTCCAGCGCAGCAAGGGCGCAACCTCGGCCCAGTTGGGTCCATAGAGCAAGTGGACCACCGGTTCCGCCGCCAGCGCCAGGCCTAGGGCTGCCGCCCATTGCAGGCCGGTGTTGCAGGCCACCAGGTGCAGATAGGGTTCAACCAGCGGCTCGCCCGCGTCGCGCTTCTTGGCAAAGGCAGGATAGAACACGCCGTTGATCGTGCCGACCACCAGCATTGACATCTGCCCGGCCAGCGCGGTGGCGCGGGTGAACAGCCCGGTGGCGGTCAGGCCCAGCAAGCGCCCGACGATCAGGTCCTGACTGCGCATTCCCAGCGCGCCCGACAAGCTGAGCACGAAAGACGAACCGCCAAAGCCCAGCATCGGGCGCACGACGTCTTTGTCGCGCGGACGTCGCGGCCAGACCGGGCGCATGATCTGCACTACCCCCAGCCGGACCAAGGCGGTCGCCAGCATGCCCCAGGCCAGCGAGGCCGGGCCTGCGCCCGCCGCTGCGGTACTGATCGAGACCACGGCTCCCGCCAGCGCCGACCCGGCATTGGCAAAGAACAAGGCGCGCAGATCGAGTGCACGCAGCAATAGCGCAGCCGGGACAATTGCCAGCGGCATCACGAAATAGCTCGCCGCGATGATCAGCATCAGGTTCATCAGCCCTGGCTGGTCATAGAACTGCGCCAGCGGCCAGGCGGCCAGCGTTACGCCGATCGCGACCAGCCAACCGATCCCGGTCGCCACCGCAGCATAGTCGCGGACATATTCCTCGCGCATTTCGGGCTGGCCGGTCACAAAGCGGCTGATCCCCATGTCCTGGAAGATCGAGACCATCATCGCGGCGGCCAGCGCGATCGAGAACAGCCCGACATCGGCCGGGAGCAGGAACAGGCGTGAGATCACCACGCTGGTCGCAAATTGGATCGCGAAGCTGGAATATTGCCCCAGCAATGACCACAAGGCGGCGCGGCGCACGCTCATCGGGCGAGCGCAGCGATCAGTTTCAGCGCGCGGACCGGCTCGCCAAAGCGCACCAGCCGGGCAGCAGTGCGCCACAGCTCGGCTCCGCGCCCACCTTCCTCGACATGTTCGAGCAGCAGCTCAAAGCCTTGCCCGGCCATCTCGCTGCGCGAATAGAGCAGCGCCCGGGCGACATGCGCGCGCACTTCGCTGGCCGCGCCTTTGCGGTGGAACAGCGCGTCGAACTGCTCGATCGGGGGCAGGGCATCCAGATGCTCGGTCGGATCAGGCCGTCCGGCCTGGCGTTCCTGATAGGCGAGGCGCGAGACCGCGACGCCGATCTGCTGCTCCAGCGCATGGCGGTTCGAAACCTGCCCGGCATAGTGGCGATAACGCAGCAGGCGCTCGGGCAGGTTGGCGATCTTGGTGCGGTGCGCCAGCCGCAGCCACAGGTCATAGTCCTCGCAGTGGCGGAACGCGGCGTGATAGCCGCCGGCCGCCAGCACCACGTCGCGGCGGTACATTACGGTCGGGTGGGCGAGCAGCGGGCCGTTGACCGCGATATGCTGCAGGAACTGTTCGTGGGTCAGCGGATGCTCACCGGTATGGAGCGGGAAGAATTCGCCGTTCTCGTCGATATCGTAGGACAGGCTGCCGATCACCCCGTGGTCGGGACGGGCCGCCAGGAAAGCGATCTGGCGTTCGAACCGCGTTGGCGCGCAGATGTCATCCGCGTCCATCCGCGCGACCAGCGGTGCGCGGGCTTCGGCCAGCAGCTGGTTGAGGCTCGCGACCAGCCCGCGATTCGCGCGCGCGATCACCTTGATGCGCGGATCGACCGCAGCGTGGCGCCGGATGATCTCCAGGCTGCGATCACGCGAGCCATCATCGAGGATCAGAAATTCGAAATCGTGCCAGGTCTGCGCCAGTACGCTCTCGATCGCTTCCGAAAGGAATCGCTCGCCATTGTAAACGCTCATCGCAACGGAGATGGCGGGATCGGACATTGCGGCGCAAATTCCTTGATTTTCCGGGGCAAAATGGCCCTGCATGCGGCATTGTCCCTAACCGAACAGGGTAAACAATCCGTGAGCATGGACCAACCTGCCGTGGCGGCCCGGAATGCTCCGTTTAGGAATTTGGCAACCTGTTCCCGCAGGATCATTGCGTGGAAACGGCAGATTTCTGCGCCTTTCAAAAATTTTGAAATAAAATTGCAAAAACCCGTTGACCGAATCAAGGGGTCGCCTTAGAGGCCCGTTCACCGGACGGGAATGCCGCTTCAAAAACGGCAGAAACGCACCGGTCGCCAACATAGACGGACAACAGTCCCCCGGTATCAAAATCGGGGTGCCTTGGTTGTCCGCTTCTTTCTGTCGGTGGCTCTTTGACATTGTCGGTTTTAGATGAAGGGACATGTGGGCGACGGCGCCTGCTCCCGGGGCTTCAGGGCTCGGGGTGGCAGTTTAAAATAGTCGTTACCATCACACATGTCCTAACGTAACCATACGTTTAGATATGTGCAGGGTAATTGACCCCTGAATTAATTTTACGTCAGATGGCGGACTTCGGTCCGTGCTGTTGTGAGATTGGACACAAACTTGAGAGTTTGATCCTGGCTCAGAACGAACGCTGGCGGCATGCCTAACACATGCAAGTCGAACGAACCCCCAACTTCGGTTGGACGGTTAGTGGCGCACGGGTGCGTAACGCGTGGGGATCTGCCCTTTGCTTCGGAATAACAGTTAGAAATGACTGCTAATACCGGATGATGTCGCAAGACCAAAGATTTATCGGCAAAGGATGAACCCGCGTAGGATTAGCTAGTTGGTGGGGTAAAGGCCTACCAAGGCGACGATCCTTAGCTGGTCTGAGAGGATGATCAGCCACACTGGGACTGAGACACGGCCCAGACTCCTACGGGAG
>JAGXTB010000136.1 GCA_018334165.1 Sphingomonadales bacterium | reverse complement strand
GGGGAGGTGGCAGCCGCGACAAGCGGCTGACGGAGGGGTAATGGCGCAAGGGTCGATACCCCTCCGTCATTCGCTGCGCGAATGCCACCTCCCCATTTGCACTACGTGAAAATGGGAAGGAACTCGATTAGCCCGCCATCAGCGAAGCATTGCCCCCCGCCGCGGTGGTATCGATGCAGGTCACCCGTTCGGTCGCGAAGCGCGCCAGGTAGTGCGGGCCGCCGGCCTTGGGCCCGGTGCCCGACAGACCTTCGCCGCCAAACGGCTGGCTGCCCACCACCGCGCCGATCTGGTTGCGGTTGACGTAGAAGTTGCCGACCCGGGCTTTGGCCTCGACCAGCTTGCGGGTCGCGTCGATGCGGCTGTGCAGGCCCAGCGTCAGGCCAAAGCCGGTCTGGTTGATATCGGCCACCACCTGTTCCAGCTCTTCGCCCTTGAACCGCGCGACATGCAGGATCGGTCCGAAGTTCTCGTTCGCCAGTTCGCGGATCGAGCCGATTTCGATGATCGCGGGGGCGACGAAATGCCCGGCCTTGCACGTTTCAGGCAGTTCGCGCTGCCAGACCCTCTGCCCCGCCGCTTTCATCGCCGCCACGTGCGCCTCAAGCTTGGTCTTGGCCTCGGCGTCGATCACCGGGCCGACATCGGTGGCAAGATCCTCGGGGCTGCCGATCACCAGCGCCGCGAAAGCGCCCTTGATCATCTCGATCATCGCGTCCGCGACATCGTCTTGCAGGTAGAGCACCCGCAGCGCCGAGCAGCGTTGCCCCGCGCTCTGGAAGGCGCTCGCTACGACATCGCGGGTGACCTGTTCGGGCAGCGCCGAGCTATCGACGATCATCGCGTTCTGCCCGCCGGTTTCGGCGACCAAGGTGGCCAGCGGACCATTGCGGGCAGCGAGCGCACGGTTGATCGCCTGCGCGGTTTCGGTCGAGCCGGTGAAGGCGACGCCAGCCACGCGCGGATCGCCGGTCAGCAGCGCGCCAACCTTGCCGTCGCCCGGAGCGAGCTGCACCTCGCCCTCGCTGATCCCGGCTTCGTGGAACAGGCGGATCGCCAGGTTGGCGATCAGGGGTGTCTGTTCGGCCGGCTTGGCAATCACGGTATTGCCCGCCGCCAGTGGCCCGGCGATCAGGCCGGTGAAGATCGCCAGCGGGAAGTTCCACGGGCTGATCGCGACAACCACCCCGCGCCCGTGCAGGGTCAGCCGGTTGCTCTCCCCGGTGGGGCCGGGCAGGCCAACGCCCTCAGGCGTGAAGTGCGCCCGCGCCTCGGCGGCGTAGTAGCGCAGGAAATCCACCGCTTCGCGCAGTTCGAGCACGGCATCGGGCAGGCTCTTGCCGGCCTCGCGCTGGCACAGCGACAGGAACTGGGCAGTGTGGGCTTCATAGAGATCGGCCACCGCTTCCAGCCTGGCCGCGCGCACCGCGCCGCCCGCCGCATCCCAGCCGGGCTGAAAGGCGAGTGCGCGGGCGATCATTTCGTCCACTTCGCCTGCGGTGCTCTCGCGCACCTGTCCGACAATGCTGGCGGTGTCGAAGGGAGAGCGGATGTCCGAAACGGCCCCATCTGGCTGGTGCTCCACCGTCGGCACGGCAGGCCAGTCATCTTCGCCACGCCATTCAGACAGGTGCGCCTGCAAGGGTTCCAGCACCAGCGGATCGGCCAGATCGACTCCCTTCGAATTGATCCGCCCGGGGAAGATGTCTCGCGGCAAGGGGATCGCCGGATTGCGGCGCGGGCTGAGCGCCGCAAGATCGGCGACCGGATCGGTCACCAGCTCGTCCACCGGCACTTCGGCATCGGCCATGCGGTTGACGAAGCTGCTGTTGGCGCCGTTTTCCAGCAGCCGGCGAACGAGGTAAGCGAGCAGTTCCTTGTGCCCGCCGACAGGGGCGTAAATCCGCACCGGCGTGCGCTTATCTCCCTCGATCCGGGCCAGTTCGGTATAGACGTCCTCGCCCATGCCGTGGAGCCGCTGGAATTCGAATTCGGTCTCTCCCGCCAGCGCCTTGATCGCGCCGATGGTATAGGCGTTGTGGGTGGCGAAAGCCGGATAGATCGCATCGGGCGCAGCCAGCAGCTTGGCGGCGCAGGCGAGATAGGACACGTCGGTCGAAACCTTGCGGGTGAAGACCGGATAGTCGCCGTGCCCGCCAACCTGGCCGAGCTTGATCTCGCTGTCCCAGTAAGCGCCCTTGACCAGCCGGACCATGATCCGGCGGTGATACTTGCGGGCCAAGGCCGTGACCCATTCGACCAGCGGCACCGCGCGCTTGGCATAGGCTTGCAAGGCCAGGCCGAACCCTTGCCAGCCGCCCGCGAACAAGTCGGCGTCAGCGACCAGCGCCTCGATGATATCCATCGACAATTCCAGCCGCTCGGCCTCTTCGGCGTCGATGGTGAAATGCACGTCGGCATCGCGCGCCTTGACCGCGAGCGCTTTCAGCATCGGCACCAGCGCGGCCTTTGCGGCTGCGGCGTGGAGGAAATCGTAACGGGGATAGAGCGCTGAAAGCTTCACCGAAATGCCCGGCGAACGGACGATCCCAGCACCGGCCTCAGCCGCGATGGCATCGAGCGCGCCGTGGTAGCTGTCGAGGTATTTCTGGGCATCGGCGAAAGTCATCGCGGCTTCGCCCAGCATGTCGAAGCTGTGGGTCAGGCCCTGCTTGCGCTCGGGTGCGGCGCGTTCCAGCGCTTCGCCGATAGTGCGGCCGAAGACGAATTGCCCGCCCAGGATCTTCATCGCCTGCAAGGTCGCTGTGCGGATCACCGGCTCGCCCAGACGGCCAACCGCGCGCTTGAGGCTGGCCGCCAGCCCCGCCGCCTCATCGCGGCGCTGGTGCAGGACCTGCCCGGTCAGCATCAGCGAAAAGGTCGCGGCATTGACGAACGTGCTGGAGCTTTCGCCCACATGTTCGCCCCAGTCGATCCCGGCCAGCTTGTCGTGGATCAGCGCATCGGCAGTGGCGGCATCGGGCACGCGCAGCAGCGCCTCGGCCAGGCACATCAGCGCAATACCCTCGTCGGTGCCAAGCCCGTAGGCCTGGAGGAAAGCATCGAGCCCGCTGGCCTTGTGGGCGCGCGCGCCTTCGACCAGGCGGGCGGCGATCCGTCGCGCTTCACTGTGGACTTGTGCAGCGGGGGCGGCCTGGATCAGCCGCTCGGCAATGCAGGCCTCCTCTTCCATCCGGTAGGCGAGGCGAAGGGCGGTGCGATCGAGCGGAGATGACATGCCATGCCCCCTAGCACTGGTCGCAGATGAAACCAATCGCGGCAAACCTGTCAAAAAACACAGGCGGCCATAACCCTCTTGTTTCTTTGCGGGACCCGGCACCTGCGCTAGGGCGCATTCTGCAACCCGATGATACGACTTGTCCGCCTTTGTGCCGCTCTGGCGATATGCAGCGCTTCGCCGCTTCAGGCGATGGCGAACATGCCGCTTGGCGCGCCATCGGCGGGCGGCACTGCCTATGAAGGCGCAGCGGCGCGGACGGTCAGGGGGATCATGGAATATGCCCGCTGGCCCCAGCGCCGCGATCCCATGCAGCTTTGCGTGGTGGGTCCGGCGCTGCATGCCGGGCAGCTTGGGGCTTTCCGTATGGCCGATGGACGCCAGGTCCAGCGCCGCAATGTCGCCGCCAATGTCGCGGCGCTGGTGGGCTGCGATGTCGTCTATCTGGGGCAGCTGGGAGTGCCGTTACAGCGCCAGTTGACCGCGGCAGTGCGGGGCCGCGGTGTGCTGACCATCGCCGAAGCCGACCCCGCCAATGCCAGCGAAGCCATGTTTGCTTTCACCTACCAACCCAGGTCGCTCAGCTTCCGGCTCAACATCGATGCCGTGTCTCGCTCGGGGATGAAAGTTGATCCGCGGGTGCTGCGCGTGGCGAAAGGGGGGCTGTGACCATGGTTCCCAAGACCACCAACAAGCTTCCAACCCTGCGTGACCTGCTGGCCCGCGCGCATTTGCGGCTGATCCTGTTCACCGTAGTGCTGGCCGCGGCCAGCCTGATGCTGTCGGGCGTGCTGGTGATCCGTGCCTATGCCCAGCGCAATCTGGAGCTGATGGCGGATACCGTGGCCTACACGGTCGAACCGGCAGTGGTATTCCAGGATCGGCAGGCGATCCTTGACGGGATGACCTCGGTCGGCGCGACCCGCGGGATCGACCGACTTGAAGTGACCGATCCGGCTGGACAGACGCTGGCGCGCTGGGACCGGCCGCATACCGCGCTGCGCGGCTGGGCGGTCAGCAGCGCCAATGCGCTGATCTGGCCCGAACCGGCCCGCGCCGATGTTGTCCAGGGCGGAACGGTGATCGCGCGGGTCAAGGTTTACGGCAATTCGGGCGGGATCTTGCGCTATTTGCTGGCCGCCATTGTGATCGCGCTGACCTGTGTGGGGCTGACCGTGCTGGCAACCCGGATCCTCGCCCGGCGGCTTCAGAACGAAGTGATCGCCCCGCTCGATCATGTTGCCGAGGTCGCTCATTCGGTCCGCCAGGAACGCGCCTTTGAAAAGCGGGTGCCGGCCTCGGGCATCGCCGAGATCGATCGCTTCGGGCAGGATTTCAACGCGCTGCTGGCGGAACTGCAAGGCTGGCACGCGGGGCTCACTTCCGAGAATGCCGAGCTGCAGCGCCGCGCGACGCACGATGGCCTGACGGGCCTGGGCAACCGCGCGCTGTTCGATCAGAAGCTGGCCGAAGCGGTCGCGGAAAGCCAGCGCAGCGGCACGCCATTTGCGCTGCTCTATCTCGATGTCGACAAGTTCAAGCAGGTCAACGACGAGCACGGCCATACCTCGGGCGATGCGGCCCTGATCGCCGTGGGCGATCGCCTGCGCGGCGCGATCCGGCACATCGATTCGGCCTTCCGTCTGGGCGGCGACGAATTTGCGGTCGTGCTGGCCCCGTTCTTCAACCGCTCCCATGTCGATGGGGTAGTCCACCGGATCAGAACGGCGATGGAAAGCCCGTTCCGCATGCCGGGCGGGCAACTGGCCACTACTTCGCTCAGCATCGGTGTGGCGGTTTTTCCCGAAGATGGCAGCACGCCCGAACTATTGCTTTCCCAAGCCGATACGGCGATGTACCGCGACAAGGAGAGTCGGTATCAAGCCGGGCCTGAGGGAGCCGAAAACAATGCGTAAACTCTTGGTGCTGCTGGCAATCGCAGCCCTGGCCGCTTGCCAGACCGTACCGCCCAAGCCGGGCTTTTCGGCCAAGCAGGTTGCCGCGCTGACCCAGGAAGAATTCAAGCCCGTGGGCGACAACTACGAGCTGGGCCTGAGCGACCGGGTGCTGTTCGAAGTCGACAAGAGCGAGCTCGCGCCCGAAGCCGCCGAACGCATCGGCAAGCTGGCGGGCGTGCTCAAGAGCGTCGATATCAACGGCGCCGGGGTTGAAGGTCACACCGATTCGACCGGCTCTGGCCTGTACAACCAGCAATTGTCCGAACGGCGCGCCGCCACGGTCAAGGCTGAGTTCGTCAAGGCCGGCATGCCCGAAGCGAATGTCCGCGCGGTGGGCAAGGGCGAGGCTCAGCCCATCGCCAGCAACGATACCGACGATGGCCGGGCCCAGAACCGCCGCGTTGTAATCGTGGTAACTCCTGCCGACGCGAACTGAGCACGGAGGCCGCGAAGCATGGGCGGCACCTGGCAATTCTGGATCGACCGCGGTGGGACGTTCACCGACGTGGTTGCGCGCACGCCCGATGGGACCTTGCGCACCGCCAAACTGCTGTCCGAAGACCCCAATCGTAGCGATGACGCGGCAGTGGCGGCGATCCGGCAACTGACAGGCGTCGAAGCGGGTGCGCTCCCGCCGTGCGAGGTTCGGATGGGCACCACCGTTGCGACCAATGCTTTGTTGGAGCGCAAGGGCGAGCCGACATTGCTGGCGATCACGCGAGGCTTCGCCGACGCGCTGACCATCGGCACCCAGGAACGCCCTGAACTGTTCGTCCGCCGGATCGTGCTGCCCCAGCCGCCGCATGCCCGGGTGCTCGAAGTGACCGAGCGGGTCATGGCCGATGGCACTGTGCTGACCGAGCTGGATGAGGATGCGGCCCGAAAAGGCCTGGCCGAAGCACGCGTTGCGGGGCTCAGCTCGGTCGCGATCGTCCTCATGCACGGCTGGAAATATTCTGCCTACGAGGCGCGGCTGGCCGCGCTGGCGCAGGAGGCCGGGTTCACGCAGGTCTCGGTCAGCCATGAGCTGGCCCCGCTGATCAAGCTGGTGGCGCGTGGCGATACGACGCTGGTCGATGCTTACCTCTCGCCGGTGCTGCGCCGCTATGTCGATCAATTCACCGCAGCACTGGGCGGCGCGGCGCGGCCGTTGTTCATGCAAAGCTCGGGCGGGCTGATCGAAGGTTCGCGGTTCCATGGCAAGGATGCGATCCTTTCGGGGCCAGCAGGCGGGATCGTCGGTATGGCGCGCACCGCAGAGGCTTCGGGCCTGTCCAAGGTGATCGGCTTCGACATGGGCGGGACCTCGACCGATGTCAGCCACTATGCCGGGCACTTCGAACGCGACAGTGAAACGCGCGTGGCGGGCGTGCGGATCCGCACGCCGATGCTGCGGATCCATACCGTGGCGAGCGGCGGCGGCTCGATCTGCCGCTACGATGCCGGGCGGCTGGTGGTGGGCCCGGAAAGCGCTGGGGCAGTGCCGGGGCCGGCCTGCTATCGGAACGGCGGTCCGCTGACCGTGACCGATTGCAACGTGCTGCTGGGCAAGCTGGTGCCCGATCAGTTTCCAAAGGTGTTCGGGCCGAACGGCGACCAGCCGATCGACACCGAAGTCGTCCGCGAAAAGTTCGCCGCGCTGTCTTCTGAAGTCGGTCTGCCGCCGGAACAACTGGCCGAAGGCTTCATCCGCATCGCGGTCGCGCAGATGGCGCACGCAATCCGCCAGATCTCGGTCGCGCGCGGGCACGATGTGACCAGCCACGCGCTGTCCTGCTTTGGCGGGGCGGGCGGGCAGCACGCCTGCCTGGTGGCCGATGCGCTGGGGATCGAGACGGTGCTGGTCCATCCGCTCGCCGGGGTGCTCTCGGCCTATGGCATGGGCTTGGCGCATGAGGCAGCGGTGCGCGAGGGCGGGCTGGGCCTCCCATTGGTTTCCGGCGTAGAGCAGGCGGTCGAGGAGCTGCGCGCGCGGCTCTCCGCCGAGGCCGAAGCGCAGCTGGGCCGGACCGCCAGCAGCATCGAGGCCCGCCTGTTCGTGCGCCGTGAAGGCAGCGAAAGCACTATCGAGCTCGAACCCGGTCCGGTTGACGAACTGGCCGCCTTGTTCGCCCAGCGTCACCGCGCCGAGTTCGGTTTCGACGGCAGCGGCGCCTTGGTGGTGGACCGCGTGCGGGTTGAGGCGGTGGCGGAGGAAATTGGCGCGGGTGGTCTGGCTTGGCCGATGCCCGCCAGTTCCGCGCCGCCGGTTACGACCGCCGCTTGCTGGCTGGACGGTGCGGCGCATCAGGTTCCGGTCTATGACCGGGCAGACCTGGCCGCGGGCTTCACCGCTGCTGGCCCGCTGATCGTGGTTGATCCTTTGGCGACCACGGTGGTCGAGCCGGGCTGGGGGCTGACGATGGATGGCGATGGCACCTTGCGGCTTTCCAGAATTCAAGCTCGCTTGTCCCCCCTACCCTCCGGGGAGGGGGTTAGGGGGTGGGGGCTCGACGCCAGCGATGAACCCCCACCCCAACCCCTCCCCACTGGGGAGGGGCTTCCAGACCCCATTCGCCTCGAAATTTTCAACGGCCTGTTCATGGCCATAGCCGAGGAAATGGGCACCGCGCTCGCCCGCTCGGCAAGTTCGGTCAATATTCGCGAGCGGCTCGATTTCTCCTGCGCAGTGTTCGATGCCGAGGGGCGGCTGGTCGCCAATGCCCCGCACATGCCGGTGCACCTGGGCTCAATGGGCGAGAGCGTCGCGACGATCCTGCGCGCGCGGGGCGATGGCCGCGATGGCCGGGGGATCCGGCGCGGAGATGCCTATGTGCTTAACGCGCCCTATGCCGGCGGCACGCATCTGCCTGATATCACGGTGGTCTCGCCGGTCTTCGTGAGCAGTGATGGCGAAGCGCCCAGCTTCTTCGTTGCGGCGCGCGGGCACCATGCCGATGTTGGCGGAATCGCGCCGGGATCGATGCCGCCGGACAGCCGGTCGATCCTCGACGAGGGCGTGCTGATCGAGGATTTCCTGCTGGTTGAGGAAGGCCGCTTCCGCGCGGCGGAAATGGCTGAGCTGCTGGGGTCTGGCGACTGGCCATCGCGCAATATCGAACAGAACCTGGCCGACCTGGCAGCGCAGGTTGCGGCCTGCGCGCGCGGTGCGGCGGGACTGGAACAGGCCTGCGCCGAGCATGGCCGCGATGTGGTGGTGGCCTATATGCACCACGTCCACGCCAATGCCGAAGAGGCCGTCCGGCGGCTGGTGGCGCGGCTGGAGGATGGCAAGTTTTCGCTCGACATGGACTGCGGGGCGACGATCAAGGTGGCGGTGCGGATCGACCGCGCTGCGCGCCACGTCACGGTCGATTTCACCGGCACCTCTGCGCAGCTGCCAAACAATTTCAACGCCCCCTTCAGCGTGGTCCGCGCCGCGACAATGTATGTGCTGCGCACCATGATCGATGATCCGATCCCGATGAACGAGGGCTGCCTCGCGCCGGTGACGATCATTGTTCCCGAAGGCACGATGCTGCGCTCTGCCTTCCCGGCGGCAGTGGTTGCGGGCAATGTCGAGACCAGCCAGGCGGTGACCGATGCCTTGTTCGGCGCCTTCGGAGCCATGGCGGCCAGCCAGGGGACGATGAACAATTTCACTTTCGGCAACGCGCGTTACCAGTACTACGAAACCATCGCCGGCGGATCGGGGGCGGGGCCGGGCTTTGCCGGGGCCGATGCCGTCCAGACCCACATGACCAACAGCCGCCTGACCGATCCCGAAGTGCTGGAAAGTCGCTTCCCGGTGCTGCTGGAGGACTTCCATATCCGCAAAGGTTCGGGCGGGACCGGACGCTGGCGGGGCGGCGACGGCGCGGTGCGGCGGGTGCGGTTTCTCGAGACGATGGAGGCCGGGATCCTCGCCGGGCGGCGGATCAACCGGCCGTTCGGGCTGGCAGGGGGCGGGGAAGCCTTGCCTGGAATCAACAGGGTAGAACGAACCTCAGGCGAAGTTGAGGTTCTTCAGGCGACTGCTGCGGTGACAATGGCGCCCGGCGATGTCATGGTGATCGAGACACCGGGCGGGGGAGGATACGGGGCACCATGAACCTGTGGGTACTGATCGGCATCGCGGTGATGGTCGGCGGCTTCATGCTGCGGCTCAATCCGCTGCTGGTGGTGCTGGCGGCGGCGGTGTCGAGCGGGCTGGCGGGCGGGCTGGACTTGCTCGCGGTGATCGCTGCTTTCGGCAAGGCCTTCAACGATACCCGTTATGTCTCGGTGGTCTGGATCGTGCTGCCGGTGATCGGGCTGATGGAACGCCACGGCCTGCAGGAACGCGCCCGCACGCTGATCGCGGGGCTCAAGGGGGCAACACTGCCGCGCCTGCTGACTGGCTATCTGTTCCTGCGTCAGGCGACGTCTGCGTTGGGGCTGACCTCGATTGCCGGACACGCGCAAACGGTCCGCCCCTTGCTTGCCCCGATGGCCGAAGCTGCCGCGCAGCCGAAGAACGAGCAGGAAGCCGAACAGGTCAAAGCCATGTCCGCGGCGACTGACAATGTCGGACTGTTCTTTGGCGAAGACATCTTCATCGCGATCGGATCGATCCTGCTGATGAAGGGCTTCCTTGAGCAGAACGGGATTGTGCTCTCGCCGTTTGAGCTGTCGGTCTGGGCGATCCCGACCGCATTCGCCGCCTTCGCGATCCACGCCTTCCGGCTTTGGCGGATGGGGAGGCGGCTGCGATGATCGGCCTCACCCAGGTGTACCTGCTCGCCGGGCTGGTCTTTGCCGCCGTCGCGGTGCTGTCAGCGCGTGATGCCAGCAATTCGAAGCGCTGGGGCAATGCCGCGTTCTGGGCACTGCTGGCGCTGTCGATGCTTGCGGGTGACCGGCTGGGCGATCTGGGCAACGGGGTGCTGGTGCTGGGGCTGGTGGCCATCGCCGGACTGGGCGGCCTCGGCCGCGGGCAACCTGCCGATGACAGCGCCCAGCGGCAGGAACGCGCGGCACGGCACGGCAACAAGTTGTTCCTGCTGGCGCTGGTGATCCCGCTGACGGCCTTGGCCGGGACCTACTTGTTCAAGTATGCGCCGCAGATCGTCGATCCCAAGCAAGTCACGCTGGTGAGCCTCGCCTTGGGCGCTTTGCTGGCTTTCGTGGCGGGGCTGACCTGGCTGCGCGAGAGCCCGGTGGTGCCGGTCGAGGAAGGCCGCCGTCTGATGGACGCGGTCGGCTGGGCGGCGATCCTGCCGCAAATGCTTGCCAGCCTGGGCGCGGTCTTTGCATTGGCCGGGGTTGGCCAGGTGGTGGGCGGGCTGATGACCGAAGTCATCCCCTCTGGCTCGCTGGTCGCCGCGGTGATTGCCTATGGCCTCGGCATGGCGCTGTTCACCATGGTGATGGGCAATGCCTTTGCCGCCTTCCCGGTGATGACCGCGGCGATCGGGCTGCCCTTGCTGATCCACCAGTACGATGGCGATCCCGCAGTGATCGCGGCGGTGGGTATGCTGGCGGGCTTCTGCGGCACCTTGATGACCCCGATGGCGGCCAACTTCAACATCGTTCCCGCCGCGCTGCTTGAGCTCAAGGACCGCAATGCGGTGGTCAAGATGCAGGTGCCGACTGCACTGCCCTTGCTGGTCTTCAACGTGGCACTGATCTGGTGGGCGGCGTTCTGATGGGCCAGCTGACCGCCCAGATTGCCGCCAAATTCATGGCGCTGACGCTCGGCCACCTGGGCCGCGAGTATCCGCACAAGCTTGACCACGTGCTCGATGGCCCGGACGATGCCCGCACGCCTTCGCAGCTTCATCCGATTTTCCACGGCAGTTTCGATTGGCACTCCTGCGTCCACGGCTGGTGGCAAGTGCTGCGCCTCGCCCGGCTCCATCCCGACCTGCCCGAAGCCGAAGCAGTGCGCGCGCGTGCTGCGCAAATGCTGACCGAAGCTAATTTCGCGGTCGAAACCGCCTATCTTGCCCGCCCTTCGGCGCGCGGATTCGAGCGGCCCTATGGCTGGGCCTGGGCACTTATGCTGCACGCCGAGATGGTGCAGCATAGTGCAGCATGGGCGCGGTATAGTGATGAATTCGCACATGTTTTTGCGCGGCGCTTTGCCGAGTTCCTGCCGCTCCAGACTTACCCGATCCGGGTTGGCACGCATTACAACAGTGCCTTTGCGCTGACCCTCGCGCTCGATTGGGCGCGCGAGCATGAGGCGGCCCTGGAGGCGCTGATTGAGGCCCGCGCGCGCGATTGGTATTTGAACGATCAGGGCTGCCAGGCCTGGGAACCGGGCGGCGACGAGTTCCTGTCCGGATCGCTGTGCGAGGCCTTGCTGATGAGCCGTGCATTGGGCACGGACTTCGCGGCCTGGTTCGACCGCTTCCTGCCCGACTGCGCGGCAGGCCAGCCCGCGACGCTGTTCACCCCAGCCACGGTCAGCGACCGCAGCGACGGCAAGATTGCGCATCTCGACGGGCTCAACCTCAGCCGCGCCTGGTGCTGGCGGCAGATTGCGACGGCGCTGGGCAATGGCCACGGTGCCGCGGAGCTGGTCCGCGCAGCTGCCGAGAGACACCTCGCCGCAGCGCTCCCGCACGTCGCGGGCGACTATATGGGCGAGCATTGGCTGGCCAGTTTTGCCTTGCTGGCGCTGGAGGCCTGAGCGACTCAACAAAACACCCTACCTCCGTTCGCATCGAGCGAAGTCGAGATGCCGCGCGCAGGTGTCTCGACTTCGCTCGACACGAACGGAGCTTGGTTTGGGGTTGCTGAGTTCCAAGGTTGGCACATCGCCTCCTCGCGCCTAAGGTTCTTCCCATGCTCGTTATTTCCGGCCCTTGCGCGATAGAAAGCGAAGCGCTCGCGCTTGAAGTGGCCGAGCAGTTGGCCGCGCTGGCCCAGCGTTTGCCGATTACGCCGATTTACAAAAGCTCGTTCGACAAGGCCAACCGCACCGCGATCACCTCGCCGCGCGGGGTGGGGTTGGACGAGGGCCTCAGGATCCTGGCCAAGGTCCGCGAGCAGTTCGGCCTGCCGGTGATCACCGACGTTCACGAATGCGCGCAAGTCGCAGAGGTCGCTGCAGTCGTCGATCTGCTGCAAGTGCCGGCCTTCCTCTCGCGCCAGACCGACTTGCTGCTTGCCGCCGCTGGCAGTGGCAGGTCGGTGATGGTCAAGAAAGGCCAGTTCATGGCGCCGGGCGATATGGCGCAAGTCGTTGCCAAGGCTGCCAGCGTGATGGGCGATAGCGTAACCCGGCGCCTGCTGCTGTGCGAACGCGGGACCAGCTTTGGCCATCACGATCTGGTCGTCGACATGCGCGGCCTGGCGCAGATGCGCGCGTTCGGCTGCCCGGTGATCTATGACGCCAGCCATTCGCTGCAACAGCCCTCTGCCGCTGGCACCAAAAGCGGCGGCCAGCGTGAGCTGATCCCGGCGCTCGCCCGCGCGGCGGTGGCGGTGGGGGTGGACGGCCTGTTCATCGAAACGCACCCCCGCCCGGATCAGGCGCAGTCTGATGCGGCAACGGTCTGGCCCACCGACCGGCTGGGTGATCTGCTCGAGGAACTGCTGGCAATTGATGCAGTGGTTGCGGTGGACCGGCGGACCGTGGACCTGTCGCCGCGCGCGGAGGCCTGACTGCCTTGTCAGCGCCGACCTTCCTGTTCCTGCAGGGGCTGCCCGGCCCGTCCTCGCGGCGCATCGCGGGTGAATTGGCGCGGCGCGGGGCGCGGGCGATCAGGGTCAATTGCAACGGCGGGGATTTGTACGACTGGCGTTTTGGCGGCATTTCGTATCGCGGCGAGCTGGAACAATTCGGCCCCTGGCTGGACGCGTTGTACCGGCGCGAAGGCGTGACTGCGCTGGTGCTGTTCGGCGCAGACCGGGCCTATCACCGTGCGGCAATCGAGACGGCAAGGGGGCTGGGGATCGACATCTTCGTGCTGGAGGAAGGCTACTTGCGCCCCAACAGCGTGACGCTGGAGCATTGGCCGCAGGGGCAGGCCTGGGTCTGGCCAGAGAGCCTTGAGGACTGCCAGCGGCGCGCCGGGCCCATTGTCGCCGAAGCACCAATCCCCGGCTACTTCTTTCCGCGCATGATGCAGGGGATCGCCTATGCCTGGTTCAGCTTCATGCTCGGCCTGTTCTACCCCCATTTCCGCAGCCACCGCCCGCACCATTCGTTCTTCGAATTCCTCGCCTGGAACCGGCGCTGGTCGCGGGCATGGAGCGAACGGCGGGGGAGCAAGCGAGCGCTGGCGGCGGTGGCGGGCCAGCGATTCTTCCTGCTGCCCTTGCAGATTGATGGCGATGCCTCGCTGGTCCATCGTTCGCCCTTTGCCGGAATGGCCGAGGGAATCGCGGCGGTGGTGGCGGACTTCAAGGCCCATGCGCCCGCAGGCACCATGCTGCTGGTCAAGCTCCACCCGCTCGATCCCGACCTGGCGGGCTGGCGCCGTGTGACCACGCAGATTGCTGAGGACGATCTGCGGGTCCAGTTCATCGAGCACGGTGATCTCGATCCGTTGCTCGATGCTTGCGCCGGGGTGGTGACGGTGAATTCCACGGTCGGTGCGCTGGCGCTGGCCAAAGGCAAGCCGGTCCACGCGCTGGGCCGCGCGCTCTATGCGATCCCCGGCCTTGCCGATCCCGGCCCGCTCGCCCGGTTCTGGCACGATCCGCAGCCGCCCCAGCCGGGAGCCTACGACCTGTTTGCCCGCGCACTGTGGAGCGAATGCTTGCTGAACGCGGGCTTCCACAGCCGCACTGGGCTGGCGCGGCTCGTCCCGCTGGCGGCCTCGCGGATGCTGGAGCGGGCCGCATGAGCCTGCCGCTGCGCCTCGATCTGTCGCGGCTGGTCTGGCGCGCGCGGCATGCCACGCCCAGCGGGATTGACCGGGTAGAGCTGGCCTATGCGCGGCATTTTCTGAGCCGGGCAGAGACGCAATTCGTGATCCGCGCCGGGGCGATGGGCGGGCGATTGCTTGATCCGCTGCGGCTGGCGGGATTCCTGGATTGGCTCGAGG
>JAGXTB010000135.1 GCA_018334165.1 Sphingomonadales bacterium | reverse complement strand
CCCCCAGCCCCTCCCCGCCGGGGAGGGGAGATTCGATTATTGCAATTGCGAACCATTATCAGCAAATAGTTGCAGCTACGGCCTTTTAGCACCTTGCAATCGGCGAAACTGCGGCTTAGGGCCGATTTGTTCACTGGGCGGCCGATAGTCCTCGCGGGATGGAAGGGCCTTACCCTCAGCCAGTTGTCGATCCCGCTTTCAAGGCAAAGGACGATTTCCAAGATGGCTCGCAAGAAGATTGCCCTTATCGGCGCCGGCATGATCGGTGGCACGCTGGCTCACCTCGCCGCGAAGAAGGAAATGGGCGATATCGTCCTGTTCGACATTGCCGAGGGCATTCCCCAGGGCAAGGCGCTCGATCTGGCACAATGTGGCCCGATCGAAGGCTTTGACTGCCAGATCAAGGGCACCAACGACTACGCCGATATTGCCGGGGCCGATGTGATCATCGTCACCGCGGGCGTGCCGCGCAAGCCGGGGATGAGCCGCGACGACCTGCTCGGCATCAATCTCAGCGTGATGAAGGCGGTCGGCGCCGGGATCAAGGCCCACGCCCCCGATGCTTTCGTGATCTGCATCACCAACCCGCTCGATGCGATGGTCTGGGCGCTGCGTGAATTCTCGGGCCTGCCCGCGAACAAGGTCGTCGGCATGGCCGGCGTGCTGGATAGCGCCCGCTTCGCCACTTTCCTCGCCTGGGAATTCGGCGTCTCGGTCAAGGACGTCAACGCCTTCGTGCTGGGCGGCCACGGCGATACCATGGTGCCGGTGCTCGAATATTCGACCATCAGCGGCATTCCCGTCACCGACCTGGTCAAGCTGGGCAAAAGCTCGAAGGCGCGACTGGACGAAATCGTCGCCCGCACCCGCGGCGGCGGCGGTGAGATCGTCGGCCTGCTCAAGACCGGCTCCGCCTACTACGCCCCCGCCACCAGTGCGATCGCCATGGCCGAGGCGTACCTCGGCGACCAGAAGCGGATCCTGCCCTGCGCGGTTTACGTGGACGGCCAGTACGGCCTCGACGGGCTCTATGTCGGCGTGCCGGTGGTGATCGGTGCCAACGGCGCCGAAGAAGTGATCGAAATCGCGCTGGATGACGAGGCCAAGGCCAACTTCCAGGTCAGCGTCGATGCGGTCAAGGAGCTGTTGGTGGCCTGCAAGGGCATTGAGCCGTCGCTGGGATAGGAAGGGCAGACTTCTGACATGGCCTTCGTTGGACTGATTTTGACCCTGATCGGTGGCTGGCTTGGTTGGTC
This sequence comes from Sphingomonadales bacterium, assembly GCA_018334165.1. GTDB lineage: Bacteria > Pseudomonadota > Alphaproteobacteria > Sphingomonadales > Sphingomonadaceae > Novosphingobium. Next base: position 5,318 of record JAGXTB010000135.1, on the reverse strand, counting down.
AGGATGGTGGGCCATCTTGTTCGGACTAATATCGTTCGTTGGTGCGCACCGAGCCCTTCCGAATGAGACTGGCCGCATCAATGCCGTCGGATTTCCAATTTACGTGATTGGGTCGTTCTTGATCATGAAGCTGGTCAGCTGGCTTCACTTCTCAGTTTTGAACTAGTCCCAGAAAGGGAGCAAATGTCCATCCTCGTCAACAAGAACACCAAGGTCATCACCCAGGGGATGACCGGCGTCGCGCTCCATATCGCGGCGGGCATTTACGTTGACAGATACCCGGTAGCATCCCATATTACACGTATCCTGTGTAACTGTGGACTTTTGCCATGACCAAGAACATCACTCTGGCCGTTCCCGAAGATCTGCTTGCGCAGTACCGAATTCTCGCCGCTGAACAATCGACCACAGTCAACGCGCTGGTCCGCAAGCACATGGAAGAAGCCACTGGCACTGCCAGGAAGCGCAAGGACGCGATCGCACGCATGATCGAATTGGGCCAGGCGAGCGCACGGGATAGCGCGGAAATCAAGGAAGCGGGCGGAAAAATCGAAAAATGGCGGTGGAGCCGCGAGGAAACCTACGCCGAACGGGAATGGCCCAAGAAGCAATGACCGCAACCGCTTTTCTCGATACCAACGTCTTTCTGTATGCGGCGATGCGGGCATTGCCGGAAGCAGACGAGTTCAAGAAACCGATCGCGCTTGAGCTTATAGCGCAGTGCAATTTCGGCGTTTCGGCGCAGGTTCTCGGGGAATTCTATTACAACGCGCGGAAGAAAGGTTCGGCACCGCTCAGTCATGGCGAGGCGCTGGAATGGCTGGATCTGATGGCCAGGCAGCCGTTGGCACAGCTCGACGGGGCTTTGGTGCAAGCCGGCGCGGCGCTCGCCGAGCGATATGATGTAAGCTATTGGGATGGCGCGATGCTCGCTGCCGCCAATCTTCTCGGCGTTGAGACATTCTACTCCGAAGACCTTAACGACGGCCAGACCTACGGCGACGTTAGGGTCATCAATCCTTTCAAACCACAGACCCACTAGAAATCGGAAGCATTGGCATGTCCATCCTCGTCAACAAGAACACCAAGGTCATCACCCAGGGGATGACCGGTGCCACCGGCACTTTCCACACCCAGGCGGCGCTTGATTACGGCACGCAGATGGTTGCGGGGGTTACCCCGGGCAAGGGCGGAACCACCCACATCGGGCTGCCGCAATTTGACTCGGTGGCCGAGGCCAAGGCTGTCACCGGCGCGACTGCTTCGTGCATCTACGTTCCGCCCCCGGGCGCGGCCGATGCGATCCTGGAAGCGATCGATGCCGAAATCGGGCTGATCGTCTGCATCACCGAAGGCATTCCGGTGCTCGATATGGTCCGCGTCAAGCGCGCGCTCACCGGCAGCAAGAGCCGCCTGATCGGCCCCAACTGCCCCGGCGTGCTGACGCCGAACGAATGCAAGATCGGGATCATGCCGGGTTCGATCTTCAAGCAGGGCTCGGTCGGCGTGGTCAGCCGCTCGGGCACGCTGACTTATGAGGCCGTGTTCCAGACCACCCAGATCGGCCTGGGCCAGACCACCGCAGTCGGCATCGGCGGCGATCCGGTCAACGGCACCAACTTCATCGACGTGCTGGAACTGTTCCTGGCCGATGACGAAACCAAGTCGATCATCATGATCGGCGAGATTGGCGGCGATGCCGAAGAGCAGGCCGCGCAGTTCCTGATCGACGAGGCCAAGCGCGGCCGCAAGAAGCCGATGGCCGGTTTCATCGCCGGGCGCACCGCCCCTCCGGGCCGCCGCATGGGCCACGCCGGTGCGATCGTTTCGGGCGGCAAGGGCGATGCCGAAAGCAAGATCGCGGCGATGGAAGCCGCGGGCATCCGCGTCTCTGCCTCGCCCAGCCTGCTGGGTGAGACCCTGGCCGAAGCGCTGAAGGAAAGCGTCTGACCTACGTAAAGCCCCTCCCCGGTGGGGAGGGGTTGGGGTGGGGGTTCTACGCTATGGATGGGAACCCACCCCGCTGCGACTAGGCAGCAAGCTGCCAAGCCTCACTGCCCCTCCCCGCCGGGGAGGGGGGAATGGAAAAAGACCGATGGGCAACGAAAGCCACGATTTCCTCCCCGACGATCCGCAACCCGGCCCAAGCTGGGCCAAGCCCGATTGGCGTTCGGTCAGCGACGATCTGACCGCAGCGCTTGATCCGACGCAGATGCAAGTCGCGATCAAGGCCGCCGCTGCCAAGGCCGGCGCGGCCATGGACCCGCGCGCGATCGAAGAGGCCGCGGCAGATTCGATCCGGGCGATGATGCTGGTGCGCACTTATCGTGTGCGCGGGCACCTGGGTGCCGATCTCGACCCGCTGGGGCTCAGCCACCAGAACCTGCCGGCCGACCTTGATCCCGCCTACCACGGCTTCGCTGGCGCGGCGCTCGACCGCAAGGTTTACCTGGGCGGCACGCTGGGCCTTGAGTGGGCCACGGTGCGCGAACTGGTCGACGTCCTGAAGCGCAATTACTGCGGCAAGGTCGGCTATGAATACATGCACATCGCCGATGTCGAGGAGCGCCGCTTCATCCAGGACCGGATCGAGGGCGGCGACAAGTCGATCGACTTTACCCCCGAAGGCAAGAAGGCGATCCTGGGCGCGGTAGTGCGCGGCGAGCAGTACGAAAAGTTCCTCGGCCGCAAATATGTCGGCACCAAGCGGTTCGGGCTCGACGGCGGGGAATCGATGATCCCGGCGCTGGAAGCAGTAATCAAATACGGCGGCCAGCGCGGCGTGCGCGAGATCGTTTACGGCATGGCCCACCGCGGCCGCCTCAACGTGCTGGCGAACGTGCTGGCCAAGCCCTACCGCGTGATCTTCCACGAATTCTCGGGCGGCACCGCCAACCCCGAGGATGTCGGCGGATCGGGCGACGTCAAGTATCACCTCGGCACCAGCACCGACCGCGAATTTGACGGGATCAAGGTGCATATGAGCCTGGTCCCCAACCCCAGCCACCTTGAAACCGTCGATCCGATCGTGCTGGGCAAGTGCCGCGCGCAGCAGGTGTTCCGTGACGATATCGGCCCGGGCAAGCACAAGTCGGTGATGCCGATCCTGATCCATGGCGACGCGGCCTTTGCGGGCCAGGGCATCGTCTGGGAGTGCTTCGGCTTTTCCGGCGTCAAGGGTTACAACACCGGCGGCTGCATCCATTTCATCATCAACAACCAGATCGGCTTTACCACCAGCCCGCAGTTTTCGCGTGGCTCGCCCTACCCCTCGGACGTCGCCAAGGGCGTCCAGGCGCCGATCCTGCACGTCAATGGCGACGATCCCGAAGCAGTGACATTCGCCTGCAAGCTGGCGGTCGATTACCGCCAGACCTTTGGCCGCGATGTGGTGGTCGATATGTGGTGCTATCGCCGCTTCGGCCACAACGAGGGCGACGAGCCCGGCTTCACCCAGCCGCTGATGTACAAGATCATCCGCGCGCATCCGCCGGTCAGCAAGATCTACGCCGACCGGCTGGTCGGCCAGGGCGTGATCGACAAGGATTATGGCGCTGAAACCGAAATGCGCTTTACCCAGGTGCTCGAAACCGAATTCGAGGCTTCGAAAAGCTACAAGAGCAATCATGCCGACTGGTTCGCCGGGCGCTGGAGCGGGCTCCACGCCCCCGCCGATCCCGAAACCGCGCGGCGCAATGTGCCGACCGGCATCGACCGCAAGCTGTTTGACAGCCTGGGCCGCACCCTGACCACGGTTCCAGAGGGCCTGACGATCCACAAGACCCTGGCCCGCGTGCTCGACGCCAAGCGCGAGATGTTCACCAGCGGTTCGGGCTTTGACTGGGCGACCGGCGAGGCGCTCGCCTTCGGCAGCCTTGCCTCTGAAGGCTACAATGTCCGCCTGTCAGGCCAGGATTCGGGCCGCGGCACGTTCAGCCAGCGCCACTCGGTCTGGGTCGATCAGACCGATGAGCACAAGTACATTCCGCTCTCCACCGTCCCGCACGGCAAGTTCGAAGTGCACGACAGTCCGCTGTCGGAATACGGGGTGCTGGGCTTCGAATATGGCTATGCCAGCGCCGATCCGAAGAGCCTGGTGCTGTGGGAAGCCCAGTTCGGCGATTTCGCCAACGGCGCGCAGATCGTGATCGACCAGTACGTTGCCAGTTCCGAATCGAAGTGGCTGCGCGCCAATGGCCTGGTCCTGCTGCTGCCCCACGGCTACGAAGGCCAGGGGCCGGAGCACAGCTCGGCGCGGCTCGAACGCTATCTGCAGCTTTGCGCACAGGACAATATCCAGGTCTGCAACATCACCAGCCCGGCCAACTACTTCCACGTGCTGCGCCGCCAGATGCACCGCAGCTTCCGCAAACCGCTGATCATCATGACGCCCAAGTCCTTGCTGCGCCACCCGCTGGCCAAGAGCGAGGCCAGCGAGTTCCTGGGCGAGGCGCATTTCAAGCGGATCCTGTCCGACCGCAACGGCGCCGAGGACAAGGATACCCGCAAGGTCATCCTCTGTTCGGGCAAAGTCGCCTACGATCTGATGGAAGCCCGCGACGCCGCCGGGATGACCGACACCCAGATCATCCGGCTCGAGCAGCTCTATCCCTTCCCGGGCGAGCCGCTGGCGCTGCGCTTCTCACGCATGACCAATCTGGAAGACGTGGTCTGGTGTCAGGAAGAACCCCGCAACAACGGTTCGTGGTTCTTCGTCGAGAGCCTGATCGAAGAGGCCCTGATCGCGGCCAAGCGCAAGGTCACCCGGCCCCGCTACGCCGGCCGCGTCGCCAGCGCCTCGCCCGCCACGGGCCTCGCCAAGCGGCACGAAGCCGAACAGGGCGCGCTTATCAGCCACGCGCTCGGCACCTCGGTCCGCAGTGAAATTCGCAGGAGGAAGAAAGCTTAACCCCCTTCACCGTTCGCCCTGAGCTTGTCGAAGGGCCGTAGTTCCTTCTGGCGACGGTGGAAAACAGGACAGTGCTTCGACAAGCTCAGCACGAACGGGTTTTGGTTTGGAAACAAAGATATGAGCACTGAAGTCAAAGTCCCCACCCTGGGCGAATCCGTTGCCGAAGCCACCATTGGCGAATGGCTCAAGCAGCCCGGCGATCCTGTCGCGGTCGATGATCCGATTGCCAGCCTGGAAACCGACAAGGTCGCGATCGAAGTGACTGCAACGGTTGCGGGCGTGATGGGCCAGCAGATCGCCAAGGTCGGCGACAACGTTGCCGTCGGCGCGGTGATCGCGACGATCGAAGCTGGTTCGGGAGCTGCTGCTGCCGCCCCTGCCGCTGCCCCTGCGGCGGTCGCCCCGG
>JAGXTB010000134.1 GCA_018334165.1 Sphingomonadales bacterium | reverse complement strand
AAGTTTGTGGAGCCACAGCCCCCCACCGTCAGCGCTTCGCGCTGCCACCTCCCCCAGAGGGGGAGGATTGAAGTTTTAGTAGTCCACCGCCAGCAAATGCGGCCGCTCCCTGGCCACCTTGACCACCAGTTCGCCGAACAGGCCATTGGCCCAGGCGAACCAGTGGCGGGTGAACTTCTTGGGGTCGTCCTTGTCGAAGGCCTCGTGCATGAACCCGGTCCCGGCGTGGGTATTGCGCAAGGTCTTCAGCGCCCCGGCGATCACCGCGTCGTCGCTTGATGACAGGGCGCGGATCGTGATCGACATTGGCCAGACCTGTCCCTCGCCAATATGCGGCCCGCCGATACCCTCGGCAGCGCGGCCAGAGAAGAACCACGGATTGGCCTCGCTCCAAACCGCCTGGGCGGTGGTCTGATAAAGCGCATTGTCCGCCGGAACCGCGCGCAGATAGGCCAGCCCCAGCAGCGAGGGGACGTTGGCATCGTCCATGAACAGGTGGTTGCCGTATCCGTCGGTCTCATAGGCGAAGACCTGGCGGCCATCGGGCAAGCGCATGGTGCCGTGTTTGTAGACCGCCCTCTCAACCTCATCGGCGAGCGTGAGCGCCTCGGCGGCCAGCGCGGCATCGTGCAGTACCGGCCCGACCATCTCGGCCAGATCGCGCAAGGTCGCGACTGCGAACAGGTTGCCGGGGATGTTACAGGGAAAAGTGCAGGCATCGTCGCTGGGGCGGAAGGCAGAGTGGATCAGCCCGGTCTTGCGGGTCGGTACGCCGATGCCGGCCAGTGTGGTCTCGGTCGGCTGGTCGCTGCGGCGCTGGAAGCGATAAGGACCGGGGCCGGAGACCCGCTGCTGTTCCTTGAAAGTCGCAACGATCATTTTCGCGGCTGCGGCCCAGGTGGCATCGAACGGCTCGGTATCGCCGGTAAACTCCCAGTAATCGTGCGCCAGCCGCAGCACATAGCAGAGCGAATCGACCTCCCATTTGCGCTCGGCCACGCCGGGCTTCATTTCGGTCCGGTCGCCTTTCGACCATGACAGCGAGGTCAGCGCGCCGGGATCGCGCATGAAGGCGTTGGCGTAAGGATCGATCAGCACGCAGCGCGCGTGACGGCGGATCAGTCCGCGAAACAGCTCGGCCAGCTGCGGGTCCTCGCGGGTCAGGTGCAAGTAAGGCCGCAGCTGCGCCGCCGAATCGCGCAGCCACAGGCAGGGGATGTCGCCGGTGATCACAAAGGCATCGGTCTTGCCGCCGACCTGCCCCATGTAGACCGTGGTATCGAGCGTGTTGGGAAAGCAGTTCTGGAACAGCCAGGCCAGTTCCGGGTCCTTGATCAGCGCGGAAACCCGGTCAATCTCGCGCTCTACGGCTTTGGAAACGAACTTGCGTTCAGCGAGCGGCGGGCGGTTTGACGAAAACATCTTCGGGGCCTCCTGCGCCCACGCCCCGCGCGGCGCCAGCAGCATGGCGGCCCCGGCGGCAAGGAACGAACGGCGGTGTAAAGCGAGCGACTGCACTGGCGCAGTGGTGGCTTTGTTAGACGCGCTTGTCGAGTATTTGGTTTGCGCCATGCCCATGCTAGCCTCCCGCCAAACAGGAGAACCCGATGCGCACCCAGCAGCCCGATGGCATCCACCATATCGCGATCATGTCGGCGAACATGAAAGAGCAGCTGACCTTCTTCACGCAGGTGATGGGCTTCCCGCTGGTCGGCCTGTTCGAAATGCACGGGGTGCCCGGCGGCAAGCATGCCTTCCTCAAGATGGCCGATGCCAGCTACTTCTCGGTGGTGGAACTGAACGGGATCGCGGACATTCCCGCCACGGTCGGGATCACCCATGCCGGCACCGGTGCGGGCAAGGTTGCCGCCGGGGTGACCCAGCACATCGCCTTCCGCGCGCCGGACGAGGACGGCCTGATTGCCCTGCGGAATCGGATCCGCAGCCACGGAGTCCCCGCGATCGGCCCGATCGGCCACGGGTTCTGCAAATCGATCTATTTCGCCGGGCCCGAGGGCCTGACGCTGGAAGTTGCCTGCGCGGTGAGCGCGGTTGATCCGGCGCGCTGGGTCGATCCCAAGATGCTGGAGGAATGCGGCATTTCGGGCGAGGAAGCCCAGGCCATGCTGAACCCTGCGCCCTGCACCGCCGACAGCCCGGTGCCGCAGCCGGCCTATGACCCCAGCAAGCCGCAACTGGGCTATCCGCCCGAAACGCTAAAAGCGATCCTGAGCGCGCCCGACGCGGCGATTACGATGCAGGGGTCCTATGATGAGCCGCCGGTGGCGGCTTAGGCAATCCTCTCCGTTCCGGGGAGGATTGCCTCTCTTGCCTTCCCTTGCCCCCTCCCCTAGCGGCTCCGGCAGGAACCCAAGGAGTCGAAACAATGGTCCCCCGTTACGCCCGCCCCGCCATGACCGCGATCTGGGAACCGGAAGCGCGTTATCGCATCTGGTTTGAGATCGAGGCGCATGCGACCGAAAAGCTGGGCGAGCTGGGCGTGGTGCCCGCCAGCGGGGCCAAGGCGCTGTGGGACTGGTGGGCGACCAATCCCGTAATCGACGTCGCCGCGATCGACGCGATCGAGGCGGTCACCAAGCATGACGTGATCGCCTTCCTCGATTGGGTTGCTCAGCAGGTCGGGCCGGAAGCGCGGTTCATGCATCAGGGGATGACCAGCTCCGACGTGCTCGATACCACGCTGTCGGTCCAGCTGGCGCAGGCATCGGACCTGCTGCTGGCCCAGCTTGACGAACTGCTCGCCGCGATCAAGCGCCGCGCGCTGGAGCACAAGTACACCCCCACCATCGGCCGCAGCCACGGCATCCATGCCGAGCCGACCACCTTCGGCAAGAAGCTGGCCGAAGCCTATGCCGAATTTGCGCGCTGCAAGGCCCGCCTGGTGGCGGCCCGCGCCGAAGTGGCGACTTGCGCGATCTCAGGCGCGGTCGGCACATTTGCCAATATCGACCCATCAGTTGAGGAATATGTCGCCGAAAAGCTGGGGCTGGCGGTCGAGCCGGTCTCCACCCAGGTGATCCCGCGCGATCGCCATGCGATGTTCTTCGCCACGCTGGGCGTAATCGCCAGCAGCATCGAACGCCTCGCCATCGAAGTCCGCCACTTGCAGCGCACCGAAGTGCTGGAGGCTGAGGAGTACTTCTCGCCAGGCCAAAAGGGTTCGTCGGCGATGCCGCACAAGCGCAACCCGATCCTGACCGAGAACCTGACCGGCCTTGCCCGGATGGTCCGTTCGGCCGTCACCCCGGCGCTGGAGAATGTCGCCCTGTGGCATGAGCGCGATATCTCGCATTCGTCGGTCGAACGCTTCATCGGCCCCGATGCGACGATCACGCTGGATTTCGCGCTGGCCCGGCTCACCTCGGTGGTCGACAAGCTGCTGGTTTACCCCGAACGGATGCAGAAGAACCTCGATAAGATGGGCGGTCTGGTCCATTCGCAGCGGGTGCTGCTGGCGCTAACGCAAGCCGGGCTGGAGCGCGACGCGGCCTACCGCCTGGTTCAGCGCAATGCGATGAAGGTGTGGGAATCGGACGGGCAGCTCAGCCTGCTTGAACTGCTCAAGGCCGATCCCGAGGTTGCCAGCGTGATGAGCGCCGCCGAGCTCGAGGAGAAGTTCAACCTCGACTATCACTTCAAGGCGATCGATACGATTTTTGTCCGGGTGTTTGGGGAGTGAATAAGCATAGATCCTTCCCATTTTTGGCGACTGCCACAAATGGGGAGGTGGCATTTGCGCCAGCAAATGACGGAGGGGTCTCTGCCCTCGCGCCATTACCCCTCCGTCACCGCTTCGCGGTGCCACCTCCCCAAATGCGCTACGCGAATCTGGGAAGGATCTTGTTGAGGAACAGCCAATGAAACGCCTGCTCAAATACACCTTTGGCCTGCTGCTCCTGGCTTTGGTCGGCCTGTTCGTCTGGGGTTACGCTCCCGATACTGATGCTGCGGCGATGAAGGCCAAGTACGCCAATGCGGCCTCACAGTTCGTGGACGTGGGCGGCGGCCTGACCATGCATGTCCGCGACGAGGGCAAGCGCGATGGGCCGGTGCTGGTGCTGCTGCACGGCTCCAACGCCTCGCTCCACACCTGGGAGCCTTGGGTCGAGCGGCTCAAGGCCAAGTACCGGGTGATCAGCCTTGACCAGATCGGCCACGGGCTGACCGGGCCGAACCCGACAGACCAGTATGACGCCGACGCTTTCGTCGGCACGCTCGATGCGCTGATGGTCAAAATGGGCGTGAGCAAGTTCGCGCTGGCGGGCAATTCGATGGGCGGCTTCGTTGCCTGGGAATATGCCCTGGCGCATCCCGAAAAACTGACCCACCTGGTGTTGGTCGATGCCGCTGGTCCGCCGGAGGACCCAAACAAGAAACTGCCAATCGGCTTCCGCATTGCCCGCACGCCGGGTCTCAACAAGCTGGCGCTGGTGATCACCCCGCGTTCGCTGTTCGAAAAGTCGATGCACCAGTCGGTTTCGAACCAGGCAATTGTCACCCCGGCGGCAGTGGACCGCTATTGGGAGCTCAACCGCTATCCCGGCAATCGTGCGGCCACCGGACACCGCTTTGCGACCTATGCCAATCGCACCCGCGACGTCAGCAAGATCGCCACGATCAAGACCCCGACGCTGATCCTGTGGGGCGCCGAGGACAAGCTGACCCCGGCCAGCGGGGCGGACTGGTTCGAACAACAGATCAAAGGTTCCTCAAAGATCGTCTATCCCGGCATCGGTCATATCCCGATGGAGGAAACGCCCGACAAGTCCGCGGCCGATCTGGATGCCTTCCTGTCAAAAGGCGTTGCAACCAGTGACAACTCGCCTAGCATCGCGTCAACTCCCTGACAGCCAAAGAGGAGCTGGTCGATGCAAGTGATCCGGACGATCGTATGGGTGCTGCTGCTGGTGGCGCTGCTGCTGTTCTCGATCAACAATTGGCAGGATGTCGAGGTCAAGATCTGGGAGGGGCTGATCCTCCAGACCAAGCTGCCCGCGCTGGTGCTGCTGTCCTTCGCGCTGGGCCTGGTGCCGATGTGGCTGCTCCACAAGGGCGCCTCCTGGCGCTGGAACCGGCGGATCGGGGCGCTGGAAAATTCGGTCAAAGCAGTAAGTTCGGCCAACCCATCGCCCGTTGCAACGTCCACCCAGCTTGATACCAAACAGGAGCCGCCCGTCAGCCCGTTATGAGCAACCCGATCTTCCTTGCCCTCGATTTTCCCCGCCTTGAAGTGGCCGATGCCGTGGCCCGCAAGGTCAAGGGCCATGTTGGCGGGCTCAAACTTGGCCTCGAATTCTTCTATGCCCACGGCCACCACGGGGTGCATGAGATTGCCAAGATCGGGCTGCCGATCTTCCTCGATCTGAAACTGCATGACATTCCCAACACCGTGGCCGGCGCAATGCAGGCGATCCATGTGCTCGAGCCGTCGATCGTCACGGTCCACGCCGGCGGCGGGCGGGCGATGATGGAAGATGCCAAGGCTGCGGCGGGCGAACATTGCAAGGTGGTGGGCGTCACGCTGCTGACCAGCCTGGATGAGAGCGACATGGCCGCGACCGGAACCGAAGGCACGCCCTATGATCAGGTCATGCGGCTGGCCGAACTGGCGCACAAGTCCGGCCTCGACGGGATTGTCTGTTCGGGCCATGAAGTCGCCGCGGTCCACTCGCAGTGGAAGGACGGGTTCCTGGTGGTCCCCGGCCTGCGGCCCGCCGATGGCAAGCTGGGCGACCAGAAGCGTTCGGTAACGCC
>JAGXTB010000133.1 GCA_018334165.1 Sphingomonadales bacterium | reverse complement strand
AAGCCGGTCAAGGCGCTTACCGAAGGTAAGCACAAGACCGGCGGGCGCAACAACAAGGGCCACGTCACTTCGCGCGGGATCGCTGGCGGTCACAAGCAGAAGTATCGTTTCATCGATTTCAAGCGCCGCAAGTGGGACATGCCCGCGACCGTCGAGCGCATGGAATACGATCCCAACCGGACCGCATTCATCGCCCTCATCAAGTATGCGGACGGCGAACAGGCCTATATCATCGCGCCGCAGCGCCTCGCCGTTGGCGACTCTGTGGTCGCCGGTGAAAAGACCGACGTGAAGCCGGGCAACGCGATGCTGCTTTCGACCATGCCGGTCGGCACCATCTGCCACAACGTGGAGATGAAGCCGGGCAAGGGCGGCCAGATCGCCCGTTCGGCCGGGACTTATGTGCAGGTCGTCGGCCGTGACCGCGGGATGGTGATCGTTCGCCTCAACTCGGGCGAGCAGCGTTACCTGCGCGGCGATTGCATGGGCACGGTTGGCGCGGTTTCGAACCCCGACAACCAGAACCAGAACTTCGGCAAGGCTGGGCGCACGCGCTGGCAGGGCCGTCGTCCGCTGACCCGCGGTGTCGCCAAGAACCCGGTCGATCACCCGCACGGCGGTGGTGAAGGCCGCACCTCGGGTGGCCGCCATCCGGTTACTCCGTGGGGCAAGCCGACCAAGGGCGCCCGTACCCGCAACAACAAGCAGACGGACAAGCTGATTATCCGTTCGCGTCACGCCAAGAAGAAGAGGTAAGCCACCATGGCACGTTCCGTCTGGAAAGGCCCCTTCGTCGAACTGAGCCTGCTCAAGAAGGCAGAGACCGCACAGGATCAAGCCGGCCGCGCCGGCCCGATCAAGACCTGGTCGCGTCGTTCGACGATCCTGCCGCAGTTCGTCGGCCTGACGTTCAATGTCTATAACGGCCACAAGTTCGTTCCCGTTTCGGTGAGCGAAGAAATGGTTGGGCACAAGCTGGGTGAATTCGCGCCGACGCGCACCTTCCCCGGCCACGCCGCCGACAAGAAGGGTAAGCGCTGATGAGCAAGCCAAAAGCCCCCCGCCGGGTCGGTGACAAGGAAGCCCTGTCGGTCGGCACCACGATCCGTGGTTCGGCCCAGAAGCTCAACCTGGTTGCTGCCCTGATCCGCGGCCGCAAGGCTGAGGAGGCGATGAACATTCTCGCTTTCTCGAAGCGTGCGATGGCCCAGGATGCCCGCAAGGTGCTCGCTTCGGCGATCGCCAATGCGGAAAACAACCACAACCTCGATGTTGACGCGCTCGTCGTCAGCGAGGCTTCGGTCGGCAAGTCGATCACCATGAAGCGTTTCCACACGCGCGGCCGTGGCAAGTCCACCCGCATCCTCAAGCCGTTCAGCCGGCTGCGGATTGTGGTTCGCGAAGTGTCCTTTGAAGCTGGGGAGGCCTGATCCATGGGTCATAAATCAAACCCGATCGGCCTGCGCTTGCAGATCAACCGCACCTGGGACAGCCGCTGGTACGCCGAAGGCAAGGGCTATGCGAAGATGCTTGAGGAAGACCTCAAGATCCGCAAGTTCGTGCAGGAAACCGTACCGCAGGCCGCGATCAGCAAGGTTGTGATCGAGCGTCCCGCCAAGGTCTGCCGCGTGTCGATCTATGCCGCCCGCCCGGGTGTCATCATCGGCAAGAAGGGCGCGGACATCGAAAAGCTGCGCGGCGCCATCGCCAAGATGACAGACAGCGACGTCAAGCTCAACATCGTCGAAATCCGCAAGCCGGAAGTCGATGCCAAGCTCGTCGCTCAGGGCATTGCTGATCAGCTGATCCGCCGTGTGGCTTTCCGCCGCGCGATGAAGCGGGCAATGCAGTCGGCCATGCGGCTTGGTGCCGAAGGCATCAAGATCACCTGTTCGGGCCGTCTCGGCGGGGCGGAAATCGCCCGTGTCGAACAGTACCGCGAAGGCCGTGTGCCGCTGCACACCCTGCGCGCGAACATCGACTATGCCGAAGCCGAAGCGCTGACCACCTATGGCATCATCGGGATCAAGTGCTGGGTGTTCAAGGGCGAAATCCTTGGCCACGACCCGATGGCGCAGGACCGCCTGATGCTGGAAGCCCAGACCACGGGCGTGCGTCCGGCGCGTGAAGATCGCAGGAATTAATCATGCTGCAACCCAGAAAACATAAGTTTCGCAAGCAGTTCAAGGGCCGGATCAAGGGCGACGCCAAGGGCGGAACCGATCTGAACTTCGGTTCCTATGGTCTGAAAGCGCTCGAGCCGGAACGTGTCACCGCGCGCCAGATCGAAGCCGCCCGCCGTGCGATCACCCGCCACATCAAGCGCCAGGGGCGTTTGTGGATCCGCATCTTCCCGGATGTGCCGGTTTCGAAGAAGCCTGCCGAAGTCCGTCAGGGTAAGGGCAAGGGTTCGGTTGAATACTGGGCTGCCCGCGTCAAGCCGGGCCGGATCCTGTTCGAGCTGGACGGCGTTGCGGGCCCGCTCGCCGCCGAGGCCTTCAGCCGCGCTGCGATGAAGCTGCCGATCAAAGTCAAGGTCGTTGCCCGCCTGGGTGACACCAGCCACCTGGGAGGCGAATAATGGCTAATGCTGCTGACCTGCGCACCAAGAGCGACGACCAGCTGGCCGGCGATCTTGCTGACCTGAAGAAGGAGGCCTTCAACCTCCGCTTCCAGGCTGCGACCAACCAGCTCGAGCGTCCCGCGCGCATCAAGGAAGTGCGCCGCGACATCGCCCGTATCAAGACGCTGCAAGCCGAGCGGTCCGCCGCTTCGGTCAAGGCGTAAGGAGACCTACGATGCCCAAGCGTATCCTGATCGGGACCGTGGTTTCCGACAAGACCGACAAGACCGTGGTCGTGAAGGTCGAACGCAAGGTGAAGCACCCGCTCTACGGGAAGATCATCCGCCGTTCGAAGAAGTATCACGCCCACGACGAAGACAACACGTTCAAGACTGGCGAGACCGTTCGCATCGAGGAAACCCGCCCGATGTCGAAGCTCAAGACCTGGAAGGTCATCGAGCGCGTCACCGCCAGCAAGGGCGCTGCTGTCGAGGCGGATGTTTGACGGCCTACGCCGTCGGGGCAGACGTTTAAATTTTCTTGGAACTGCCGGACTGGTTCCGGCAAGCCATTAGGAAGGAACCGGATCAATGATCCAGATGCAATCCCAGCTTGATGTCGCTGACAACAGCGGTGCCAAGCGCGTCCAGTGCATCAAGGTGCTGGGCGGATCCAAGCGCCGCACGGCTGGCGTGGGCGACGTTATCGTCGTTTCCGTCAAGGAAGCCCAGCCGCGCACCAAGGTGAAGAAGGGCGACGTCCACCGCGCGGTGATCGTTCGTACCCGCAAGGAAGTGCGCCGCACCGACGGCAGCGTGATCCGTTTCGACAGCAATGCTGCCGTGCTGATCAACAAGAACGCTGAACCGATCGGCACGCGTATCTTTGGCCCGGTGGTCCGCGAGCTGCGTGGCAAGGGCTATATGAAGATCATCAGCCTTGCGCCGGAGGTGCTGTAATGGGTGCCGCTAAGATCAAGAAGGGCGACAGCGTCGTCGTCCGCTCGGGCAAGGACAAGGGCCGCACCGGCACTGTCCTGCAGGTCATGCCGAAAGACGGCAAGGTCCTGGTCGCAGGCGTGAATGTCGCTGCCCGTCACCGCAAGCCCAGCCAGACGAACCCGCAGGGCGGCATCGACCGCCGTGAGGCTCCGATGGCTATTTCGAAGGTCGGCCTGGCCGACCCCAAGACCGGCAAGGCCACCCGCGTCCGCTTCGAAACGTCCAAGGACGGCAAGAAGGTTCGCGTGGCCGTCAAGTCCGGGGAGAAGATCGATGGCTAAGTACACCCCCCGCATGCGGGCCAAATACGACACGGAAGTCGCCAAGGCGATGACCGAGAAGTTCGGCTACAAGAATGTGATGGAAGTGCCCAAGATCGAAAAGATCACGCTCAACATGGGCGTGGGCGAAGGCAGCCAGGACAAGAAGAAGGTCACGACTGCCGCCGATGAAATGGCGCTGATTTCGGGCCAGAAGCCCGTGATCACCAAGGCGAAGAAGTCGATCGCGCAGTTCAAGCTGCGTGAAGGCATGCCGATCGGTTGCAAGGTTACCCTGCGCCGCGAACGCATGTACGAATTCCTCGACCGTCTGGTCACTGTCGCCATGCCTCGCATCCGTGACTTTCGTGGTCTCAACCCGAAGTCGTTCGACGGGCGCGGCAACTATGCGATGGGTCTGAAAGAGCAGATCATCTTCCCCGAGATCAGCTACGACCAGATTGAGAAGGTGCGTGGGATGGACATCATCGTCACCACCACTGCCAAGACCGACGATGAAGCGCGCGAGCTGCTTCGTCTGTTCGGTTTCCCGTTCCCGGCCGAAGCCGAAGAAGCCCAAGCGGCCTGAGATAGAGAGAGCTTAAGTCCATGGCGAAACTGAGTTCCGTAAACAAGAACGAGCGGCGCAAGCAACTCGTCAAGAAGCATGCAGCCAAGTATGCGAAGCTGAAGGCCGTCGCGGCCGACAAGTCGCTCGATGAAACCGAGCGTCTGATCGCGCGCCTCAAGCTGGCCGAAGTTCCCCGCAACGGGAACCCGACCCGCGTTCGCAACCGCTGCGTCACCACCGGCCGCCCCCGCGGCTACTACCGCAAGTTCGGCCTTTGCCGGATCGAGCTGCGGGATAAGGGCAACAAGGGCCTTATCCCCGGCCTGACGAAGTCGAGCTGGTAAGGATCAAGCGATGGCACTGACCGATCCCCTGGGTGATATGCTCACCCGCATCCGCAACGGCCAGCGTGCGAAGAAGGACTCTGTCCTTTCGCCGGCTTCGAAGCTGCGCGCTCGCGTGCTCGAAGTTTTGCAGCGCGAAGGCTATATCCGTGGCTATGCCGAGGACGCCACTGGCGCCCACCCGCAGCTGCGGATTGAACTGAAGTATTTCGAGGGCGAACCTGCGATCAAGCATGTTGCCCGCGTCTCCAAGCCTGGCCGCCGGGTTTACTCGGGTTCGAAAGAACTCCCGGTGATCCGTAACGGGCTTGGCATCACCATCGTCTCGACGCCCAAGGGTGTGCTTTCGGATGCCGAAGCACGCGCGGCCAACGTCGGCGGCGAAGTGCTGGCGGAGGTGTTCTGATGAGCCGCATCGGTAAACGTCCGGTGTCGATCCCGAGCGGCGTCAGCGCCGAAATCGCGGATGGCACCCTGGTAGTGAAGGGCCCCAAGGGGACTCTGTCGCTCAGCCTGCGTGACGAAATCAGCTATGCGATCGATGGCGATGCCATCCTGGTGAAGCCCGCCAACGACACCAAGTCGGCCCGCGCGTTCTGGGGTATGCAGCGCACGCTGGTCGATAACCTGGTGACCGGTGTGACCACCGGCTACACCAAGGTGCTCGAAATCACCGGTGTCGGCTACCGCGCCAATGCTCAGGGCAAGAACCTGAAGCTGCAGCTCGGTTACAGCCACGACGTCGATTTCGCGGTGCCCGAAGGCATCGAGATCAAGACGCCGGATAACACCACGATCGAGATCTCTGGCATCGACAAGCAGAAGGTCGGTCAGGTCGCGGCTGAGATCCGCCGCTGGCGCAAGCCCGAACCCTACAAGGGCAAGGGTATCAAGTACCGCGGCGAGTACATCTTCCGCAAGGAAGGGAAGAAGAAGTAATGGCCAAGCTCAACCTTTTCGAGCGCCGTCGTCGGCGCGTTCGCACCGCGCTCAAGGCGCGTGCCGGTGGCCGTCCGCGGCTTTCGGTGCACCGTTCGGGTCGCCACATCTACGCTCAGATCATCGACGATGCCGCTGGCCGTACCGTGGCTGCCGCCAACTCGCTGGGCAGCAAGGCCGGGGCCAACGTCTCGGCTGCGGCCGATGTCGGCAAGGCGCTGGCCGAAGCCGCCAAGAAGGCTGGCGTGACCACCGTCGTGTTCGATCGCGGCGGCTTCCTGTTCCATGGCCGCGTCAAGGCGCTGGCTGACGCCGCACGTGAAGGCGGGCTGGAGTTCTAAGATGGCTGACGAAACCAACAACGAAGTCGAAGTCGCCGTCGAAACGGTGGCAGCTCCCGAAGGTGGCGAACGCGAAGCGCGTGGCGCTGGTCGTGGCCGTGGTCGCGGTGGTGACAACCGCGGCGGCGGTGATCGCGGTCGCGGTGGCCGCGGCGGCAACGATCGCGGTCGCGGTCGCGGCGGTGAAGACGAGGGCGGCGAAGAGCTGATCGAAAAGCTGGTCCACATCAACCGCGTCTCCAAGACCGTCAAGGGCGGCAAGCGCTTCGGTTTTGCCGCGCTGGTCGTGGTTGGCGACGGCAAGGGCCGGGTTGGCTTCGGTCATGGCAAGGCGCGCGAAGTGCCCGAAGCCATCACCAAGGCGACCGCTGCTGCCAAGAAGAAGATGGTTCGCGTTCCGCTCAAGGAAGGCCGCACCCTGCATCACGATTGCAAGGGCCGGTTTGGCGCGGGCAAGGTCAACCTGCGTTCGGCTCCGGCCGGGACCGGGATCATTGCCGGCGGCCCGATGCGCGCCGTCTTCGAAAGCCTGGGCGTGGCTGACGTGGTGACCAAGTCGGTCGGTACCAGCAACCCTTACAACATGATCCGCGCCACCTTCGATGGCCTGGTCAACCAGACTTCGCCGAAGTCGGTGGCCCAGCGCCGCGGCAAGAAGGTCGCCGACCTCTTGGGTCGCGGCGGCGCGAGCGCGGTTGAGGCGGAAGCCGAAGCTGCGGCGATTACGGAGTAATTGGACATGGCGAAAATCAAGCTCAAGCAGATCGGTTCGCCGATCCGCCGTCCGGAAAGCCAGAAGAAGATCCTTATCGGTCTTGGCCTTGGCAAGATGAACCGGGTGGTCGAACTCGAAGACACCGCCGAAGTGCGCGGTGCGATCGCCAAGCTGCCGCACATGGTGGCCGTGGTCGACTGACCCCACGCTTTTTCGCATTGCTATGCACAGGAAGTCCCGGTGAAAGCCGGGACTTTTTGTTTGTGCTGGGCTAGCGATTGCGCGTTTGTTGCACTGAGAGGGCGGGGATGGGACTGCTCAGGGTACTGCTGGCATTGGCCGTGCTGTTCGAGCACACCGGCGGCATTGGCGGCTACTGGATGATCGGCGGGCCGCTGGCGGTGCAGGCGTTTTTCGTGATCTCCGGCTTCTACATGGGACTGGTGCTGAACGAGCGGTATGACCGGCCTGCGCTCAACAAGGCGTTTTACCTGAACCGCGCGATCCGGATCTATTCGGTCTATTTCCTGTTCCTGGCGCTCTATCTGGCAGTCTTCGCGCTGGCCCATGGCCAGAGCGGTGGTTCGCCGCTCGATCCCTACTTCTCGGATCTGATCTCATGGCCCGAGAAGGCCTGGCTGGCGCTGCTCAACCTCACGGTGATCGGGCAGGACCTGCCGCTGTGGCTCAAGATCGACGGAGGGCACCTGGCCTGGACCACCGATGCCTTTGGCACCGGGCCCAAGGACGTGTTCCACTTCATGGTAATCCCGGTCGCCTGGTCGCTCAGCCTTGAGCTGTGCTTCTACCTGCTTGCCCCGTTCATCGCGCGGCGTCCGTGGCAGCAGATCGCCGCGCTGTTCGCGGCATCGGTGGCGCTGCGGATTGGCGCGGCCATGCTGGGCTATAGCGCCGATCCGTTCTCCTACCGCTTCTTCCCGTTCGAGCTGGCGCTGTTTCTGGCCGGGGTGCTGGCTTACAAGGCCTGGGCCGCGAACCGGGCGCGCTGGGAAGGGCAGGGGCCGCGGCTGCTGGCGCTGGCAGTCCCGGCCGCGACGCTCGCCTACCCCTGGCTGCTGGGCTCGGCATCGCAAACCGCGTTCTTTGAGCCGGTGCGGATCGGCTACCTGCTGCTGATGGCCGCCGCGCTGCCTGCGATCCATGGCTGGAGCCGCAACTGGGCGCTTGACCGGCAGATTGGGGAGTTGTCCTATCCTTTGTATCTCAACCAGTTACTGGTGATGGGCCTGCTTGCGGGCTGGCCGGTGCTGGCGGACAGCTCAACCGCACGGACCCTCGCCGTGACGCTGATAAGCCTGGCGCTGGCCTGGGTGGTAGTGCGCTTCATCGACCGCCGGATCGAAGCGTGGCGCCACCGTTTGGCTGACAAGGCTGGTGCGCAGCAAATTGGGGGGTGACAAGCCCCGACGCTTCGCCTATGCGCGCGCCTCCTATCAGCGCGACTAAAGCGAAAGCGAGTGCAAGACATGAAACTGAATGAAATCCGCGACAATCAAGGTGCCCGTAAGTCCCGCATGCGCGTCGGACGCGGCATCGGCTCGGGCAAGGGCAAGACCGCCGGGCGCGGCCAGAAGGGTGCCAAGGCACGCTCGGGCGTCTCGATCAACGGCTTTGAAGGCGGCCAGATGCCGCTGCACATGCGGATCCCGAAGCGCGGCTTCAACAACATCTTCGCCAAGGACTTCGCCGAAGTGAACCTGGGCCTGGTCCAGAAGGCTCTCGACGCGGGCAAGCTCGACGCCAAGGCCGTGATCGACCACGCCGCGCTCAAGGCGGCAGGCCTGGCTCGCGGCGGCAAGGACGGCGTGCGCCTGCTGGGCAAGGGTGACTTCTCGGCCAAGGTCAAGTTTCTGGTCGCTGGCGTTTCCGCCGGGGCCAAGGCTGCGGTCGAAAAGGCCGGTGGTTCGGTTGAAGTGCCCGAAGCGGGCCCGAGCGAACACGAAAAGAAGACCGCCCGCCGCGACGCCAACAAGGCGGCCAAGGCAGCCAAGTAGTCCCGCATGAACCGATCCCCGCCCCAGTGGCGGGGATTTCGGTTCCGGGGGGTTTGGACTTCGCGGGAACGCTCCCTATATGGAGCGCGACGGCCGGACCAACCGGCACCCAGACAAGGCAATAGTCCCGATGGCATCACGCGCCGACAACGTTGCGAGCAATCTCAATCTCGCCAATTTTTCCAAGGCAACCGAGCTCAAGAACCGCATCTGGTTCACTCTGGGTGCCTTGATCGTGTTCCGCTTCCTCAGCTTCGTGCCGCTGCCGGGTATTGATCCGATCGCGCTCAAGGACTTCATGGAGCGCAATTCGGGCGGGATCCTTGATTTCTTCAACATGTTCTCGGGCGGCGCGCTGGCCAATTACAGCCTGATCTCGCTGGGGGTGATGCCCTACATCACCGCCTCGATCGTGGTCCAGCTGGCCGCATCGCTGCATCCCTCGCTCGCCAGCCTCAAGAAGGAAGGCGAAAGCGGGCGGCGCAAGCTGAACCAGTACAGCCGCTATGGCGCGGTGATGCTCGCCGTGCTGCAGGGCTATGCTGCGCTGCGCAATGCCGATGTTCAGGGCTTTGCGGTTGATCCGGGGCCGCTGTTTTATGTCGCGGGCCTGATCTCGCTGGTTGGCGGGACCATGTTCCTGCTGTGGCTGGGTGAACAGATCACCAGCCGCGGGATCGGTAACGGCATTTCGCTGATCATCATGGCCGGGATCGTCGCGCAGATGCCGATGTTCTTCTCGAACATGTTTACCCAGTACGGCACCGGCGCGATCGGCGGTTTCACCATCGCGCTGATGGTCGGCATGATCGTGGCCTTGGTGGTGGGCATCTGCTTTATGGAGCGCGCCACCCGGCGATTGCTGATCCAGTATCCCAAACGTGCCAGCCAGAATGGCATGATGCAGGCCGATCGCAGCCACTTGCCGCTCAAGATCAACACCGCGGGCGTGATCCCGCCGATTTTCGCCAGCTCGTTGCTGCTGCTGCCGCTGACGATCAGCCAGTTCGCCGGCAATTCGGTTGCGACGGATTCGGGCGTCGGCTCGTGGATCGTGACGATCAACCAGTACCTGGGCCACGGCAAGCCGGTCTATATGATCCTTTATGCGCTGGGCATCATCTTCTTCAGCTTCTTCTACACCGCGGTGGTCTTCAACCCTGAGGAAACCGCTGACAACCTGAAGCGCAACGGCGGCTTCATCCCCGGCATCCGCCCGGGCAAGACCACCGCCACTTATCTGGACTACGTGCTGACCCGGATCACCGTGATCGGTGCGCTCTATCTGGCGGTGGTCTGCGTCGTGCCCGAACTGATCATGGTTCAGACCGGGCTGCTGTTCTTTTTTGCCGGCGGCACCAGTTGGCTGATCGTGGTCAATGTCACGGTCGATACGATCACGCAGATCCAGTCGCACCTGCTGGCCCACCAGTATGGCGATCTGATCAAGAAGGCCAAACTCAAGGGCCGCATGCGCTAGAGGTCACAGACCCATAACCAACGCCTTCGAGGTTTGAGTCAGAATGGCCCAGCACAAGGAGAGAGGGCGACGCCATATGTCGATATTGCGAGACCGATCGACGCCGGGATGGGCCATTCTGGCCAAATCCCCACGGGACGTCCAAATGGCTGCCATCTCGGACCGAAACTCGCTTGCAGGGGCAACCAGCCCCTGCCACGCTCGCTTCGGCCCGATATGATTGCCATTTGGACGCCTCGAAGGCGTTGGTTATGGGCCTGTGACCTTTTTTCAAACGGGGGTTTGAACGTGGACATTATCCTGTTGGGACCGCCCGGAGCGGGCAAGGGTACCCAGGCCCAGCGTCTGGTCGAAGCGCACGGCATGCGCCAGCTTTCGACCGGCGACATGCTGCGCGCCGCAGTCAAGGCCGGGACCGCCGTAGGCCTCCAGGCCAAAGCGGTGATGGACCGGGGCGAGCTGGTTTCGGACGAAATCGTCTCGGCGCTGATCGGTGAAGAGCTGGACGCGATGGCCGCCGGGCAGGGCGCGATCTTTGACGGCTACCCCCGCACTGCCGCGCAGGCCGAATCGCTCGACGCGATCCTGTCTGCGCGCGGGCGCAGCCTGAACCACGTGATCGAACTCGGCGTCGATGAAGACGCGCTGGTCGAACGGATCTGCGGGCGCTTTACCTGCGCCAATTGCGGCAAGGGCTATCACGACAAGTTCGAGCAGCCCAAGGTAGCCGGAACCTGCGACAGGTGCGGCAGCCACGAGTTCAAGCGCCGCCCCGACGATAACGAAGAAACCGTCCGCACCCGCATGGCCGAATACCGCGCCAAGACCGCGCCGATCCTGCCGATCTACGACGCCCGCGGGATCGTCAGCCGGGTCAACGGCATGGCCGACATCGATGATGTGACAGCGGCGATCGAGCAGGTTATCAGGGGCTGACAAGCCCGCGCTTCCCGATCCGCGCGGCGCGATTGGGGAGGGCATGATGATCCGCACAATTCTGGCACCGGCGCTGCTGGCCGCACTGGCCCTTGCGCCGCTCACCGCCAGGGCTGAAGTCGCGCAACAGTCCGACGCCGGTTTCGTGATCAAGCACAGCGCCGAAGCTGCTGCCGATCCGCAGACCGTGTGGAAGACCCTGATTGCGCCGGCCAAATGGTGGTCCAGCGACCACACTTGGTCAAAGAACGCCGACAACCTCTACCTTGATGCCCAGGCCACTGGCTGCTTCTGCGAGAAGCTGCCCAAACCGGAAGGTGCCCCGGCGGATCAACGCATGGGTAGCGTCGAACACATGCACATTATCTTCGCCGACCCCCAACGCGGCGTGCTGCGCATGGTCGGCGGCCTCGGCCCGCTCCAGGGCGAGGCAGTCCACGGCACCCTGACCGTGCAGCTGACCAAGACCGAGACCGGCACCAAAATCGACTTCGAATACGTCGTCGGCGGCTACATGCGCTTCAAGACCGAAGAGATCGCCCCTGCGGTCGAAGGCATGCTGGGGCAGCAGCTGGCGGGGCTGGCGAAGGCGGCCGGGGCCTCCGCGCCTGCGGGTTGACCGCGATTTGCGACGGAACGCTTTGACCGCGCCCGCGCTTCACGATATGCATTGCCCCCTAAGCGCAATTGCCGCCCGCCCATGTCTGGTGCGGGCCGTTGACATGCATGGCGAATCGCCCTAAGCGCGCGCTTCAACCGAAAAACGGGGTCGTCCGGAAGGTGCCAGCCAGCGTGCTCACCAGCCGGGCTTTTTGCCGTTTTGCGGATTTGAAGCGTTGAGATGGGCAGTCGCATCCGCTGCTGTCCGTGGAGCATGGAGAATTAAGTGGCTCGTATTGCCGGGGTCAATATCCCCACCAACAAGCGCGTAATCATTGCGCTCACCTACATTCACGGCATCGGCTCGTTCAAGGCCCGCCAGATCGTTGACAAGCTGGGCATCGACCATGCCCGCCGCGTTGCAGACCTGTCCGACCAGGAAGTGCTGCACATCCGCGAAACGATCGACGCAGAGCACACGGTGGAAGGCGATCTGCGCCGCACCACTTCGATGAACATCAAGCGTCTGATGGATCTGGCCTGCTATCGCGGCCTGCGTCACCGCAAGGGCCTGCCGGTCCGCGGCCAGCGCACTCACACCAACGCCCGTACCCGCAAGGGCAAGGCCAAGCCGATCGCTGGCAAGAAGAAGTAAGCCGCACCTGGCTTCGGCCTCAGCAGCTTTTCTTTCTAGATATTCGAGTAGGAACCAAAAATGGCACGCGAACCCCAGCGCATCAAGCGCCGCGAGCGGAAGAACATCTCCAGCGGCATCGCGCATGTGAATGCCAGCTTCAACAACACCATGATCACCATCACCGACGCCCAGGGCAACGCGATTTCGTGGTCCAGCGCCGGCATGATGGGCTTCAAGGGCAGCCGCAAGTCGACCCCCTATGCCGCCCAGGTGGCTGCGGACGACGCCGGCAAGAAGGCCGCCGAACACGGCGTGCGCACCCTTGAGGTTGAAGTGAAGGGCCCCGGTTCGGGCCGTGAAAGCGCGCTGCGTGCGCTGCAGGCAGTGGGCTTTACCATCACTTCGATCCGCGACGTGACGCCGATCCCGCACAACGGGGTGCGTCCTTCCAAGCGTCGCCGCGTCTGATTTCCAGGGGGACACCGTATTCGGTGTCCCCGCTCCCGGATCCGGGGACATCGAATACGATGTCCCCATGCCAGAACAACCCCAAGGGGAACCATATGTCCGTCAATATCAAGAACTGGCAGGAACTGAAGAAGCCCAACAGCCTCGAAGTGAAGAGCGGCAACGACGCCAAGCGCCGCGCGACCTTCGTTGCCGAGCCGCTTGAGCGCGGCTTTGGCCTGACCCTGGGCAACGCGCTGCGCCGCGTCCTGCTCTCCAGCCTCCAGGGTGCCGCGATCACCTCGATCAAGATGGAGAACGTGCTGCACGAATTCTCCAGCCTGGCCGGCGTGCGCGAAGATGTCACCGACATCGTGCTCAACGTCAAGCAGATCGCACTGCGCATGCAGGGCGAAGGCCCCAAGCGGCTCCAGCTCTCGGCCACTGGCCCGGGCGAAGTCACCGCCGGCGATATCGCCGTGTCGGGCGACATCGAGGTCATGAACAAGGACCTGGTCCTGTGCCACCTCGACGAAGGTGCGACGCTCAACATGGAACTGACCGCCGACACCGGCAAGGGCTATGTCCCGGCTGTCGGCAACCGTCCGATTGATGCGCCGATCGGGCTGATCCCGGTCGACTCGCTCTATTCGCCGGTCCGCCAGGTCAGCTACAAGGTCGAAAACGCCCGCATCGGGCAAGAGCTTGACTATGACAAGCTCTCGCTCAGCGTCGAAACCGACGGCACGATCTCGCCGGAAGACGCTGTGGCCTATGCCGCGCGGATCCTGCAGGACCAGCTCTCGCTGTTCGTCCACTTCGAAGACGCGATGCCGGTTGGCGGTTCGCCGATGATCGGCATGGCCGCTTCTGCGCCCAGCGACGAAGGCGACACCAACCAGCTCAACCGTTACCTGCTCAAGAAGGTCGACGAGCTGGAACTGTCGGTGCGCAGCGCCAACTGTCTCAAGAACGACAACATCATCTACATCGGCGACCTGGTCCAGAAGACCGAGGCCGAGATGCTCCGCACGCCGAACTTCGGCCGCAAGAGCCTCAACGAGATCAAGGAAGTCCTGAGCTCGATGGGCCTGCGTCTGGGCATGGACATCCCCGGCTGGCCGCCTGAGAACATCGAGGAAATGGCCAAGAAGCTCGAGCAAGAGCTGCTGGGTTAAGCAATCTGGGGACACTCTATTGAGTGTCCCCGCCACACGGGGAGAGGGGACACGCAATAGCATGTCCCCAATCGCCAGCTACGGGGTACCTGACACGGCCCCCTAACGAACGAAGGAAAGACACTATGCGTCACAAACTCGGCGGGCGTAAGCTCAACCGTACTTCCAGCCACCGCAAGGCCCTGTTCCGCAACATGGCGGCCGCGCTGATCAAGCACGAACAGATCACCACCACGCTGCCCAAGGCGCGTGAGCTGCGTCCCTATGTCGAAAAGCTGATCACGCTGGCCAAGCACGGCGGCCTTTCGAACCGCCGTCTGGCGCACGCCCGCCTGCTCGACGATGCCCAGCTGGTCAAGCTGTTCGACGTGCTGGCCGCGCGTTATGCCGACCGCGCCGGTGGCTACACCCGCGTGATCAAGGCCGGGATCCGTGCAGGCGATGCCTCACCGATGGCGGTGATCGAACTGGTTGACCGTGACACCTCGGCCAAGGGCCAGGATTCGGGTCCGGTCTATTCGGATGACGCCGAATAACCCTTGGGGGCGAATAATGGTAGACGTTCGTCGAACGACGAATTGCAAAGGCGGCGGCAGGCTCTAACCTGTCGCCGCCTTTTGCGTTTGGGGAGAATATGAAGTGTCTGTTCGCGCTCGCGCCCTGTTCGGTGCTGTCCTTGGCCTTTGTGCCGTTTCCGTCATGGCTGAAGATATGAAGCTGACTTATCCGGCAACCAGCAAGGTCGATCTGGTTGAAGAGCAATTTGGCGAGAAAGTCGCCGATCCCTATCGCTGGCTGGAAAACGACGTCCGCACCGACAAGGCCGTGGCTGCCTGGGTGGGCCAGCAGAACGCGGTGACGCAAGGCTACCTGGCCACGCTGCCGCAGCGCGGGTGGTTCGGCCAGCGGATCAAGGCGCTGATGGATTACGAACGTTTCGGCCTGCCGCAAAAGGCCGGGCAGTTCTATTTCTACTCCCGCAACAGCGGCCTGCAGAACCAGTCGCAGCTGTTTGTGCGCAAGGGGCTGCAAGGCGCGCCGCGGCTGCTGATCGATCCCAACGCCTGGGCCAAGGACGGCGCCACCGCGCTCGATGCCTGGGAGCCTTCGAAGAGCGGCAAGCTCTTGGCCTATTCGGTGCAGGATGGCGGCAGCGACTGGCGCACGATCAAGGTGCTCGACACGCAGACCGGCAAGGTCCTGACTGACGAGATCAAATGGGCCAAGTTCACCGGGATTTCCTGGGTAGGTGACAAGGGCTTCCTCTATTCGCGCTTCCCCGCCCCGGTTGAAGGCCAGGCCTTCCAGCAGCTCAACAAGAACCAGGAAGTGCGTTTCCACCGGATCGGCACGCCGCAGGGCGCGGATGAGCTGGTCTATGCCACGCCAGATCAGCCTGAGTACGGTCACGGTGCCGAGGTTACCCATGACGGACGTTGGGTTGTCATCACCACTGCTAAAGGCACCGACAACAAGTACGAGGTGCATCTGATTCCCCTCGCGGGGCAGAAACTGCCATCGATGGTTTCGCTGAGCGGCAACACGCCAGTATTTGACGGTCCTCGCGGCTCACGGAAGAAGTTCGCCTGGACAGCCTACACTCTGATTGCCGGGCTCGAGCATGACTGGAGGCTGGTCGAGGGGGTTGGCGATACGCTCTATTTCATGACCAACAAGGCGGCTCCCAAGCTGAAGGTTGTAAAAGTCGATCTCAGTCCCAAAGCGAACATGCCTTTGCCCTGCAAGAAAGAGTCTGGGCAGGGATGCCTTGTGATTCCTGCACTCTTTCAGGACCTTGTCCCCGAACGCGCCGAAACGCTGGAACGCGCGCGGATTGTCGGGAACCGCCTGATCCTGTCCTACCTCAAGGACGCTGCGTCCACCGCGCAAGTGCTCTCGCTCGACGGTAAGCCGGTGCGCGATATCACGCTCAATGCGATCGGCACGGCCGTGGGCTTTGCTGGCAAGCCGGGTGACCCTGAGACTTTCTATGCCTTCACCAGTTTCAACCAGCCGGCCGCGATCTTCCGGTTTGACAGCAACACCGGCGTCAGCACCCCCTTCGCCAAGCCCAAGCTGACCTTCAATCCCGACGACTACCTGGTTGAGCAGCGGTTTTACACCTCGAAGGACGGGACCAAGGTGCCCTTGTTCCTGGTCCGCAAGAAGAGCCTGGCGGCAGCCGGTACCGCAGTGCCGACGCTGCTCTATGGCTACGGCGGGTTTGATATCTCGCTGACCCCCACCTTCTCGGCAACGCGGATGGCCTGGCTTGAGGCGGGCGGGGCCTTTGCGCTCGCCAACCTGCGCGGCGGGGGTGAATACGGCAAGGCCTGGCACGATGCCGGGCGGCTGGCCAACAAGCAGAACGTGTTCGACGATTTCATCGCCGCGGGCGAATACCTGATCGCGCAAGGGGTGACCCCCAAGGGCGGCCTGGCGATCCAGGGCGGCTCGAACGGCGGCCTCTTGGTCGGCGCTGTGGTCAACCAGCGGCCCGATCTGTTCGCGGCCGGCAATGCCGCCGTGGGCGTGATGGATATGCTGCGCTTCGACCGCTTCACCGCCGGACGCTATTGGGTCGATGACTATGGCTACCCCAGCAAGGAAGCCGACTGGAAAGTGCTGCGCGCCTATTCGCCCTATCACAACATCAAGGCGGGCGCGGCCTATCCGGCAATGCTGGTGACCACCGCCGATACCGACGACCGCGTGGTTCCCGGGCACAGCTTCAAATACACCGCAGCGCTCCAGGCCGCCGCGCCGAACGGCAAGCCGCACCTGATCCGGATTGAAACCCGCGCCGGGCACGGTTCGGGCAAGCCGACCGACAAGGTGGTGGCCGAGGGGGCCGATGTGCTGAGCTTCCTGGCGCAGTGGACGGGTTTGAAACCGGGCTGAGGGTTTGGCGGCTCGGGTGGAATAGTTCACGCAGAGACGCGGAGAAGAAAGTGGAGACGCAAAGGGGTTAGCCTCTGCCGCGAAGCGGCTTGATCTTGCAGACCTTGCGCCAAACGCAATGTCTGGAAGAGAAGGCGGCTTTGCCGCAGGCACAACATCTCTGCGTCTCATTTTCTTCTTTGCGCCCTCTGCGTGAACCAATCGGAGCCATCCACAAGCCCGATCACCCGAACCGCATTTGTTCATAAAAGTATCAATTTACCTGAACGTCGCCTGTCACCCCAGTTCAGGCCCGTGCCACGGACGAATCGGTAGACCATCCTCAAGCCCGGACACCCCGTCCGGCAGATTGAAGGATGAAGAGCCATGAAGACCATCTCCAAAGCCCTGGTCGGAACCATCGCGGCGGGCGCGATGGCGATCGCTTCGGCAACTCCGGCTTTCGCCGACGGCCGCGATGGCCGCCGCGGCAACGGGATCAGCGCGGGCGACGTGATTGCCGGCGCGCTGATCATCGGCGGGATCGCTGCGGTCGCTTCGGCTGCGAGCAACAACAACCGAAACCGCGACTATCGCGGCTACCCGGGTGACTACGGCTATGACCGCGCCGGTTACGGCGACAATTATGGCAACAACTACGGCAACGGCTATGACCGCGACGACCGCTATCGCAGCAACCCGCGCCAGGCCGTGGAACAGTGCGTCTATGCAGCCGAACGCTATGCTTCGAGCCGGGGCCTGCGCGCCGACGTGACCGACATCCGCGAAGTGCGCGACACCCGTTACGGCTTCCAGATAAAGGGCCGGATTGCGGTCAACTCCAGAGGCCGAGGCTGGAACCGCGGTGACAGCAACTACGGCCAGGGCTGGGGCGGCGACTATCGCGGCTGGAACCAATCGATGCGGGGCTACGACAGCGGCTCGTTCAAGTGCAAGTTCGAACGCGGCCGGATAGTCGACCTCGACATTGGCGGGATCCGCGGCTTCTAAGCCACTGATCCGATGACAGACGGGCGGTTCAGGCAACAGCAAGCCTGGACCGCCTAGTCGTTCAGGCAATCGGGCAATGCGTGCGCCGGCAGGGGCTGGCGGGTTTGCTCGCTGGAGACTGGGACATGACCCGCAAACAATCGCGTTTCACCGCGGTGCTGGCTTCGGCAGCGGCGCTTGCAATGACTGCCACCCCGGCCATGGCGCAGGGTTGGGGCTGGGGCGGCGGTTGGGGCCGCCACCACCGCGACCGGGTCGATGCCGGCGACGTGCTGACCGGGATCCTGATCATCGGCGGGATCGCTGCAATCGCCAGCGCGGCCAGCAATTCGAACAAGCG
>JAGXTB010000132.1 GCA_018334165.1 Sphingomonadales bacterium | reverse complement strand
GGCTGGCGCGCCTCGCTCCCGCCGTTACGGAAGCGCCGCCTGCGCCCAAGCCGGTTGAAGTCAAGGCCGCGCCCAAACCGCTCGAGCGGCTGGGCGGGCCGCGTGAAAGCTGGCCGCAAGACCTGGCTGCCTTCACTGCCTGGTGGCTGGCCGAACCATCGCTCGACAATGGCCAGGTTGCCGGACGCGTGCCCCCGCGCGGACCGGCCCATGCCGCACTGATGGTCTTGGTCGTTTATCCCGAATCGGGCGACGGCGAACGCCTGCTCTCCGGCCCGCAAGGGCGGCTGCTCGATGCGATCCTGACCGCAATAGGGCTCCCGCTCGATCAGGTCTATGTCGCCAGCCTGCTGCCGCGCCATATGCCCTTGCCCGATTGGGCGGCGCTGGCTGAGGCGGGCCTGGGCGAACTGGCGCTCCATCACCTCGCTTTGGCCGCGCCAAAACGGCTGATTTCCTTCGGAGCGAACGTCTCATCGCTTCTTGGCCACGATCCGGCGAAAACTGCTGAAACTTTGCCGCAATGTTATCAAGTAGGCGCGCAAGTCCCGGCCTTGGCTGCGCCGGGGCTGGATACCCTGATGGCGCGGCCACAGGGCAAGGCCCGTTTGTGGCAGGCGCTGCTCAATTGGCAGCCGCTGTGATCGCAAGCGGACAATGCGGGGATCAGTGCTTGTGAGATTGGGTGCCAAGGCACGAATATTGGCTTCTGTGCTGGCCGGGCTGGGCGCTTTGGCGCCGCTGGCCGCGCAGGCCAACAGCGCCGCCGCGAGCTATTTCGCCAACCGCGCCAGCCGCAGCGACGTACCCAGCCTGCTCAGCCAGGACGAGCGCGCCTATTACAGTGAGCTGTTTACCGCGATCGACAAGGGTGACTGGGCCCGGGTCCAGACGCTGTTCGCGCAAAAGAGCGACGGCCCGCTGCACCAGGTTGCCAAGGCCGAATACTACCTCGCCTCCGGTTCGCCCAAGATCGAGGGTCCGGCGCTTGAGGCGTGGCTGGCGGGCGGGGTAGATCTGCCCCAGGCCGAGCAAATCTCCAGCCTGGCCGCCAAGCGCGGGGTGACTGCCCTGCCCGCTTTGCCCCAGACGCGCAGCCTGACCAGCCTGCCCAGCCGGGCCAAGCGGATCCGTCCGCGCGAAGTGAACGACGGCACCATGCCCGGCGCGGTTGCCGCCGGGATCAATGCCAGGATCAAGGCCGACGATCCGGGCGGGGCCAAGGCCTTGCTTGACGGGATCGACACGCAGCTATCGCCCGGTGTCCGCGCCGAATGGCGCAGCAAGGTGGCCTGGTCCTACTACATCGAGAACGACGATATGTCGGCCTATGCCCTGGCCCAGACCGCACAGGACGGCGCAGGACCGTGGGTGGCCGAGGGCTGGTGGATTGCCGGCCTTGCCGCCTGGCGGCTCGACGATTGCACCGGCGCGGCCGATGCCTTTGCGCGCACCGCCCAGCTTTCCGAAAACGCCGAACTGACCGCCGCTGCGCACTATTGGCACAGCCGCGCGCTGGTCCGCTGCCGCCAGCCCGAAAAGGCCGCCGAACCGCTGCGCAAGGCGGCGCGGATGGACGAAACGCTCTACGGTATGCTGGCGATCGAACAGCTCGGCGTGGCGCTGCCCAAGACTCACGAAGCGCCCGATGTCAGCCAGGCCGATTGGCAGGCCTTGCGCGAAGTGCCCAATGTCCGCGTGGCGGTGATGCTGGCCGAGATTGGCCGTGATGGCCTGGCCGACGAAGTGCTGCGCCACCAGGCGCGGATCGGCGATCCCGCGCTGTACCAGCCATTGTCGCGCCTGGCGCGCAGCATGGGCGTGCCCGCCACCCAGCTGTGGATGGCCTACAACGTGCCGCGCGGCGGAGCAGCCGAACCCGCCGGACGCTTCCCCACGCCCAAGTGGACCCCGGTGACCGGGTGGAAAGTCGATCCGGCGCTGGTCTATGCCCATGCGCTGCAGGAATCGGTGTTTCGCGCCTCTGTGGTCAGCCCGGCCGGCGCGCGCGGGCTGATGCAGATCATGCCCGCCGCGGCCAAGGACCATGCCGCCAGCCTTGGGGTCACCGGCAATGCCCGCGATCTCAACAAGCCCGAAGTCAACCTGGCCTTCGGGCAAAAGCATATGCAGATGCTGCGCGACAGCCCCGGCACTCTGGGCCTGCTGCCCAAGGTTATGGCCGCCTATAACGCCGGACTGACCCCGATCGGGCGGTGGCAATACGAAATCCGCGACAAGGGCGATCCGCTGCTGTGGATCGAATCAGTGCCCTATTGGGAAACGCGCGGCTATGTGAACATCGTGATGCGCAATTACTGGATGTATGAGCGGCAGGCCGGCGGCCCTTCGGAAAGCCGGATGGCGCTGGTCCAGGGCATGTGGCCGACTTTCCCGGGCCTGTCGGGCGCACAAGCGGTGCGGATGCGCGCCGATGGCACGGTGCTGCGTGGCCGTTGATCCGTCTCGCCCATTCAAGCCGATAAACATCGCGGTCCTGACCGTATCCGACACCCGCGACCTTTCCACCGACACCTCGGGCGAACTGCTGGCCGAACGGGTCAAGGCCGCCGGGCACAGGTTGGCTGCGCGGGCGCTGGTGAAGGACGAGGTTCCGCTGATCACATCGCGGATCAATACCTGGATCGACGAACGTGCCGCCGATGCCATCATCATCACCGGCGGCACCGGCCTGACCGGGCGTGATGTCACCCCTGAAGCGCTGGACAAGATCAAGGACAAGGAAATTCCCGGCTTCGGCGAACTGTTCCGCTGGGTAAGCTATGCCAGCATCGGCACCTCGACGATCCAGTCGCGGGCCATGGCGGTGCTGGCGCGCGGGGTCTATGTTTTCGCCCTGCCCGGCTCGAACGGCGCGGTGAAGGACGGCTGGGACAAAATTTTGGTGGAGCAACTCGATAGCCGCAACCGGCCGTGCAATTTTGTTGAGCTGATGCCGCGGCTGAAAGAGGTCTGAAAGCCAACAGGTCCTCTCCATTTTTCGCGAATGCGACAAATGGGGAGGTGGATCGTCCGCAAGGACGAGACGGAGGGGCTTTGGACGCCAGCGTAGAAGCCCCTCCGTCACCGCTTCGCGGTGCCACCTCCCCAGATGTGCTTCGCAAATCTGGAGAGGACCTTTGGGCCATCGCTTGCAATTTTGTTCCGCATATGTTCCAATATGCGGATGCCTAGTCCCATCCACGGTCGCGGCGCGCAAAGCGCCCTTGTGCCGCAGCGTTTCGGTCTTGCTGCGCGCGAGGCGGACGGGGACTGGCTCGATGCCCGCGAGGACCTCGACGGCCCCGGCCCCAAGCTGCGGACCCAGGTGATCGAGGAACGCGCGCGCACGATCGTCAGCTTCAACCAGTCGCCCGACATCCCGTTCGACCGCTCGATCAACGCCTATCGCGGCTGCGAGCATGGCTGCGTTTATTGCTATGCCCGGCCCAGCCATGCCTGGCATGACCTGTCGCCGGGCCTCGACTTCGAGACCAAGCTGTTCGCCAAGCCCAACGCCGCCGAGCTGCTGCGCCAGACCCTGGCCAAACCGGGCTACAAGCCCAAGCCGATCGCCATGGGCACCAACACCGATCCCTACCAGCCGATCGAGGGCCGCTACCGCATCACCCGGCAAGTGCTGGAGGTCTGCCTGGAGGCGCGCCATCCGGTGACGATCACTACCAAGTCTGCGCGGGTGGTGCGCGATCTGGACTTGCTGGCGCAGCTGGCGAAGCTGAACCTGACCGCGGTCGGCGTCTCGGTCACCAGCCTCGACCCGCGCCTGTCCGGGATTCTTGAACCGCGTGCAAGTTCACCGGCCAAGCGGCTGGAAGCGCTGGAGAAACTGGCCACGGCGGGCGTTCCCGCGCACGTCTCGGTCGCCCCGGTGATCCCGGCGATTACCGACCAGTTTATCGAGGGCATCCTGGAAGAAGCCGCCGTGCGCGGGGTCCGCTCGGCCAGCTGGATCATGCTGCGCCTGCCCCACGAGGTCGCCCCGCTGTTCCGCGAATGGCTTGGGGTCCACTTCCCCGACCGCGCCGAGAAAGTGATGCACACCGTGCAGTCGATGCGCGAGGGCAAGGACAACGACCCCGGCTTCTTCACCCGGATGAAGCCGCTGGGCATCTGGGCCGATGTCTTCCGCGCGCGTTTCCGGATCGCCACCCGGCGGCTGGGCATGAACGAGGCGCGAATGGAGCTCGATTGCAGCCAGTTCGTGCGGCCGGAGGCGGATGGGCAGATGCGGCTTTTGTGAACTGATCGCCAAAACCGATCAATAAGATTGACAAAAGCGATTTGGTCAATCTGTTGCGAGCTCCTAGACGCGCGCAAAACCGGGAGGAAACAATGGTCCGCAAAATCGAAGGCATCCTGACCGGGTATGCCCAAAAACTCACGCTGGTCGATCCGATATTCCGGCTGCTCACCAGTCTTATTTTCATCATCGGCGGACTGGGCCACTTCTTTCGTCCCGAAGAGATGCTGCCGCGGATGGAGGAATCCCCGTGGCGCGACACCATTCATGCGATCGGGGACCCGCTGTTGCTGCTGTGGCTTTCCGGGGCCGCCTTCGTGGTGGCCGGAATCGGTCTGGCGTTGGGCTGGATGACCCGGCTTTCGGCGCTGATCCTGTTCGTCACGCTGATCCCGGTCACGATCACGATCCATTTCGCGCCGGGGCACATGGGGCCCCTGTTCAAGAACGTCGCGATCCTGGGCGCGCTCTTCTTTCTGTTCGTTCGCGGGCCCGGCAGCTACGCGCTCGATAATCGCAAGGGCTAACCCCCGAAGCGGATTAACCGGCTGTCCGCCAAGGCCGCGGTGCGGTGCGGCACCACATCGCGGATATATTCCTCGTTCTTGACCATCGCCAAAAACAGGCCGCTGTTCGGGTAGCCCATCACGAAGGCCTCGTCCCATTCGTCCGCCGGGCCAGTGACGACGCATTCCATCGGCGCTTCCCAGACCATCGCGGCACCGTCTTTGGCGACCACGCGCTGGAAGCCCTGCTTGTAGATCGCATAGGCCTGGCGGCCCGTCAGGCCCTTGCCGTGATCGGGATGCCCTTCGGGGTATTCGGCCACATCGCGGAACTTGATCAGGTTGAGCATATGGATCGGGGTGTCACGCGGCAAGTCCTTGAAAGCCTGCCAGTTCTCGCGGGAGGGGTCGATGTGGGCGGTCATTGAAGCGTCCTTTCAGTTCCTTCCCATTTTGCGCAGCCAAATGGGGAGGTGGCAGCCGCGCTAGCGGCTGACGGAGGGGTAAGGACGTAGCGGTCGATACCCCTCCACCCCTTTGCTTCGCAAAGCGGTCCCCCTCCCCATTTGTGCTGCGCAAAAATGGGAAGGAACTTTACCTCAGGCATCCACCAGCTTGTAGTCCCGGAACTGCTCGCGCAGGTCCTTCTTGCTGATCTTGCCGGTGGCGCCGTGGGGGATTTCGGCGACGAATTCGATCGCATCGGGCATCCACCACTTGGCGATGTGCTGTGCCAGGTGGTCCTTGATCGCCTCGGCGGTGACATCGCCATCGGGCTTCTTGACCACCACCAGGATCGGGCGCTCGTCCCACCGGGGGTGGTAGATGCCGATGCAGGCAGCTTCGGATACGCCCGGCACGCTCATCGCCGCATTTTCCAGCTCGACCGAGCTAATCCATTCGCCGCCGCTCTTGATCACGTCCTTGGTCCGGTCGGTCAATTGCAGGGTGCCGTCCGGGTGGATCACCCCGACATCGCCGGTGTCAAACCACTGGCCATCGACGGTCGCATCTTCCTCAGCCTTGAAATAGCGCTTGATGATCCACGGCCCGCGCACCTGCAGCGCGCCGCTGGTCTTACCGTCGCGCGGCAGTTCGACCGTGTTGTCATCGAGGCTGACCACCCGGATCTCCACCCCGAACAGCGGCCGGCCCTGCTTGCAGACGGTATCGACCTGCTCTTCGAAGCTGAGCTCGTCCCAGTTGTGAGTTGGCGCACCGACCGTGCCGATCGGACTGGTTTCGGTCATCCCCCAGGCGTGGGCGACGCGGATCCCGGCCTTCATCAGCCGTTCGACCATAAAGCGCGGCGCGGCCGAACCGCCGATGATCGCTTGCTTGAGCTTGCCCAGATCCGCGCCGGTGGCATCCAGGTGCTGGAACATCGCCAGCCAGACCGTCGGCACCCCGGCCGAATGGGTCACGCCTTCGCGGATCATCAGATCATGCAGCACTTTGGGATCGTTGACCGCCGAATAAACGAATTTGACCCCGCAGGCCGCCCCGCCCCACGGCAGGCCCCAGCTGGCCGCGTGAAACATCGGCACCACCGGCAGCATCACCGACCGGGCATCTAAATCGAACGAATGCGGCTGGACGCCGGAAATCGCGTGGAGCATGGTCGAGCGGTGCTCATACAGCACACCCTTGGGATTGCCAGTGGTGCCGCTGGTGTAGCACAGCATGCAGGGGTCGCGCTCGTCACCCTTGGCCCATTCGGTCTGGCCGTCCTCAGCCCCGATCCAGTCCTCGAACTGGCCATTGTCATAGCAGATGTAGTGTTTGATCGTGGTCCACTTCGGCTTCATCCGGTCGATGATCGGCTGGAATGCCGCATCATAGAGCAGGACCTGATCCTCGGCGTGGTTGGCGATGTATTCCAGCTGGTCGTCGAACAGCCGCGGGTTGATCGTGTGGAGCACGCCCCCGACGCCGACCGCGCCGTACCAGCTCATCAGGTGGCGGGAATGGTTCATCGCCAGCGTCGCCACGCGATCGCCACTCTGCACGCCCAGCTTGCGCAGCGCCTGGGTCATCTTCAACGCGTCCTGGCGCACTTCGCCCCAAGTGGTCCGGGTTTCGCTGCCATCGGCCCAATGGGTGACGATTTCGCGGTTGCCGTGCTCGCGCGCGGCGTGATCGATCAGGTGAGTGACCCGAAGGTCCCAGTCCTGCATGGCTCCCAGCATCTATCTCTCTCCAACTTTCGCCCAAACTCCGTTCGTCCCGAGCGAAGTCGAGGGACCGCGTGCGCCGCGACCCCTCGACTTCGCTCGGGGCGAACGGTTCTGGGGGACTTTTCAGTTCCTACCCAAAGCTCACGCCACCAACCGGAGATTCGCCGATCCCCGCCGTGCGCTCAGCGATACATTGGCAAGACCATCGACGCTTGCCAAGCGTTCTGCGAGTTCTCCGTCGAGATGAAAATCGCTGCCCAGCCGCACCAGCGGATCCTGGCCCTGTCCGGTGCGCAGCCGCGCGATCACTTCGCCTCGGCCGGGTTCCCCTGGTTGCAGCAGCAGCGAAAGCTCACTGAACGCCTCGGGCCGCAGCACGTCGAAACGCAGCTGCATCGAGCTGGCGACTTTGACCTCGCTCAGCGGGCGCGCGCCGCGGATTGTCACCCGGGGCGGTTCATCCGGGCTGGGTGCATCGAGCTCGACCGTGAGCAGCAGGCAAGTGCCGTCCTTGGCCCACCCAAGCATCGGATCAACCAGCGCCTCTTTGAAGCACGCAGCCGAGAACTGGCCCGACGGATCGGAGAAGTCCGCGCGCACGAAATCGCCCCCGCGCCGGGTCTTGCCGCGGTTCACGCCTTCGACCATCGCCGCCATCATCGCCTGGGCCCGGCCCCCGCCCGCAACCCCGCTTTCCATCAGCGCGGCATAAGTCCGCGCGCCGTTGGCAGTGGCGACTGCGCGCCATTGCTCGACCGGGTGCGCGGCGAAGTAGAAGCCGAAGTTCTCGCGCTCCTTGGCCATCTGTTCGGTTTTCGACCAGGGTTCGGCCTCAGCCAGCCGCAGCGCCGGGACGGCATGGTCATCACCGCCAAACAGCGCCGCCTGTCCGCTTGAGCGGCTGCGTTCGGCTTCGTCCGCCACGGCCAGCAGCATGTCGGCATTGGCGAGCACTTTCGCGCGGTTCGGCTCGAGCGCGTCGAAGGCCCCTGCCCCGGCCAGCCCTTCGAGCTGACGGCGGTTCATCGATCCATAGGGCACGCGGCGGAACAGGTCCTCCAGGCTGGTGAACGGGCCGGAGGCCTCACGCTCGGCATGGAGCGCGTCCATCGCCTTTTCGCCGACATTGCGGATGCCCGCGAGCGCATAACGCACCGCATAGCCCTCTTCGGTCCGTTCGACAGTGAACTCGGCCTCCGACTTGTTGATGTCCGGCCCTTCGAGCGCGATCCCCGCGCGGCGCATGTCATCGACATAGACTGCCAGCTTTTCCGACTGGTGCATGTCGAAGCACATCGAGGCGGCATAGAATTCGTGCGGGTAGTGCGTTTTCAGCCAGGCGGTCTGGTAGGCCAGCAGGGCATAGGCCGCAGCGTGGCTCTTGTTGAAGCCGTAGCCGGCAAACTTGTCGATCAAGTCGAACAGTTCATTGGCCTTGCCTGCCTCGATCCCGGAGACCTCGGCGCAGCCCGAAATGAACCGGGCGCGCTGCTGGTCCATTTCCTTCTGGTCCTTCTTGCCCATCGCCCGGCGCAAGAGGTCAGCATCGCCCAGCGAATATCCGGCCAGGACCTGCGCCGCCTGCATCACCTGTTCCTGATAGACGAAGACCCCGTAGGTTTCGGACAGGATCCCTTCGAGCTTGGCATGCGGATAGACGATCGCCTCCGCCCCGTTCTTGCGGCGGCCGAACAGCGGGATGTTGTCCATCGGACCCGGGCGATAGAGCGAAACCAGCGCGATGATGTCACCGAAATTGGTCGGCTTGACCGCGTTCAGCGTGCGCCGCATCCCTTCGGATTCGAGCTGGAACACCCCCACGGTGTCGCCCGATTGCAGCAGGTCATAGACCTCGCTGTCATCCCACGGCAGCGCGTCGAGGTCGATTTCGATCTCGCGCCGGGCCAGCAATTGCAGCGCTTTCTTGAGCACCGACAGCGTCTTGAGGCCCAGGAAGTCGAACTTGATGAGGCCGGTATCCTCGACATATTTCATGTCGAACTGGGTCACGGGCATGTCCGATCGCGGATCGCGGTAAAGCGGGACCAGCTGCGCCAGCGGCCGGTCGCCAATCACCACCCCGGCGGCGTGGGTCGAGCTGTTGCGGTTGAGCCCTTCGAGCTGGATCGCGAGATCGACCAGCCGGTGGACCTCGTCGTCATTGTCATATTCGCGCTTCAGCTCGGCTACGCCGTTGAGCGCGCGCGGCAGGGTCCAGGGGTCGGTCGGATGGTTGGGCACCATCTTGGTCAGCCGGTCAACCTGGCCATAGCTCATCTGCAGAATCCGGCCCGTATCGCGCAGCACCGCGCGGGCCTTGAGCTTGCCGAAAGTGATGATCTGGGCGACGTGATCGTGGCCGTACTTGGCCTGGACATAGCGGATCACCTCGCCGCGGCGGGTTTCGCAAAAGTCGATGTCGAAGTCCGGCATCGACACGCGTTCGGGGTTGAGGAAGCGTTCGAACAGCAGCCCCAGCCGGATCGGATCGAGGTCGGTAATGGTCAGCGCCCAGGCCACCACCGAGCCCGCGCCCGAACCGCGCCCCGGCCCCACCGGAATATCGTTGTCCTTGGCCCATTTGATGAAGTCGGCGACGATCAGGAAGTAGCCGGCAAAGCCCATCTTGTTGATCACGCCCAGTTCGAATTCGAGCCGGTCGAAATAGCCTTTGCGTTCATCTTCCGGCAGCTCGCCATAAGGTGCGAGCCGCTTTTCCAGCCCGGCGCGCGCATCGTCGATCAGCATCTGCGCCTCGCCCGCGGCATCGCCGGCCAGGCTGGGCAGCAGCGGCTTGCGCTTGGGCGGAGCGAAGGCGCAGCGCTGGGCCACGACTACCGTGTTGGCAATCGCCTCAGGCAAGTCGGCGAACAGCTCATTCATCATCGGCGCGCTTTTCACCCACCATTGCGGGCTGGAACGCGGCCGGTCGGGCGCATCGACGTGGGTCGAATTGGCGATGCACAGCATGGCATCGTGCGCGCCGTAGAAGCCGGGATCGCCGTAGGATGCTGGATTGGTCGCCACCAGCGGAATGTTGCGGGCATAGGCGAGGTCCAGCAGCGCGTCCTCGGCTGCCTCCTCCGCCACTTCGCCGCGCCGGGCTATCTCAATGTAGAGCCTGCTCGGGAACAGCTGCTCCAGCAGAGTGCAATAGGCTTCGGCCGCGTCGAACCGGTCCTCGGCCAGCAGCCGCACCAAGGCACCCTCACCTGCGGCGGTCAGGCAGAGCAGGCCCTCGGTATGTCCCTCAAGCTGTCCCAGCGTAACGTGCGGATCGAGTTCGAGCGGGCGATCAAGGTGCGCGGCGGAAACGAGGTGGCACAGGTTCTGCCAGCCAGCCTCGTTCTGGGCATAGAGCGCCAGAAAGTCGATCGGGCCATCGGCAGAGCGCCGCACGCCCAAAAGACAACCGACAATCGGCTGGATCCCCGCATCGCGCGCCGCCCCGGCAAAGGCCGGCATGGCGTAGAGCCCATTGCGGTCGGCAATCGCGATCGCCGGAAAGGCGCGCTCCTTGGCCAGTTTGACCACCGCCTTGGGATCGATCGCCCCTTCGAGCATCGAATAGCTGGACAGCACGCGCAGGGGAACGAAACCGGTGTGGGACATGGGCTTTAGGTAGGCATGAGCCGCCGGATTCGCAAAACACTCTGGGCCTTATCCACTGCCTCATCCCCAACGCGGCGTTGAGGCTAGGCAAAAGCCGCGATCTGTGGTTCCATGCCCCGACAACAATGGGTCGTTTTCGCGCATTCCGTCAGTACGAGGGGAAGGAAAATGGACTTAGGCAATTCGCCGCAACTGGGCGGTCTGGTTGACCGCGCCAAAGCAATCATCCTCAAACCCGGCGAGACCTGGCCGGTGTTGGCCGCCGAGCAGGCCACTCCCGGCGATATCATCACGCGCTATGCCCTGCCGCTGGCGGCGATTGGGCCGATTGCCGGCTTTATCGGCGGGCAATTGTTCGGAATCAGCATGTTTCTGGTGACGTTCAAGCCGGGGCTGATGACCGGGTTGACCATGGCGCTGACCAGCTTTGTGATGAGCCTGGTCTCGCTTGTGATCGTTTCGCTGGTTGCTGAATTCCTGGCGCCGAACTTTGGCGGCGAGGCCAATCGCAACCAGGCCTTCAAGCTGGTCGCGGCGGCAATGACTCCGGGCTGGGTCGCTGGAATCCTCGGCATCATCCCCGCGCTTGCCGCGCTGGCGATCATCGCCGGGCTCTATGGCATCTACCTGTTCTACAAGGGTGCTACCCCGCTGATGAAGGTGCCGGAGGACAAGTCGCCGGTCTATACCGTGGTCGTGGTGGTCGCGGCATTCGTGCTGTCGCTTATCGCCGCTACCATCACATCAACGGTCACCAATGCACTGGGCGTCGGACCGGCCGCGATGATGGGCAATTCCGGCGACTCGGTTGAGGTCAACATCCCCGGCGTGGGCAAGGTCGATACCGGCAATATTGGGCAAATGGGCAAGCAGATGGAAGCGGTCGCCAATGGCGAGGTGACTCCAATCGACACCGCCAAGCTGCAGGCGCTGCTGCCCGCCTCGCTGGGAGCCTATAGCCGCACTTCGCTCGATACCGGGGCGATGGGCGCGATGGGCAAGGGCGTTTCGGCAACTTACACTTCGGGCGACAAGTCGATCAAGTTGTCGGTGATCGACAGCGCCGGGCTGGGCGCGCTGGCCGGGATGGCCGGGGCGGCAGGCATGGAGCAAAGCCACGAGGATGCCGACGGTTATGACCGGACCAAAAGCGTGAATGGCCAGCTGGTGATGGAAAAGTGGAGCAAAAGCGGTCGCGGTGAATTCTCACAGCAGGTCGGCGGCCGTTTTTTTGTGAGCGCCGAGGGTGAGGCTGGGTCGATCGACGAGCTGAAGTCGGCCGTGGCGAGCATCGACCAGGGCGCGCTGGCCGGGCTGGCCAAATAAGACAGACCAACCAAATTCAACCGTTCGCCCCGAGCGAAGTCGAGGGGTCGCGTCAGACGCTGCCCCTCGACTTCGCTCGGGGCGAACGGATTGGGGGTTGACCTGCTAGTTGCTAACTACAGCAGCTTCTCGATATCCTTGGCGATGCTCTCCGGCTTGTCACTTGGCGCGTAACGGCGGACAACCTTGCCATCGCGGCCGACCAGGAACTTGGTGAAGTTCCACTTGATCGAGCGCGTTCCCATCAGGCCCGGGGCCTCGCTCTTGAGCCAGGAATAGAGCGGCGGTTCCTTGGCGCCGTTGACTTCGACCTTGGCCATCAGCGGGAAGCTGAGCCCGAAGTTGACCTTGCAGAATTCCTCGATCTGGTCCGCACTGCCCGGTTCCTGCGCGCCGAACTGGTTGCAGGGAAAGGCCAGCACTTCAAAGCCTTGCGCGCCGTACTTCTGGTGCAGCGCCTCCAGCCCGTCATACTGCGGGGTAAATCCGCACTTGCTGGCGGTGTTGACCACCAGCAGCACCTTGCCCAGCTTGTCGGCCAGATTGACCTGCTTGCCGCCCGGCAGCTGGGCGGTGAAATCGGCGATCGTGATCATGCGAGGACTCCTTCATGCAAACGAACAACCCGGTCCATCTTGGCCGCGAGGCGTTCGTTGTGAGTTGCGACCAGGGCCGCGCTGCCGGTGCCGCGAACCAGTTCGAGGAACTGTTCGAGCACGCGGTCGGCGGTCTTTTCGTCAAGGTTGCCAGTTGGCTCGTCGGCCAGCACCAGCACCGGCTTGTTGGCCAGCGCGCGGGCCACGGCAACGCGCTGCTGCTCGCCGCCCGAAAGCTGGCTGGGCCGGTGGTCAAGCCGTTCGCCAAGCCCCAGCGCGGTCAGCAATTCGCGCGCGCGCGCTTCAGCCGCGCTTTGCAAAGTGCCCGCAACCAGTTGCGGCAGAACCACATTTTCCAGCGCGTTGAAATCGGCCAGCAAGTGGTGGAATTGATAGACGAATCCGACAAAGCTGCGGCGCACTTCGGTGCGTTGGTCGGAATTGAGCCCGGTGGCATCAACCCCCGCGATCGCAATGCTTCCACCAAACCCGCCCTCAAGCAGCCCTACTGCTTGCAGCAAGGTGGACTTGCCCGATCCCGAGGGACCCAGCAGCGCCACCAATTCGCCCGGGGCGATCGCCAGATCGACCCCGCGCAGCACGTCGATTCGCACCCCGCCTTGCTCAAAACTGCGGGTCAGCCCGCTGAGTTTGATCACCGGCTCACTCATAACGCAGCACCTGCACCGGATCGGTCGAGGCCGCCTTGAACGCGGGGTAAAGTGTGGCAAGGAAGCTGAACACCAGCGCCATCAGCGCGATCACGGTGATCTCTACCGGATCGCTGCGGCTGGGCAATTGGGTCAGGAAGCGGATCGTCGGATCCCACAGGTTCTGCCCGGTCACCAGTTCGACGAAGCGCACCACCGACTGGCGGAAATAGAGGAAGACAAAGCCCAGCCCCAGCCCCGCCAGAGTTCCGGCTGCCCCGATCAGCGACCCCAGCACCACAAAGATCTTGAGGATCGATTTGCGCGAGGCGCCCATCGTGCGCAGGATCGCGATGTCGCGGGTCTTGGCGCGAACCAGCATGATCAGGCTGGACAGGATATTGAACACCGCCACCAGCACGATGATCGAGAGCACCACGAACATCGCCACGCGTTCCACAACCAGGGCTTCGAACAGGCTGGCGTTCATCGTCTTCCAGTCGGTCACCACCGCCTGCCCGGCATATTTCTGGCTGATCGGCAGCAGCGTTTCGGCTGCCTCGTTGGGATCTTCGACCTTGACCTCGATCATCCCCACCGCATCGCCGGCCAGGAGCAGCGTCTGCGCATCCTGCATCGGCATGACCACGAAGCGTTGGTCGAACTCGTAAACCCCGATCTCGAATATCGCGGCGACCTTGTAGGCGATCTGGCGCGGCACGGTGCCGAACGGCGTCGATTGCCCCTGCGGGTTGATGATGGTGATGCTGTCCCCCACCCGCGCGCCCAGGTTCTGCGCCAGCTGCGAGCCGATCGCCACCTCGTAGGCATCGGGCTTGAGACTGTCGAGGCGGCCCGCGACCAGCTTCGGAGTCAGGCGATTGATATCTTCCTGGGTCTGCCCGCGCGCGAAAATCGCCTCGACCCGGCCGTTGAAACTGGTCAGCAGCGGCTGCTCGATCAGCGGCGAGGCATGGACCACGCCAGGGGTCGCCTGGACTTCCTTGAGCAGGCCGCGCCAGTTTTCGATCCGCCCGCCATAGGCCTGGACCACGGCGTGGCCGTTCAGCCCGACGATCTTGTCGAACAGCTCGGCGCGAAAGCCGTTCATCACGCTCATCACGATCACCAGCGCAGCCACGCCCAGCGAAACCGCGACCAGGCTGATCCCCGCGACGAGCGCAATAAACGCCTCGCCCCGGCCGGGCAGCATATAGCGCCGGGCGATGGTCCATTCGAAAG
The DNA here is from genome assembly GCA_018334165.1 of Sphingomonadales bacterium. Classification (GTDB taxonomy): domain Bacteria; phylum Pseudomonadota; class Alphaproteobacteria; order Sphingomonadales; family Sphingomonadaceae; genus Novosphingobium. The sequence goes on along the minus strand of JAGXTB010000132.1, from coordinate 74 downwards.
GGGTCAGGATCAAGGAAAGTCCTCGCGCGAGTTCCGGTACTTGGCGCGGGGTTTAGGCGGGCGCCCTGCCGCTG
>JAGXTB010000131.1 GCA_018334165.1 Sphingomonadales bacterium | reverse complement strand
CCTGCTGACCAGCTCGACCGGCGGGGCGAGCCGGATGGCAACCTGGCTGTCCTATGTGCGCCATCACCTCTGCGCGGACCTGAAGGTCTCGGTGGTCTGCGTCCAGGAACACTACGCCGCGATTGCCGTGGCCGGACCGAAGAGCAGAGGGGTCATGGCCAAGCTGACCGGTGAGGAAGCCCCCCGCCACATGTCGGTGGTCGAAGCAAGGATTGCTGGCATTCCGGCATGGGTCATGGCCGCCAGCTTCTCGGGCGAGCGGGCCTTCGAAGTCCATTTCGATGCCGCCCATGCGGACGCGGTCTGGAACGCGATCGAGGCGATGGGCTGCACACCCTATGGGCTGGAGGCGATGGAGCTGCTGCGGATCGAGAAAGGCCACATGGTGGTCGGTCCCGATATCGACGGACGCCTGACCGCCGACGAACTAGGCCTGGGCAAGATGGTCAACAAGGCCGGTGGCTGGATCGGAGCGGCCGCCCTGCACCGCCCGGACTTTGCCGATCCGCTGCGCAAGCACTTCGTCGGACTGGAAGCCATCGACGGCGGCTCGATACCCGAAGGATCGATGCTGGTCCGCTGGATCGGCGGCGAGGCCGAGGGCCATGTCACCGGTTCGGGGCTGCGGGTTCTGGAGGGCAGTTCGATCGCAATCGGGCACCTCAAGGGTGGGCACAAGCGCCACGATGAGGAACTCTTCGCCTGTTCGCCCACCCGCAAGCAGAAGGCCAAGGTCCGCGTTACCTCGCCGCACTTCTACGATCCGGCCGGGGAGCGCTACCGTGACTGACGTGACGATCGAACATCTCGGCCGCACGCCGCTGCATGTGCTCGAGCTGTGGGGCGATCCCAAGGTGGCGGCCAAGCGGATCGCCAAGACGCTGGGGCATGACCTGCCCAAGGTTGGCCGGGCGGAAGGCGATCTAGTACGCCTGTCGCCCACCACATGGCTAGTCGAAGGCGATGTGGCCGCTCTCAAGCAAGCCTTGGGAGATGACGGTGCGCTGACGCCGACGGGCGGGGGTTACGAGCGCGTGCGGTTGTCAGGCCCGGCGTGGCGCAGCCTGCTGATGGAAGGCGCCTTGTTCGACGCGGAAAGCCCCGCATTCGGGATCGACAGCGTGGTCACCACCCCGATCGATCACATTGCGGTGACGCTGCGGGTCGAGAGTGAAAACGCCTGCCTCGCCTATGTCCCGGCCAGCCATGCGGCCGACCTGCTGCGCTTCTGGCAGCTTAGCGCAGGTGGCTTGCCGCAGTAACCAGCGCCTCGCGCAAGTAAGGTGCGAAGCTGCGCCAGACGTCCACCGCCCAGCGTTCTTCGCCTTCACGGATCAGCACCATCTCGACGGTCTCGTAGATCGTCCGCCGCGCCTCGCCGACAGCGAACTTCGAGAGATCGCGCGGGGCGCCGCTTTGCAACACGTCAATCGCGCGCGGGCCTTCCAGCACCAGCGTGATCGCGCGTTCGGAAATGTCCACAACGCTGAGCGGCAGGCCCTCGCCCATTGAAATGGTCGCGCCTTCCGGCAGCCGCAGCAGCCATTCGTCGGGGCCAAGGCAGGCCATGCCGCCCTCGGTCCCACCAATCTTGGTCGGAACCTTGTGCCCCACAGCCTTCGCCAAAGCCTTGGCATCGCGCGCGCGCAGCGACCAACGGGCCAGCGGTACGCCCAGTGCAATCGAGACTCCGGGGAACTCGGCCGGTTCAGCAGGGACAGGGGCGGTGCGAGTGGCCAAATCAACCATTGAGCCGGCTCCCTTCCGGATCGTAGAACATCGGTCTGACCACCGTGACTCCGATTGTCGCACCGGCCATTGGCACGTACAATTTCTGCCCCAACAGGTCGAACCCGCCCTGCACCAGCGCCATGGCAATCGAGCGGCCCAGCGTGGCGCTCCAGTAGCTCGAGGTGACATGGCCGATCATGGTCATCGGCACCGGCTGGTTCGGATCCGCAACAATCTGCGCACCTTCCACCAGCACTTCGCCAAGGTCATCGGTAAACAAGCCAACCAGCTGCTTGCGCCCGCTAGCGACAATATCGGGCCGCGCCAGCGAGCGTTTGCCGACAAAGTCCGGCTTCTTCTTGCCCACCGCCCAGTCGAGCCCAGCGTCATAGGGCGTCACCGTGCCATCGGTATCCTGCCCGACGATGATGAAGCCCTTTTCGGCGCGCAGCACGTGCATGGCCTCCGTGCCGTAGGGGGTGATCCCGTGGGCTTGCCCCGCCGCCCAGACCTGCTCCCACACGTGCTTGCCATAGGCGGCCGGGACGTTGATTTCGAAGCCCAGCTCGCCGGTGAAGCTGACCCGGAACAGCCGCGTCGGCATGCCGCAGATTGAGCCCTCGCGCACCGCCATGTGCGGGAAAGCCTCGCTCGAAAGGTCGATCCCTTCGACCAGAGGCGCGATCACGTCTCGCGCCTTGGGGCCTTGCAGCGCGATCACCGCCCACTGCTCGGTGGTGCTGGTCAGCCAGACGTTGAGATCGGGCCATTCGGTCTGGAGGTAGTCCTCCATCATGTTGAGCACCCGCGCCGCGCCGCCAGTGGTAGTGGTCAGGTGGAACCGGTCAGGGGCCATTCGCGCCGAAACGCCGTCATCGGTGATGAAGCCATCCTCGCGCAGCAGCAGACCATAGCGGCAACGCCCCGGCTCCAGCTGCTTCCACGGGTTGGTGTACATGCGATTGAGGAATTCGGCCGCATCGGGCCCGACTACCTCGATCTTGCCCAAAGTCGAGGCATCGAAGATCCCGACGTTCTCACGCACTGCCAGGCACTCACGCGCCACCGCAGCATGCATGTCCTCACCCGTCTTGGGGAAATAGCGCGCCCGGCGCCACTGCGCGACCAGTTCGAACACCGCGCCATGAGCATCGGCCCAGGGATCGATCGGGCTCTTGCGGGTCGGCTGGAACAGCGCGTCCTTGGCATGGCCGGCCAGCGCCCCGAAGGTCTGCGGGGTATAGGGCGGGCGGAAGGTGGTGAGGCCAATTGCCTGCACCGGCCGATCGAGCGCCGAGGAAGCCAGCTGCAAGGCATTGAGGTTGCTGGTCTTGCCCTGATCGGTCGCCATGCCGTTGGTGGTGTAGCGTTTGATATGCTCGACCGACTTCATCCCTTCGCGCACGGCCAGCGCGATGTCCTTGGCGGTCACATCGTTCTGGAAATCGACGAAAGCCTTGATTTTCGCCGGATCGCGCGGGGTTGGCAGCGCGCCGATGTTGAGGCCCTTGCCAAAGCCCCACTTGCCGCCGCAAGCGCCGACGCAGCGCACGTTCTCGTTCGGCGTGCCGGGCAGATAGGCCCCCCATTCTTCCGACCAGTCGAGCTTGCCCAGCGAGTGCGACCAAAGATGGACCGAAGGCGTCCACCCGCCTGCCATCAGCAGCGCATCGCAGGCAATCTTTTGCTGGAGCGCACCATCGGCGCGGGCGACCGCGATGCCTTTGACTGCATGGCGTCCGGAAACACCGAAGACAGCCGAACCGAGAATGACCCGCAGGCCCAGTTCACGCGCCTCATCCATCAGCGCCCGATCGACCGTTTCGCGCAAGTCGATGATTGCCGCCACACCCACTCCGGCACGCGCCAGTGCGAAGACATCGCGCCACCCGCTGTCGTGGACCGCCATCAGCGCGACATTGCTGCCCACCGCCACGCCGAAGCGGTGCAGATAGGTCCGCGCCGCGGAGGCCAGCATTACGCCAGGAACATCGTTGCCTTCGAACACCAGCGGACGCTCGATCGCGCCTTGCGCCAGCACCACTTCGCCAGCGCGGATCCGCCACAGTTTTTCGCGCGCGCTGTGGCCTGGGTCGGGCAGGTGCTCGGTCAGCCGCTCAACCGCGCCGATGAAATTGTCGTGATAATAGCCGAACGCCGTGGTGCGCGGCAGCAGGGTGACATTGGGCAGCTTGGCCAGATCCTTGAGGCTCTCTGCCAGCCAAGGCCACAGCAAGGGATCGGCCAAAGCTCCGCCGCCCAGTTCGTCTTGTTCGTCGAGCAGGAAGACCTTCTTCTTTGAGGCCGAAGCCGCCAATGCGGCATCGATTCCGGCAGGGCCTGCCCCGACGATCAGCACATCGCAGTGGGCGTAAGTCGCATCATAAACATCGGGATCGGCGTCGGCCGGGGCATCGCCCAGCCCGGCCATGCCGCGGATCGCCGGTTCGTAGAGCTTCTCCCAGAACGAGCGCGGCCACATGAAGGTCTTGTTGTAGAACCCGGCCGGGAAGAACATGCCGAGCCGGTCGTTGATCGCCCCGAAATCGGTCTGAAGCGAGGGCCAGCGGTTCTGGCTGCGGGCGTTGAGGCCCTCGTACAATTCAACCGCTGTGGCGCGCAGGTTGGGCGTGAAGCGCCCTGCCCCGCGATCGACCGAGACCAGCGCGTTGGGCTCTTCCGCCCCCGCCCCCAACAGCCCGCGCGGGCGGTGGTACTTGAAGCTGCGGCCCATCAGCACCACGCCATTGGCGAGCAACGCAGAGGCCAGGCTGTCCCCGACATGGCCGCGATAGGCCTTGCCATCGAAAGTGAAGTTCACCGTCGCGGCGCGGTCCACCCGGCCACCATTGGCTATCCGATGCGCGCTCATTTGCGGGGCTCTCCCGCCTTGTAGGTCAGCTCGAAATTGTCGGTCGCCGTATCGCGGACCGCGTTGAAGAACCGCCCGCAGCCGTGGACATGCCGCCAGCGCTCGTTGTGCCGCCCGCGCGGATTGGCGCGGATGAACAGGTACTTCTCCCACTCTTCGTCAGACAGCGCAGAGGGATCGGCGGGCCGCGCGATATGCGCTTCGCCAGCATAGGCAAATTCAAGCTCGGGGAGCGTCTGCTCGCAGTAAGGGCAATGGATCAGGATCATGCGAACACACCCACGCAAAAGTCATCGTCATGCTGAACTTGTTTCAGCATCCATCGTGCCCCACTCTCCAGGGTCTGGGTCAAAAGCATGGCGGTGCCGTCTCGCTGCCCAACAAAGCTCCGGCTCGTGGGGAGAAATGGACCCTGAAACAAGTTCAGGGTGACGATCCCTTTTTTGGCTGGGCTTGTCTTCATGTCAGTGTGCCACCGCCGCTGCTGCGGCTTCGTCGATCAAGCGTCCGTTGCGGAACCGGTCGAGGTTGAAGGGCGCGTTGATCTGGTGCGGTTCGTCCTTGGCCATGGTGTAGGCGAGCAGGTCGCCCGCGCCCGGGGTGGCCTTGAATCCGCCGGTGCCCCAACCACAGTTGACGTAGAGTCCCGGGACCGGGGTCTTGCCCAGGATCGGCGAGCGATCGGGCGTCACATCCACGATCCCGCCCCAGTTGCGCAGCATCCGCATCCGGCGGAACAGCGGGAAGATTTCGCAGATCGCGGCCACGGTATGCTCGACGATGTGGAGCGCGCCGCGCTGTGAGTAGCTAACGTACTGGTCGGTCCCCGCGCCGATCACCAGCTCGCCCTTGTCCGACTGGCTGATATAGGCGTGGACGGTGTTCGACATGACCACGCAGGGGAACACCGGCTTGACCGGTTCCGAAACCAGCGCTTGCAGCGGATAGCTTTCCAGCGGGAAGTCGAGCCCGGCCATCTTCATGATGACTGAGCTGTTGCCCGCAGCGGATACGCCGACCTTCTTCGAAGCGATGTAGCCGCGGGTGGTTTCCACCCCTTCAATCGCACCGTCAACGCCGCGGCGGATGCCGGTGACTGCGCAGTTCTGGATGATATCGACGCCCAGCGCCGCCGCCGCACGGGCATAGCCCCAGGCAACGCTATCGTGCCGCGCGGTGCCGCCGCGTCGCTGCAAAGCCGCGCCCAGCACCGGGTAACGGGCACCGGGATCGATGCTCAGCGGCGGGCAGTATTCCTTGGCCTCTTCGGGCGTCAGCCATTCGTTGTCGACGCCGTTCAGCCGGTTGGCGTGGATGTGGCGCTGAAAGCTCTGCAGGTCATAGACATTGTGCGCGAGCATCATCACCCCGCGCTTCGAATACATCACGTTGAAGTTGAGTTCCTGGCTGAGCCCGTCCCACAGCTTGACCGCGTGATCGTAAAGGTGCGCGCTTTCATCATAGAGATAGTTCGAACGCACGATCGTGGTGTTGCGCCCGGTGTTGCCGCCGCCCAGCCAGCCCTTCTCGATCACCGCGACATTGGTGATCCCGTACTTCTTGGCGAGGTAGTAAGCCGCGCCCAGCCCGTGCCCGCCGCCGCCAACGATGATCGCGTCATAGGCAGGTTTAGGGCTGGCATCGGGCCACAGTTCAGGCCATGTCTTGTGCGCGCCCAGCGCCTTGGCGAACAGGCTCATCGCGGAAAAGCGGGTCACCAAAGATCCTCCACAACTGCTTGATTCAGCATACGAGTCCCCCTCCCCGGCGGGGAGGGGTTAGGGGTGGGGGAGCGAGGCCGCCAGGCCTTGCGTCGGCGCAGGC
>JAGXTB010000130.1 GCA_018334165.1 Sphingomonadales bacterium | reverse complement strand
CACGTGCCCCTCCACCATGCTTCGCATGGTCCCCCTCCCCGTAACGGGGAGGAATTAAGCTGACAGCTCCCGCGCCACGCTGACAAACTCCGCTACGCTTAGCGTTTCCGCGCGGCGCTGCGGGTCGATCCCCAGCTTCTCAAGCGCCTCCAACGCTCCGGGCAGGCCCTTCAAACTCTGCCGCAGCATCTTCCTCCGCTGGCCGAAGGCCAGTTCGGTCAGGCGTTCGAGCTTTTTGGCCGAGACGCCCTCGGGCATGTCTGCCGGGGTCACATGCACCACCGCGCTCATCACTTTGGGCGGCGGGGTGAAGGCGCTGCGGTGGACTTTGGTCGCGATCTTGGCTGCACTGCGCCACTGGGCGAGTACCGCGAGGCGGCCATAGGCATCGCTGCCGGCTTCGGCGACGATCCGCTGGGCGACTTCGAGCTGGAACATCAAGGTCAGGCTGGCCCAGGCGGGCGGCCATGCCTCGCCGCCCAGCCAGCCGACGAACAGCACGGTGCCGACGTTGTAGGGCAGGTTGGCGACCACGTGGTAGGGGCCTTCGATCCCGTGCACCACTTTGGTCGCATCGCCCTCGATCACCCGCAGCTGGCCGGGGAAGGCCTCGGCCAGTTCGGCCAGCGCGGGCAGGCAGCGGCGGTCCATCTCGATTGCGGTGACTTGCGCTCCGGCGCGCAGCAAGGCGCGGGTCAGGCCGCCGGGGCCGGGGCCGACTTCGAGCACTTGCTGTCCGGCCAGCTGGCCGGGGATCGCGGCGATCCGGCTGAGCAACTGCTCGTCGAACAGGAAGTTCTGGCCCAGTGCCTTGGTCGCCTGGAGGCCGTGCCGGGCGATGACTTCGCGCAAGGGGGGGAGGTCAGGCATGGAATTATTCACGCGGAGACGCGGAGACGCGGAGGAGTCGAGCACTCGGTGAAGCCGATCCAGAAACTGCAAGCGCAGCGGAAAGCGAAATGCTTCGAGAGAAAGCGCCTGCGGCGCGGCTGGATTCTCCGCGCCTCCGCGCCTCCGCGTGAATCAATCATCGAGCAGCCCCGAGCGCCTTGCCGCGCATCCGCCCGCCATCCGGATTGCTGCAATCGTCGCGCCGGGATTGGCCAGGTTCTGCCCGGCGATGGCAAAGGCGGTGCCGTGATCGGGACTGGTGCGCACTACCGGCAGGCCCAGCGTGACATTGACGCCGTTGTCGAAATCGAGCGCTTTCAAGGGGATCAGGGCCTGGTCGTGGTACATGCACAGCGCCACGTCATAGCCCTCGCGGGCATGTGCCGTGAACAGTCCGTCGGCGGCGTGGGGCCCGGAAATGGCGATCCCCTCGGCGGCCAGCGCGGCGATGGTGGGGGCGACGATGTCGATATCCTCGCGGCCCATCCGGCCATCCTCGCCCGCGTGCGGGTTGAGCGCGGCGACTGCGAGGCGCGGGGCCTTGATCCCGAAATCGCGGTAAAGCGCCGAGGCCACAATCCGCGCCTTGCGCTCGATCAGTGCCGGGGTAATCAGGCCGGGCACGTCTTTCAGCGCGACATGCACGGTCAGCGGTACGGTCCGCAATTGCGGGCCAGCCAGCATCATCACCGCATCCCCGGGGGCATAGGAACAGGCAGCGGCGACGAATTCGGTCTGACCGGGATGGTCGAAGCCCACTTCAGCCAGGCGTGCCTTGGCAATCGGCGCGGTGACCAGCGCCGCAGCCTCTCCTGCGAGGACCAGCTCGGTTGCCTCGCTCAGCGATGCCAGCGCCAGCTTTGCACCTTCACGGCTTGGCACCCCGGGGGTGTAGTCACCATCGGCCCCGGCCAGCACTGGCAAGGAATGGCCGAACAGCTCCAGTGCCTCGGCGGGGTGGAAGATCTCGATCAAGGGCAGGTCGTGGCCGCGCGTGCGGGCGGCATTTCGCAGCACATCGGCCCCGCCAGCTACGAAGAACGGTGGCAGCTCTTCAGCCTCGCGGCGCAGCCAAGCTTCCGCGATCAGCTCTGGCCCGACCCCCGCCGGATCGCCCAGCGATACCGCGAGGGGCGGGAAGTCCATCGCCGACTCTTCAGTTCCCGTAGTCGATCACCGCGTCGCGGCGCAGGTCGCGCAGATAGGCCTGCGAGCGCTTGTTTGTCCGCTCTTCCAGCAACTGCTCTTCGACCGACTCAAAGGTCGGCCCGCCGGCCGCCTGCGGATCGTCACGGCCGCACAAGACCAGAACGCTGACCCCTTCCTTGAGCGAGCCGAACGGCTGGGTTGCTTCGCCGACATTGAGCGCCAGCACCAGCTGCTGCAATGGGCCGGGCAGATCGCGGGCCTTGACCTGATCGCTCGAGACGACTTCGCCGCCGAATTGCTGGGCGATGGGTTCAACCGTGCCGCAGCCGCGGATGCCCTTGGCCGCCTCGCCAAAGGCATTGGCGCGCTCGAGCGCCTTGGCTTCGGGGGTTCCGGCCGGGAACTGGATCAGCACTTGCTTGAGGCTGAGCACCGCGTCGCGGGGATCGGCGGTCAGCACCTTGCGCTTGTCGATCAGCAAGATGATCGAAAAACCGCCGCGAATTTCGATCGGGCCGACCAGCTGGCCATTGTTCATGGTCACCAGAGCGGAATCAATTTCCGTCGGCAGCATGCCGAGCCGCACCCAGCCCAGATCGCCGCCGACCACTGCGGTCGACGCTTCGGAGAACTGGCGGGCATAGGCGACAAAGTTGCCGCCCGCCTTGATCTGCTCAACGATCTTCAGCGCGTTCTGCAGCACGGCCTCGCGGTTTTCGCTGTTGGCCGAAAGGAAGATTTCGCCGACCCGGTATTCCTCGGTGCCCTTGGCGGCTTCCTGGCGCTTGATCACGTCGCGCACTTCATCGTCGGAAACGTTGACGAAGGGGGTGACATTGCGGCGCAGCAGTCGCTGCCAGGCCATTTCGCCGCGGATCTGGCGCTTGAGCGAGGCCGGGGAGGAACCGATCTTGGTCAGGTAAGCGTCAAGCGCCTTGGGGTCCTGGCCAAAATTCTGCCGGGCGACCCGGCCATACGAGGCGTCAACCTCGGCATCCTCGATCGTCATGTCCTGTGATCGGGCTTCCTGGATCTGCAACGTTTCGTCCACCAGGTTGCGCAGAACCTGCGTGCGCACCCGCTGGATTTCTTCGGGGCCAATCTTGCCGCCGCTGGCCGCAACCACCAGCGCGACGCGCTGATCGATATCGGTGCCGGTGATCACCTCGCCGTTGACGACGACCATCGCCTTGCGGTTGTTGGGGTCCTGCTGGCCGAACAATTGCGGGTTTTCGGGCAGGCTCAGACCGCCCTGCTGGGCCATCAGCGGCCCGGCCGGGACCACGGCGAACGTGGCCAGCGGAACCAGGGCAAGTCGCGAAAGGGTGCGGAAACGTGAGGCTGAAGTCACCGTGTCAAAAATCCCAATTGCCGCGCGAACATCGCGCCGAAGTTGCCGGGCCAATGCCGCCGCGCGGCTTAACCTTGCCTGAGCGAGCGCGGATAGCGCACTTGTTCGGGCCTGCCAATCGTGCAGTCGCGCTTGTCACCGGAAGCCCAGATTGCGCAGAGCGATGTGGATCTGGAAGGTATTGCCGCGCCGCGCGTCACCGTTTGCCACGAAGTCACGCCGCCAGGTGAAATCGATTTCCAGGCAATCGTCCTGATAGGCCACGCCCAGCCGCGTGCGGATCGGCTGGAAGCCATCGACCCCGACCAGCGCCGGATCGTCGCTGATCCCGGTCAGGTCGAACACGCCCGAGCCGAAGAACGACCAATAGCGGGCAAAGCCGATCCGGCCAGCGATCCGCGCTTCCTCGCGGTCCTTGAGGTCCTCGATCCCGCTCGAAACATCGCGGTTGAGCCTAAGGTAGCCGACCTCCAGGTAAGTCCGCCGGGTCCCGATTGCGGCGTCGAATTCGTTTCGGCGCACCGCGAAATCGTCCTTGTCGAGCCGGAAGCGGTGCGTGAACTTGACGAATTCGCGGTACCGCACCTCGGTCCGCCCGACGATGTCGGAAGTGCGGGTCGAAAGCCCGGTGCCGTCGGGCAGCAGGGTCGGGCGGTCGGTCAGGCGATAGGACTGGCCGACGGTGGTCGAAATCCGCCAGCCCGGCCGATCGAACTGCCAGTCGAACCCATAGGTAAAGCGCACCCCGTCCTCGATCCGGTCGTAACCGGGAAAGCGGTTGAGCGCGAAGAGGTTCGAATCTTCCAGATCGATCGCGCGGGCGTCCTCGTTGGGAACCTCAAGATTGCGCAGCGTCGGACTGGCAACGATCTGGATGCGCGGGGTCAGCACCTGGGTTCCGCCCATGAAGCTGCCAACCAGCGGCCATTTGGCATCGAAGGCCACGCTGGCCATGCCGCGGGTCTGCCAGCCGGGATTGCCGCGATAGGACACGGTCGGGCTCAGCGCGTTCTCATCCGAATGATAGACATCGCCGCGGGCCAGCGCGGTCAGGGTCAGCTCCTGGCCCATCGGCGTGATCCGGCGCAGATCCCACTGTGCGCTGGCAAAGGCGCGCTGGGTGTCTTGCCCGCTGGAGCGGGTAATCGCCATCGTATTGGCTTGCAGTTGCACCCGGCCGCCCAGCACTGGGTCGGTCAGGCGGCGGCGATAGTCGATAACCGGTATGGCGACGGGAACCTGCCCCTGGGGGTCGCCAACCCGCAAGGTCTGCGTCGCCCAGCCCGCGATCGAGAGATAGCTGTCAGGCGCGATCCGTTCCAGGTCGAAGGTTGATCGCAGCCGGTCATCGCGGCTGATATCATACCGGCGCAGGAACGTACGGTCGGAAGTCAGCCGTGATGAGAATGTCAGGCTCCAGTTCGGGGTGAACTGGAACCGGCCATTGGCATAGAGATAGCCGCGGAAGTCCTTCTGGCTGCTGGTCGGACTGCCGCCGATCGGGATGCGGGAGCTGCGCGTGGCATAGCCGGTGACCTGGAAAGCGCCAGCGCTGGTAATCTGGCGGTACTTGGCCGAAACCATCGGCAGCGCTTCGGTAAAAATGTAGCCAGTGATCGCAAGATCGCGATTGGGGCCCAGCCGCTGATACCAGGTGTCCGAAATCTGCACCCCGTTTGAGGCCGAGAGCTGGACATCGGGGATCAACAGGCCCGAGATCGGCCGACCATCGGTGGCGAGCGCGATCGTCGGCATCGGCAGCAACGAAACGCCGAACAGTTCGATCCGCGAACCATAGAAGCGCACGGTCTTGCTGTCGGGATCGAACACCACCCGCTTGGCGGTCAATCGCCAGCTCGGGCGGCGCGGGCAGCCCTGACTGTCTTCCACCGCGCAAGCCGAATAGGCGGCATTGCTCAGGATCACCTGGCCGTTCTCACCGCGCTCGCCGCTTTGCGCTGCCAGCCGCCCGCCTTCGCGCAAGACATAGAGCATGTTCTGCATTGCCCCGGCCTTGAGCTCGTCGGTCAGCTCAAGCCGGTCGGTGAACAGCTGGTTGCCGTCCTGGTCGACGAAGCGGATGTTGCCTTCGGCCACGATCTGCCCGCTCTTGCGGTCCCAGGTAACCTTGTCGGCGCGGACCGATTGCTGGCCGCGGCGCAGCACCACATTGCCCGCAACGCTGATCTGGTCCTTGTTGTCATCATAGGCCGCGCCATCGGCTTCGAAGCCGATCACATCGCCTTCCTTGATCTCCAGCGGCGTCGGTGGTTCGTCGGGGGATGGTGCCACTTGCGCAAAGGCGCTGGCGGGCAGGGCCAGCAAGCCAAGTGCGATCAACGCACCCGACGCGCGGCGGCGAAAAGCAGGCAGCAAGAAGTGCGGCAAACAGCGCCGCGGAGGAAGGACCATGACTTGCCTATCGCACCGCCCGCGCCTAACTGCAATCCATGCCATCGCGGGACGGCAACTGCTGATCCCGCCGGGCCCGATTTCCCCAGGGAGTTACCATGAAAGTCGAATTCGTCTCTGCCCCGCTGCCCGTCACGACCAGCCCGGTGGCCCATGTCGTCAATCAGGACAGCCTTGATGCCACGCTTGATCCGGTGCTGGCCGAAGGGGCCAAGGCCAGCCGTTTTACTGGCAAGACCGGGCAGCTGCACGAAGGCTTTGTCAGCCGCGATGGCACGGTGGTCCGCGTCGCGCTGGCCGGGGCGGGGGAGAAGGGCGCGAAAGACCGCATCGCCTCGCTCGAACGCGCCGGGGCGGCGATCACCGCCAAATACATCGCCTCGGGTGAGAGCGCGGTGACGATCGACCTGTCGGACGCCGGGCTGGGCGCGGCAGAAGCGGCAGCGGTTATCCTGGGCGCGCGGCTGCGCGGCTGGCGCTACGATATCTATCGCACCAAGCTGCCCGCCGATCAGAAAGCTTCGCTCACCACGATCCGCGTGGCCGGTGCCCCCGAAGGCACCGAAGCGGCCTGGGAAGTGGAAGCTGCGCTGGCTGACGGGGTCGAACTGACCCGCGAACTGGTGACCGAACCGGCCAACATCATTTACCCCGAAAGCTTCGTCGAACGCGTCCGTCCGCGTGTGGAAGCCGCAGGAATCAAGGTCCGCGTGCTGGACGAAGCGGAAATGAAGGCTCTGGGCATGGGCGCGCTCTTGGGCGTGGCCCAGGGCTCGGTCCGCCCGCCGCGCCTTTTGGTGATGGAATGGAACGGCGGCGCACCGGGTGCCAAGCCGACCGCTTTTGTCGGCAAGGGCGTGACGTTCGATACCGGCGGGATCAGCATCAAGCCGGCGGCTGGCATGGAAGACATGAAGTGGGACATGGGCGGGGCCGGGGCAGTGGCCGGGGCCATGCTCGCCATCGCTCAGCGCAAGGCAAAAGCCAACATTGTCGCGGTCTGCGGACTGGTTGAGAACATGCCCGACGGCAATGCCCAGCGCCCCGGCGACGTGGTGACAACCATGTCCGGCCAGACGGTCGAAGTGATCAACACCGACGCCGAAGGCCGCCTGGTGCTGTGCGATGCGATCACCTGGGTGCAGAAAGAGTATTCGCCGACTGCGGTGATCGATCTGGCCACCTTGACCGGCGCAATTATCATCTCGCTGGGCCACGAGCACGGCGGGATCTACTCCAACGATGATGGCTTGGCCGCAAAGCTGATGGCTGCGGGCACGGCCTCGGGCGATACGCTGTGGCGGATGCCGATGGGCCCGGCCTATGACAAGCTGATCGACAGCCCGATCGCCGACATGAAGAACGTCGGCCCGCGCGAGGGCGGCTCGACTACTGCGGCGCAGTTCATCCAGCGCTATGTCGACAAAGGCACCCCCTGGGCGCACCTCGATATCGCCGGGATGGTCTGGGCCAGCAAGCCCGGCGCAACCTGGGACAAGGGCGCGACCGGCTTCGGCGTGCGCGTGCTCGACCGGTTCGTAAGGGATAGCCTTGAGGGTTGATTTCTACCAGTTGAGCCAATCCTCGCTCGAGGAGGCTCTGCCCGCGCTCGCAGCCAAGATGCTTGGCAGCGGCGCGCGGGTGCTGGTGGTTTCGGTCGACGATGCCCAGCTGGCGCGGCTCAGCACCGCGCTGTGGGCGGTCAGGGACCAGTTCCTCGCCCATGCGCCTGCTGGCGGTGCGCACGATGCGCGCCAGCCGATCCTGCTGGCGGACAGCCTTTCCCCGGCCAATGGCGCGACTTATCTGGCGCTCGCCGATGGGCAATGGCGCGACGGGGCCGAGGCGTTCGAGCGCGTGTTCCTGCTGTTCGGCGCCTCGACCATCGACGATGCCCGCGCCACCTGGCGCATGCTGGGTGAGCGCGAGGGGATCGAACGCAATTACTGGCGTCAGGAAGGCAAGGGCTGGGTCAAGGCGGCTTGATCAGCCGTCCATCAGCACGATGTTCCAGTTATAGCGCGCCACACCGTCCGCACGAGCGACGGTCCGGATTGCATCGGTGCCCATTTCCTTGAACAGCGCGTCCTTGGCATTGGTCGCCTCGTCGTCTGAAAAGTACATTTGCGTGATCAGCCGGTGACTGCGTCCCTGCACGTCGAAATGGATGTGCGGAGTGCGGTGGCCGATTGGCGAATCATAACCGGCCGGCTTGATCGTGGTGATCCGCCATTCCCCCTGCTTGTTGGTGGCAAGCGCGGCATAGCCCTGAAAATCCGGGTCGAGCGGAGCCGTCGCAATATCGTTGGCATGGGCATAGCGCCCGGCGGCATTGCACTGCCACAGTTCCAGCTTCGCGCCGCTGACCGGATTGCCATAGCGGTCAAGCACTCGGCCGGTGACCTCGATGACGGTGCCTTTGGCGCGGTTCTTGTGGCCTTTCAGCCAGGTCAGGTCGGCATCGGCGTCCTTCAGGCGCTGCACCGGATAGAACGGACCAATGGCTTGCGGCGGTGTTGGCTGCTGCGATGGCGCGGCTTGGCTGTCTTTGGCCGCCAGCAACGAAGCGGCGGCAAGTGCCGAGCCTGTGAAGGCCCGGCGCGACATCGGGTGGTTCGTTTCTCGCATGCTGGTTCTCCCCCATGCGACCCGCTGCGCAGGCTATACCCAAGCTTGCCCCATTCCAAACGAAATGCATCGCGGCGCTGTGCCTTGCGGTGCAGCATTTTCCCGGCTAGGGGCGCGCCATTCTCGCACTCAATGCAATTGCAAGGACGAACACCATGGCGGTTACCCGCACCTTTTCGATCATCAAGCCCGACGCTACCCGCCGCAACCTGACCGGCGCGGTCACCAAGATGCTGGAAGAAGCCGGCCTGCGCGTCGTCGCTTCGAAGCGCATCCACATGACCCGCGAACAGGCCGAAGGCTTTTACGCGGTTCACAAGGAACGCCCCTTCTTCGGCGAACTGTGCGACTTCATGATGAGCGAGCCGGTTGTCGTCCAGGTCCTCGAAGGCGAAGAC
Source organism: Sphingomonadales bacterium (assembly GCA_018334165.1). Taxonomy (GTDB): domain Bacteria; phylum Pseudomonadota; class Alphaproteobacteria; order Sphingomonadales; family Sphingomonadaceae; genus Novosphingobium. The sequence goes on along the minus strand of JAGXTB010000130.1, from coordinate 3,514 downwards.
GCCGTTGCCCGCAACCGCGACGTGATGGGCGCAACCAACCCGGAGCAGGCTGCCGAAGGCACCATCCGCAAGGTCCACGCCTTGTCGATCGGTGAAAACACCGTCCACGGCAGCGACAGCGACGAAAACGCCGCGATCGAAATCGCCTATTTCTTCAAGCCGGAAGAAGTCGTCGGCTAAACCGGTCGAGCCAATGCTCTGCAATGGGCCGCCGGAGCGATCCGGCGGCCCTTTTTGCATCCAAAGCCAACAATCAACCGCACCAGTTCCTCTCCATTTTCCGCGAAGGCGGCAAATGGGGAGGTGGATCGTCCGCAAGGACGAGACGGAGGGGCTTTGGACGCTGGCGTCGAAGCCCCTCCGTCACCGCTTCGCGGCGCCACCTCCCCATTTGTGGCATTCGCCAAAAATGGAGAGGATCTTGGCGGTCACAACAACGGGCTGAACATCGCCGACAGGTTCTGTCCCAACCGGCGAAACATGTTGTAGCGCCGCACTGTTTCGGCGCTGATCCGTTCGGACTGGGCGATCCATTCGTCCTGACGGGCGCGGATCTGGCCGGCCAGTTGGGCATTGGCGAAAAGCACATTGTTCTCAAAATTGAGCTCGAAGCTGCGCCGGTCGAGGTTGGCCGAGCCGATCAGGCCAACCTCGCCATCGGCCACCATGGTCTTGGCATGGAGCAGGCCGGGGCGGTATTCGTGGACTTCTACGCCGGCTGCGATCAGTTCGCGGTAATAAGAGCGGCTGGCCCCCGCCACCACGCGGCTGTCGTTGCGGTGCGGCACGACCAGCGCCACCCGCACGCCGCGCCGGGCCGCACTGGTCAGGGCATAGAGCAACTGTTCGTCGGGAACAAAGTAGGGCGTGGTAATCACCAGTTCGCGGCGCGCGGCGTGGATCAGTTCGGCAAAGCAGGCGGTCATCGCGGGATAGGCCTGGATTGGCCCGGTGCCGATCACTTGCGCGGTGACATGGTGCGGGGCAGCCACCGGGCGCGGCGGTTCGGGCGCGAACAGCGCGGTCAGATCATCGCCATGTTCGGCCAGCCAGTCGCTGGCGAACAGGAACTGGCAGTGCCGCGCCATCGGGCCCTCCCAACGCATCATCAGATCGACCCAGGGGGCAAAGCGCCACTTGATCCGGAATTCGGGATCGGCCGCATTCTGGCTGCCGCACCAGGCGATCCGGTTGTCGAGGATCAGCAGCTTGCGGTGATTGCGCAAGTCCACCCGGCCGCGGATGAAGGTCCAGACGATCCCGCCCACCGGCAGCGCCTGACGCGCGTCGACCCCGGCCGCAAGCATGTCTTGCCAATGGCGCGAGCGCAGGAATTGCCGCGATCCCAGCGCGTCGGCCAGGACCCGCACTTTCAGCCCGCGCGCCGCAGCGCGGCACAAAGCATCCTTCAGCGCCAACCCGCTGTTGTCCGCCAGCCAGATGTAGAAACACAGGTGCACGGAGGACTGCGCCGCATCGATATCGGCGATCATGCCCGCAATTGCCGCGTTATTGTCAGCGGCGAGCATGGCCTTGTTGCCCAGTGTCGGCGGCAGGCCGTTGACCGTGCGGGCGAGCGCAAAGGGTGCGGCATAGGGGCCCTGGCCCAGCTCGCGCGCAGCTTCGGGATCGCCGCCCGGGCGCGGCAGGGCCTGGTCGATCCGGGCGAACCGGTCGCGGCGGCGCTGGCTGATCCGGGCCTCGCCGATCAGCAGATAGAGCAGCGCACCCAGCACCGGCAGCAACAGAATGGTCAGGAACCAGGCAATCCGCGAGGCTGGTTCGCGCTGCGGGCGTAGCAAGGCCCGCAGCAGGATCGCCAGATCGGCGATCAGCAGCAGCCAGGAAATGATCGTGGTCAGTTCGCGCAGCATCTGCGTGTGAATCTGGCGCTTTTCGCGGGGAATTCCAGCCCTATGATGCGACCAAAGGAGATTCGGCGATGAAAGGCATGGGCGGCGAGGGCGAGGATTGCCCGTTCGAGTTCAATTTCGATCCCGCAACCTTCAAGGTCGGCGATACGGTGAGCTACAAGGTCAGCACCATGGAAGGCTGGCCGTTTGTCGGCACCCTGCTCGAAGTCCACGATGACTACGTGGTGATTTCGCCCGGCCCGACCGAGCCCGACGCGCGCTACAAAGGGACCCGGGAGAGCCGCCCGATGGTGGACGGCTCTGAAGTGACCTAGTTGCCGGTCGCGTTCTGGACCTTGGCCGCCGTGTCGTTGAAGCTGCTGCCAACTTCGGCCCCCAGGCCGGTTACCCCTGCGAGCAATCCCACGACCATCAGACCGCAGATCACGCCATACTCCACGGCGGCGGTTCCGGTATTGTCGGCAAGCAATTTGCGAAAGAACGCCATGGCTGGTCTCCTGGGTTCGACTATTGATAATTTCGAATAGACGCATAGCGTTACCGCCACCTCACGCAGCGCGGTTAACCGATCTTCATGGATTAGAACTGGTCGGCGGCGTCGATCAGGCTGGTCAGCTTCTTGGGCGCAACGCTGCGCCATGAGCGGGCGAGCCATTCGCCCACCGCGTCCCAGTCGGTATCGCCCAGGTCGAGCCGGATGCCGATCCAGCCGTCGCCGAAATAGGCCGGGCGGTAATAGCGCGCCTCGTCCATCTCGATCAGCTGGGCCTGTTCGTCAGGTCCACTGATCTTGACCAGCAAGGCAGTCTTGCCGTCGCCGTGATGATCGTTGGACACCCAGGCGAACTTCTTGCCCTTGATGATCCCGAAGCAGGGCATGCCGTGCGAAAGCGATTCTTCCGCCTCGGGCAGGGCCATCGCGCGTTCGCGCACTTGTGCGGTGAGCCATTCGGGCGATGTGGCCTGGCTGACCAGTGCGGCGAGACAGCGCGGATAGAGCTGGTGCTCGGCGATCAGCACCCGCGCGGCCAGGCTGTCCGGCGTGTCGCCCGGCATGATTGCTACCGGAGTCTGGCCCAGCACTGGCCCGTCATCAAGTTCGGCGGTGACCAGGTGGACAGTGCAGCCGCCATGGCTGTCGCCTGCGTCCAGCGCGCGCTCGTGGGTGTGGAGGCCCTTGTACTTGGGCAGCAGCGAGGGGTGCACGTTGACCATCCGGCCTTCCCAGCCGCTCACGAACCCCGGGGCGAGGATCCGCATGTATCCCGCCAGCGCGACATATTGCGCGCCGCTGGCCCGGATCGCCGCGTCCATCGCGGAATCGTGATCGGGCCGGGCCATGCCCTGATGCGGCAAGCAGAAGGTCGCCACGCCCTCGGCCTCGGCCAGCTTGAGCCCGCCCGCTTCGGGATTGTTCGAAGCAACCAGCACCACTTCATACGGGCAATCGCTAGCGCGGCTGGCATAGAGCAGCGCCGCCATATTGGTGCCGCTGCCCGAGATGAGCACGGCGACTTTCGCACGCTCAGCCATCAGATCCTTCCCATTTTCGCGTCAGCGCAAATGGGGAGGTGGCATTTGCGTAGCAAATGACGGAGGGGCCTGTGCCCTATCGCCATTACCCCTCCGTCAGCGGCTTG
>JAGXTB010000129.1 GCA_018334165.1 Sphingomonadales bacterium | reverse complement strand
TCGCCCGCCCGCCGCTCCGGCTCGACATCGCTCAGGAACCGGCGGGCCTGGGCGAAATCGCCCGCCGCCCACAGCATGATCGCCAGGGCCGGATCGCCATCGCGCCCGGCGCGGCCGGTTTCCTGGTAGTAACCCTCGATCGATTTCGGCACCCCGGCATGGGCGACAAACCGCACATCGGGCTTGTCGATCCCCATCCCGAACGCGACCGTGGCGACCATCACCGTGTCTTCGCTGGCCACAAAGGCCGCCTGGTTGGCCTGCCGCACACGCGGATCGAGCCCGGCGTGGTAAGGCAGCACGGTGCGCCCGGTCGCGGCGGCAAGCTTCTCGGCAAGGTCCTCCACCTTCTTGCGGCTCTGGGCATAGATGATCCCGGGGCCCGGCTGTTCGGCCAGCAAGGTCTGGAGCTGCTTGGGCCCGTTTTCGCGGTGGCGGATCGCGTAGCGGATGTTGGGCCGGTCAAACCCGGCGACGATCAAGCCTTCGTCCGGGATGCCGAGCTGGGTCAGCACATCGGCGCGGGTATGGGCATCGGCGGTGGCGGTCAGTGCCAGGCGCGGGACATCCGCAAAGCTGTCCATCAAGGGCCGCAGCAAGCGGTAGTCGGGGCGGAAATCGTGGCCCCATTCGCTGACGCAATGCGCCTCGTCGATCGCGAACAAGCTAACGTCGGCTTTCGACAGCAGCTCGCGGAAATGCGGCTGGCTGGCGCGTTCGGGGGCGACATAGAGCAGGTCCAGCTCGCCGCTGCGAAACGCATCGATCGCGCGTTCGCGGCTGTCCTCGCCATCGGCGCTGGTCAGGCTGGCGGCCCGGATCCCATTGGCCTCGGCCCCGCGCAGCTGGTCGTGCATCAGCGCGATCAAGGGGCTGATCACCACACAGGTGCCCGGCAGCATCACTGCGGGGAGCTGATAGGTCAGGCTCTTGCCCGCGCCGGTCGGCATTACCGCCAGCGTGCTTTGCCCCGCCAGCACCCGATCGACCACGCGTTCCTGCACCCCGCGAAAAGCGGAAAAGCCGAAAGTGGCATGGAGAGTGTCGAGAAGCTCGGGCGCGGTCACTGTGCTGCGCCTAGCTGGCCCAGCGGCTTAACGGAAGGGCACGCGCGCAGCTCTCTCCACAACGGACTCTTCCGCAGCGGTGAATGCACTGCGTCCGGTGGGGGCATCGGGGGCAACCGCGCTGGTGAAGTAGGCCAGGCCCTTGCCGCTGACCGGGTCCCACCACAGCCCGGCCTTGAGGCCATAGGCATCGCCGGCATGGCCGAGCCGGGCCCGGCCATCGCCGAACAGGTCATCGCGGCAATGCTCGCCCCGGCTGCCGATCCGCTGGACCGCCAGGCCAAAGGCGCAGAAGAAACCATTGGCGAGGCCGTCCTCGCCCACCCCGTTGTGGCCATCGAAGCGCCAGCGGGCGTGGGTCAGTTCGGCATAGGACCTGACCGTCAGGAACCCCCGCCCTCGGCGCGCCAGCATCTGGCCCAGCCTGGCCAGATCGCGCATCGAAATCCGCAGGCCGCCCTGGGGGCTGAACAGTGCGCCGTTGTCGCCCAATTTGTAGGTCGAGAGATCGCAGGACGTTCCATCGCCCAGATAGACCGGGCAGACCGGCGGATTGCCGCGCAGATCGTCGCGCGCGACTTCGCCGCTGGCGCGGTAAAGCACCACCGCGCGCTTGAACGCCCCGGCCGAGCAGCCCGCGCCCCAGTTGAAGCAGGCGTCGAGCTTCAAGGGCTTCAACACCAGCCGGCTCATCGCAACATCGAACCGCTCGCCAGTGACGCGCTCGATCACGCTGGCAACCACCGGAAAGTTGAGGTTGGTATAATGGAACCAGCCCGATCCCGGCGCATGGGCCTGGTCCCAGACCCTGGGATCGGCCAGCCGTTCCTTCAACGTGGTACCCAGCGGGATCAGGTAAAGCTCGCCCCCGTCAATCAGCCCGGACTGGTGCGACAGCAGGTGGCGCAGCGTGATCGGCCGGTCGGGGAAGGCCGGGTGGCGCAGGCTCCAGCCAAGGTAATCCGAAACATCGCGGTCAAGGCTCAGCTTGCGCTGATCGACCAGCCGCATCACCCCGATCGCGGTCACCAGCTTGGAAATCGAAGCAACCCGCACCGGATCGTCGGCAGTGACCAAACGGTGCGCGGCGCGGTCGGCCTCACCTTCGGCCAGCACGGGGCGAACGGCGCTGCGGTCGAAAGCCACGGCCACGGTGGCGGGCGGCGCGGCCTGGGCGGCACTCGCGGCCAGAGCCAGCAGGGCGGCGGCAAGAGTCGATTTCATGCAAGTGGTCTAGGGTTTTACCGTGGTAGCTGTCCAGCCATGCGCAAGACAGCCCTCCTTACCGCCGCCCTCCTGGCTCTCGCCGTCCCGGCCCTCGCCAATGACAGCGAGGCCGCGATTAACCTGGGCGGGATCGAGCTGGTCCAGAACCAGTTCGTCTCGATGGACAGCGAGGACCTCTACATCTCGAAGGAAGAGGTGCGGGTCCGCTATCGCTATACCAACCATTCGACCAAGAACCTGGAACTGACCATCTCGTTCCCGCTGCCCGCAATCAAAGCGGCGGATGAAGAGAGCTATGGCGATCAGGCCATTCCCGATTTCACCAAGCTGGCGTTCCAGACCACGGTCAATGGCAAGCCGGTCAAGTTCCAGCTGCTGAAGCGCGCCGAAATCAAGGGCAAGGACGTGACCCAGCGGCTTCAGCAGCTCGGCTGGCCGCTCGAATGGATCACTGGCAGCGGCGAAGAGCCGGGCTTCGTCAGAAAGCTCCCGCCCGCGCAAAAGACCGCACGCATGGCCGAAGGGTTGCTGCGCAAGACCGAGGGCGGCACCTATTTCCCGACCTGGGATGTGATCACCCACGTGACCCGCAAGCAGCTCTTTCCGGCCGGCAAAAGCGTCGGGGTGACCCACCGCTATGCCCCGATGATCGGCGGCTCGGTCGCCGGCAGCCTCTATCCCGAAGTGCGCAAGAACTTTCCCGGCAGCCTGACCCAGTACTGCATCGACAAGGCCTTCCTGGCCGCCTTCGACAAGAAGGTGGCAGTCCAGCTCAAAAACCCCGACGCCCCAATGGCCTACAGCGAAACCTGGATCGGCTATGTCCTCTCTTCGGGCCGCAACTGGCGCGGGCCGATCAAGCAATTCCGGCTGGTGGTGGACAAGGGCAAGGCCGAAAACATGGTCAGCTTCTGCATGACCGGGGTCAAGAAAATCTCCCCCACCCAGTTCGAAGTGCGCCGCACAAATTTTGAACCCAAGGGAGACCTGGAGATCCTGATCGTGGAGTGGCCCAGCAACGATATGTGATCAATCAAGGTTTGGCCGCAGCCACCGCTCGGCCATGGCCAGATCGATCCCGCGCCGCACGGCATAGTCTTCCAGCTGGTCGCGGCCGATCCGGGCGACGCCGAAGTACGCGCTTTCCGGGTGCGCGAAGTAGAAGCCGCTGACCGCCGCTGTGGGCAGCATCGCCTGGCTTTCGGTCAGCACGATCCCGGCGTTTGTCCCGGCGTCCAGCAGATCGAACAGGATCGGCTTGAGGCTGTGATCGGGGCAGGCCGGATAACCCGGCGCGGGGCGGATGCCGCGGTATTCTTCGCGGATCAGCGCCTCGTTGGTCAGCTGTTCACCGGGGGCATAGCCCCACAGTGTGGTGCGCACGTGCTGGTGCAGGCGCTCCGCAAAGGCCTCGGCAAAGCGGTCAGCCAGCGCTTTGAGCAGGATGTCCGAATAGTCGTCGTGGCCCGCGCGGAACTTCTCGAGGTGCGGCTCGATCCCGTGGATGCCGACCGCGAAGCCGCCAATCCAGTCGCCATCGGGGTCGATGAAATCGGCGAGGCAGAAGTTGGCGCGCTCGCGGCTCTTGCGGATCTGCTGGCGCAGGAAGGGAATGCGGACGTGCCGCACATCCCATTCTCCGTTCGTGTCGAGCGAAGTCGAGACACTTGGGTGCGGCATCTCGACTTCGCTCGATGCGAACGGAGTTAGGGACTGGTAGATGGTTACGTCGTCTCCATCCCTTGCGCATGGCCAGAAGCCGGCAACACCGCGCGCGGTCAGCCACTTTTCCGAAACGATCTTGTCCAGCATCGCGCACGCATCGGCGTGGAGCGCGCGGGCGCTTTCGCCGACCACTTCATCGGACAGGATCGCGGGGTAATTGCCCGCCAGTTCCCAGGCGCGAAAGAACGGGGTCCAGTCGAAACAGCCGATCAGGTCCTTGAGGTCCCAGTCCTCGAAGACGTGCAGCCCCGGCTGTTCGGGCGGCATCGGCCTGTCGCTCATGTCGGCCTTGAAGCTGTTGGCGCGGGCATCTTCCAGGCTGAGCAGGATCGAGGGGTCCTTGCCGGCGCGGACATCGCGGACATGCTGGTACTCTTGCGCCGTGGCCGCAATGAACGGCTCGGCCTGGGTGTCCGACAAGAGCTGGCTTGCCACGCCGACCGCGCGGCTGGCATCGAGCACGTGGATCACCGGGCCCTCGTAAGCCGGGTCGATCCGCAGCGCGGTGTGGATCTTGCTGGTGGTCGCCCCGCCGATCAGCAGCGGCATGGTCATCCCCGCCCGCTGCATTTCTTCGGCCATAGTGACCATTTCATCGAGGCTGGGGGTGATCAGGCCCGACAGCCCGATCATGTCGGCATCTTCGGCAATCGCGGTTTCGATGATCCTGGTCCAGGGCACCATCACCCCAAGATCAATCACTTCATAGCCGTTGCATTGCAGCACCACGCCAACGATGTTCTTGCCGATATCGTGGACGTCGCCTTTGACCGTGGCCATCACGATCTTGCCCTTGGGCCGCGCACCGACCTCTTTGGCGGCCTCGATGAAGGGGATCAGGTGAGCGACCGCCTTCTTCATCACCCGGGCGCTCTTGACCACTTGCGGCAGGAACATTTTGCCTGCGCCAAACAGATCACCAACCGTGTTCATGCCCGCCATCAGCGGGCCTTCGATCACCTCGATCGGGCGCGGGAAGCCCTGCCGGGCTTCCTCGGTATCCTCGACCACATAGGCGTCGATCCCCTTGACCAGCGCGTGTTCCAGCCGCCGCGCAACGTCCCAGCCGCGCCATTCCTCGGCTTCCTTTTCGGCCTTGGCATCGGTGCCGCGAAAACTTTCGGCCATGGCGATCAGGCGTTCGGTCGCGTCCGGACGGCGGGCCAGGATCACATCCTCGCAGGCCTCGCGCAGCGCGGGGTCGATCTGATCGTAGATGTCGATCTGCCCGGCGTTGACGATCGCCATGTCGAGGCCGGCGCGGATCGCATGGTAGAGGAACACCGAATGCATCGCCCGGCGCACCGGCTCGTTCCCGCGGAACGAGAACGACAGGTTGGAAAGCCCGCCGCTGGTGTGGACATGCGGGCAGCGCGCCTTGATCTCCGCCACCGCCTCGATGAAATCCAGGCCATAGCGATCGTGCTCTTCCATGCCCGTGGCGACCGCGAAGATGTTGGGATCGAAGATGATGTCTTCGGGCGGAAAGCCGATCCCGGTCAGCAGCTTGTAGGCGCGCTCGCAAATCTCGACCTTGCGGTCGCGGGTGTCGGCCTGGCCCTTCTCATCGAAGGCCATCACGACCACCGCCGCGCCGTAATCCATGCACTTTTGCGCCTGTTCGAGGAACTGCGCTTCGCCTTCCTTCATCGAGATCGAGTTGACCACTGGCTTGCCCGAAACGCATTTGATCCCGGCCTCGATCACTTCCCACTTGGAGCTGTCGATCATCACCGGGACGCGGGCAATGTCCGGCTCGGCGGCGATCAGCTTGAGGAAGGTGGTCATCGCAAAGACCGCGTCGAGCAGGCCTTCGTCCATGTTGACGTCGATCACTTGCGCGCCGTTCTCAACCTGCTGGCGCGCAACTTCGACCGCCTTGGCATAGTCGCCCGCCAGGATCAGCTTCTTGAACGCGGCGCTGCCGGTGACATTGGTACGCTCGCCGACATTGACGAAGCGGGCGGTGTTGAGTTCGGTCATTGGTGGTCCAGCGCCTTGGCGTAGAGGAAATCGTCGTAAGTGGTCGATCCGACCGTGAATCTGCGGGTTCCGGCGAGCACGAAACCGTGCTTGCGGTAGAACCCCTGGGCACGCTCGTTGTCGCGGTTGACGCCCAGCATCATCCGGGTGTGGCCCGCGCTGGCGGCAACCACGGTATCGAGCAAGGCCTTGGCCAGCCCCTGCCCCTGGCAGCGGTCAAGCACATAGATCCGGCGCAGTTCGATATCGCCGGGTTCGGCAATGTCGAAGCTCGAAGGGGTCAGCATGGCAAAGCCCAGCGGCGCACGGGTACCCGCAGCCTCGGCGATCCACAGCCGCGCGCCTTCATCGAACGCGGCTTCGAAGGCCGCCTTGCTGTTGTTGCGTTCGGCATGGACCAGCATGTCCTCGACGCTGGTCAGCCCGGCATAGGCTTCAAGAAAGGTCGCCTGCGCAACGAGCGCGAGCGCACCCGCGTCGGCCTTGGTGGCCGGGCGGATCGTCCAATCCAGAGGGCCGTGGATGCCCATCAGGCCGCCATCACGAAGGGTTCAAGCCCCGCCAGACGCGTCACCACCGGCGGCACCGGGACTGCGCGCGGGGTCAGGCCCGCAACCGCCTTGGCCATCGCCGCGATGTGCTGGGGCGTGTTGCCGCAGCAACCGCCCAGAATGTTGACCTGGCCCGCCTCGGCCCATTCGCGGACCAGCGCCGCGGTGGTTTCGGGCAATTCATCGTACTGACCCAGTTCATTGGGCAGGCCCGCATTGGGATAGGCCATCAGCAGCGTATCGACCAGGCCGCTGAGCAGGCGGATATGCGGGCGCAGCTGCGAGGCGCCGAACGAGCAGTTGAGCCCCACCGTCAGCGCCCGGGCATGACGGACCGAATGCCAGAACGCCTCAACCGTGTGGCCCGACAGGTTGCGGCCCGACAGGTCGGTCAAGGTCATCGAAAGCATCAGCGGCACCTCACGGCCAAGCTCGCGCTCGAGCTCCTTGACCGCCATGATCCCGGCCTTGCAGTTGAGCGTATCGAACACCGTTTCGATCAGGATGAAATCGCTGCCGCCTTCGACCAGCGCGCGGGCCTGTTCGCGGTAGACGTCCTTGACCGTATCGAAATCGACCTCGCGAAAGCCGGGATCGTTGACATCGGGAGACAGCGACAGGGTCTTGTTGGTCGGGCCGACCGCGCCCACGACAAAGCGCGGCACGCCGTCCTTGGCCGTGGCGGCATCGACTGTCTCGCGGATCACCCGAGCGGCGGCTACGTTGATATCGCGGACCAGGTGTTCGGCACCATAGTCGGCCTGGCTGATCCGGTTGGCGTTGAAGCTGTTGGTCGCCAAGACCCGCGCCCCGGCGTCGATGTAGTCCTGACAGATCCGGGCGATCAGCGCGGGCTGGGTCAGGTTGACCAGATCGTTGTTGCCCTTCTGGTCATGGCTGAGCCCGGTCTCGCCGCGATAGCCCGCTTCATCCAGCTTCGCGCCCTGGATCGCGGTGCCATAGGGCCCGTCCTTGATCAGGATCGCCTTGGCCGCTTCGGCCAGGAACAGTTCGCGCGGAGAAAAATAGGGACAGTCCCTATTTTTTGGATCGGACGGATCGAGGGTCATTTGGCTGTTCCTTGAAAAATAGGGACTGTCCCTATTTTAGGGCGCAAGCCGAGCAAGTGGCAGATCGCGTAGGTCTGCTCAGGCCGGTTGAGGGTGTAGAAGTGGAAGTCGCGCACCCCGCCCTGGTGGAGGCGGCGGCACAGGTTGGTGGCGACCGCGGCGGAGACCAGCGCGCGCGGGGCAGGCTTGTCGTCCAGCCCGTCGAACAGCTCGATCATCCAGTCGGGGATTTCGGTGTTGCCGCTCATCCGGCGGATCGCGGCGAAATTGGTCACCGGCATGATCCCGGGCAGGATCGGCACGGCGATCCCGGCCGCCAGCACGCGGTCGAGGAAGCGGAAATAGGCGTCGGTCGAATAGAAGAACTGGGTGATAGCGCGGCTCGCCCCGGCGTCGATCTTGCGCTTGAGGTTGTCGAGGTCGGCCTCGGCGCTCAGCGCATCAGGGTGGACTTCGGGATAGGCGGCGACCGAGATTTCGAACGGATGACGCGCCTTCAGCCCGGCAACCAGCTCGGCCGCACCCGCATAGCCTTGCGGATGCGGTTCGAAGTGCCCGCCGCTTTCGGGCGGAGGGTCGCCGCGCAGCGCGACAATGTGGCGCACGCCCGCTTCCCAGTATCGGTCGGCCACTTCGGCGATCTCGTCCTTGCTCGCCCCGACGCAGGTCAGGTGCGCGGCGGCAGTCAGATCGGTCTCACCGACGATCCGCGCGACCGTGGCGTGGGTGCGTTCGCGGGTTGAGCCGCCCGCACCGTAGGTGACCGAGACGAAGCTGGGAGCCAGCGGGGCCAATTCAAGCACCGCATCCCACAGCTGCGCTTCCATCTTCTCGGTCTTGGGCGGGAAGAATTCGAAGCTGACGTTAAAGTCACCGCGCACTTCGGCGAACAGCGGGCGTTCTTCGACCCCGCGCAGCAGGCTGGACTGGCTCATTGGCTGCGCCCGGTTGCGGTGGTTTCGGACTTGGCGGTTGCACTGGCACTGCGCTTGCCGGTCCAGATCTTCACGGTCAGCGGCTTGCCGGGCAGCGCCAGCGGCGGTTCGGCAGCGAACCCGGCCCCGGCCAGCAGCGCCAGCATCTGCTCGTCCGAAAAGCCCAGCCGTGCATGGGCGTGCTGGCTGCGCAGCTCCTCGCGGTCGTGCGATGCGAAATCGACCACCGCGATCGCCCCGCCGCCGCGCGTGACCCGGGCGGCTTCGGCCAGCACTTGCTCGGGCATTTGGGCATAGTGCAGCACCTGGTGGAACAAGACCGTATCGAAGCTGGCCTCGGCAAAGGGCAGCGCGGCAAAATCGCCCTGGACCAGATCGAGCTGATCGGCCGGAAGCCCTTGCAGGCGCGCACGGGCCAGACGGAGCATTTCGGGGCTGTTGTCGAGCCCGGTGACTGCCGACGCGCGCGGGGCGAGCAGCTCGGCAATCCGCCCGGTGCCGGTCCCGACGTCGAGCAGCGCACCCAGCGAGCCGCTACCCAAGGCCTGCTGCAACGCAGCCTCGACCGGGCCATCGGCGCTGTGCAGGCTGCGGATTTCGTCCCAGTGGGCCGCGTGGCGGGCAAAATAGGACGCCGCGCTGACCTCGCGCGCGGCGCGGATTGCGGCGAGGTGGCGGCGGTCTTCACCGCAGCGCGCGGCGAACTGGGCGTCGCTTTCCTCGGCCAGGCCCAGCAGGCGCGCGGCGGCGGCCCCCAGCGGCGGCGCGCGATGCTCGCCGATGGCGCTTCTCAGGAAAACCCAGCTGCCTTCCTTGCGGCGTTCGGCCAGGCCCGCATCGCACAGGATCCGGACATGGCGCGAAACGCGCGGCTGGCTTTGCCCCAGCACTTGTGCCAATTCGCCGACAGCCAGCTCCATCGCCGCGAGCAGGCGCATGATCCGCAGCCGGGTAGGGTCGGCCAGCGCGCGAAGGGTCGGTTCGATCCGCATTGATGCATCATATAAAGAAATCTTTATATCCAATCAACCGCTGATCGTGGATATATCCGAATAGGCTGTTTTTGGCGGTTGGCAGCGGAATCGCCTGCGGCTATTGTCACGGCGTTGGCGGCATTCCGCTGCCTGGGCCGCATGAATTCGAAAAGGACTGCCTCCAATGAAAAAGTTCGCCGCCCTGACCTTTGCCTCGCTGGCCGCGCTCGCCCTTGCCGCCTGCGGCAATTCCGAAAGCGCCAAGGAAGAGGCGATGGCTGACAACGTTGAAATGCCGGCCGAAGAAGCGGTGCAGGATGTCGATGCCACGCCCGCCCCCGACGCTTCGGGCGCGGCCGGGGCCGAAGCGGCCAGCAGCCCGGCCGCCAAGCAGTAAGGCACCAATCGGGTTTGAAGGGCGGGCTTGCAGCAATGCAAGGCCCGCCTTTTCCTTTTGCGCAAGCACGCTATCATGCCCCAATGCGCATTCTTGCCCCTGCCCTGATCCTCTTGGCGCTGGCCGCCTGCTCTGACGAGACCCGTACCGCCGGGGGCGTGAGCGAAGGCGAGGCCGAGGCGCTCGACCAGGCCGCCGAGATGCTTGACCAGGGCAATCCGCCTCAAGTCCAGCCGCGCCAACCCGCGCCCCAGCCGACGGCGTCCAAGCCCGCCGGTTGATTTTCCGCGTGGCCGCCGTAAGGCTGTCTTAAGCGATCGGTTAAATCGGGAGGATTCGCGCGGCTATGGGCATGCTCGAAGGCAAGGTTGTCGCGGTAACCGGCGCCGGGCGCGGCGTGGGGCGCGAGATTGCGCTGCTCTGCGCCAAGCACGGCGCGGCGGTGGTGGTCAACGATCCCGGCGTTGGCGGCGGCGGCGAGGGCGGCGATGCGGGGCCAGCTCAGGAAACCGTCAACGAAATTATCGCTTCAGGCGGCAAGGCGCATGCCAATCTGGCCTCGGTCGCCGATCCGGCGGGCGCGACGTCGATCATCGAGGACGCGGTCCAGCGGTTCGGGCGGATCGACGCAGTGGTGAACAACGCGGGCATCTTGCGCGATGCGATCTGGCACAAGATGAGCTTTGAAGACTGGCGCGCGGTGATCGACGTCCACCTCAACGGGGCCTTCCTGGTCTCCAAGGCGGCCACGCCCTATTTCCGCGAGCAGCAGAGCGGCAGCTTCATCCATTTCACGTCTACCTCCGGCCTGATCGGCAACATCGGGCAGGCGAATTACTCCGCCGCCAAGCTCGGCATTGTCGGCCTGTCGCAATCGATCGCGCTCGACATGGCCCGCGCGGGCGTGCGCTCGAACTGCATCGCGCCTTTCGCCTGGAGCCGGATGACCGCCTCGATCCCGGCCGAAACGCCCGAACAGCAGGAACGGGTCGAACGGCTCAAGACCATGAGCGCCGACAAGATCGCGCCGCTGGTCGTCTACCTCGCCTCGGATGCGGCGCAGGGCGTGACCAACCAGATCTTCTCGGTCCGCAAGAACGAGATCACGCTCTATAACAAGCCCCGCCCGGTCCGCTCGATGACCAAAATCGAAGGCTGGACCCCCGAGGCGATCGCGGCCGAGCTGATCCCCAGCTTCAAGGCCAGCATGGCCCGCGGCGACGAGGTTTCCGCTCACGTCTTCCCCTACGATCCGATCTGAGGCGCTCGCATATGGACCAGGATGTCTTCGAACAGTTCATCGAGCAATTGCGCCGCTATGTCCGCGAGCGGCTGATCCCGGCGGAAGAACAGGTCATCGCCGAAGACCGCATCCCGGGCGACATCCTGCAGGAAATGCGCGACATGGGGCTGTTCGGGATTACCATCCCGGAAGAGTTCGGCGGCGCTGGCATGACCATCAGCCAGTATATCGAGACGGTGAAGCAGCTGAGCTATGCTTCGCCAGCCTACCGCTCGACCGTCTCGATCAACATCGGGATGACTGGCAGCGCGATCAAGAATTACGGCACCCCCGAACAAAAGGCCGAATGGCTGCCGCGCATCGCCAGCGGGGAAATCGCCTGCTTCGGCCTGACCGAGCCCGGCAGCGGATCGGACAGCGCGGCGATGCAGACCACGGCGGTCCGCGATGGCAATGGCTACCGCCTGTCGGGCACCAAGCGCTACATCACCAACAGCCCGCACGCCAAGATCGGGCTGATCATGGCCCGCACCAACAAGGAAGCCCTGCCCAAGAACGCGCACGTCTCGGCCTTCATCGTCGATATGACTACGAGCGGAATCACCATCGGCAAGCCCGACAAGAAGATGGGCCAGTCCGGCGCGCACATCGCCGACGTGATCATGGAGGACGTCTATGTGCCCGGATCGGCGCTGGTCGGCGGGGAAGAGGGCCGCGGCTTCCAGATCGCGATGCAGAGCCTCGACAACGGGCGGCTCTCGGTCGCCGGGATGAGCGTCGGCATGGGCCGCCGCGCGCTCGACACCGCGATCCGCTATGCCACCGAGCGCAAGGCCTTTGGCGAGCCGATCGCCAATTTCCAGCTGATCCAGGCGATGCTGGCCGACAGCGAGGCCGAGCTTTACGCCGCCGAATGCATGGTGGCCGACGCCTGCGCCCGTGCCGACCGCGGCGAAAACGTGATGCGCAAGGCCGCCGCGGCCAAGCTGTTCGCCAGCGAGACTTGCGGGCGCGTGGTCGATCGCTGCGTCCAGGTGTTCGGCGGCGCAGGTTACCTGGCCGAATACCCGGCCGAGCGGTTCTTCCGCGATGCCCGGATCCTGCGGATTTACGAAGGCACCAGCCAGATCATGCAGCTGCAAATCGCCAAGCACCTGCTGCGCGAATTCGCCAGCGAAGGGGCGGTGTGGTGACATGAACGTCTGGCTCGCCCGCTTCGCTCTGGCCGTTGCAGCACTGTCCATTGCGACAGCTGGAATCGCGCGTGAACCTTGGATCGACTATGCTTGGCTGGTGAAAGTGAAACCTGGCGGAAAGCGGTTCATCTACAGTCACGGCGTGGCGCGACCTGGTTGCGATGAAGCCGAGCCCTGCCTCACCAAAGCCTATGTCATTGGTGGCGACCTTTTGGTCGCTTCGGATATCGGAACTCTAGGCAAAGGGTCCACCAAGTGGGTTGAGGTTGAGTATGTCTCCCGGTCAGGTCGGTCGACTTTCGGTTGGGTTAGAGATGCCGATCTCGAGCCGCTTGCCGATCCACCAGCGGCCATTGGTGCCTGGACAGGGAACTGGCAGCGGACCGAAGCCGACATCCAAATGAAACCGGGTCGACGGGTCGGCACCGTTTCCGTGACCGGAGAAGCGACATGGGGGGCGTCGGACCCCGATAGAGTTCGGAGGGGCGGTGTTCATATCGGAGAAATCGAAGGCACCTTCCAGCCAGTGCAGTCGCGCGGCGGGTTTGCGATGGGGGAGACCGGCAGCCTGCCTTTCGACAAAGGCGAGGAATTCGATTGCCGGGTCCGGTTCCGGCTGTTGCTGCCCTATCTTCTGGTCGAGGACAACGGCAACTGCGGCGGCGCTAACGTCTCGTTTTTAGGCACCTATGTACGGCAAGGTCGCTAGCAGATGTACAACCTTCTTTCCGGCCTGAAGATCATCGAGGTATCGAGCTTCGTCGCCTCGCCCACCGCCGGGCTCTATTGCGCGCAGATGGGTGCCGAAGTGGTGCGGATTGACCACAAGGCGGGTGGGCTCGATTACGACCGCTACATGATGACCAAAGAGGGCCGCTCGCTCTCATGGGAAAACCTCAACCGCGCCAAGAAAAGTGTCGCGCTCGACCTGAACTCGGCCGAGGGCCGCGAGCTGGCGGCGGAAATGGTCCGCAAGACCGGGCAGATGATCACCAACCTGCCGCTGAATAGCTTCCTCAGCCACGCAAAGCTGGCCGAGGGCCGCGAAGACCTGGTCTCGGTGCGGATCATGGGCTGGCATGACGGGCGCCAGGCGATGGATTTCACGGTCAACGCTGCCTCGGGCTATCCGCTGATGAACGGGCCGGAGGACTGGGACCCGAAGACGGCGCCGCCGGTCAACCAGGTGCTGCCAGCCTGGGACTTCATCACCGGCGCGTACTGCGCCTTCGCGCTGCTGGCCGGGCTGCGCCACCGCGATGCCACCGGCAAGGGCGTGGAGATGCGCGTGCCCTTGGGCGATGTGGCGATCGGGACCATGTTCAACGCCGGAGCGGGAGCGGAAATGCTCTATCGCGGGGCCGACCGCGAGCGGCTGGGCAATGCGATCTGGGGGGCTTTCGGGCGCGACTTCCTCAGCCGCGACGGCAAACGCTTCATGGTTGCCGCGCTGACCCCCAAGCAGTGGAAAGCGACGGTCGAGGCCTTTGGGTTGGCCGGGGAAGTCGCCGCACTCGAAGCCGAACTCGGTGTCGATTTTGCCGCCAGCGACCATCACCGCTTCGTCAACCGCCACCGCCTGTTCGCGCTGTTCCAGCGCGCTGCCGAAAGCTTCGACTACGCCGACCTGGCCGAACGGCTGACCAAGGCCGGGGCCACCTTCGAACGCTATCGCACCATGTTCGAAGCCGCGCAGGACCCGGACCTCGTCACCAACAATCCGCTGTTCGGCCCCTCCCCCGCCAACCCCAGCGGGTTCAGCTATCCCGCCACCCGTTCTTTCGCCAATGTGCCGGGCGAAGTGGTCGGTGATCCCAGGCCCGCCCCCTACCTGGGCGAACACAGCGAGGAAGTGCTGGCGGAACGGCTGGGCCTCTCCTCTGGCCAGATTGCAGACCTGATCGACCGCGGCGTAGTGGCCACGTCGGACAAGGGCACAAAATGACCACACCCACCCCGTTCGCCCCGAGCGCAGTCGAGGGGTCGCTACATGCGCTGTCCCTCGACTTCGCTCGGGACGAACGGTTTTGGGCGGGTATACTATCAACACCCCTCAAACTCCGTTCGCATCGAGCGAAGTCGAGATGCCGCGCACAGGTGTCTCGACTTCGCTCGACACAAACGGAGGAAGGTTAAAGGACCTAGCATGACCCAATTGCGCCGCGCTGCCATCGTCGCCCCGATCCGCACGCCCGTTGGCAAATTTGGCGGGGCGCTGTCCGCGCTTACTGCCGGGCAGCTCGGCGCCACGATCCTCAAGGCGCTGATGGAGCGCACCAGGATCGATCCGGGCCAAGTCGATGACGTGGTGTTCAGCCAGGGCTATGGCAATGGCGAAGCGCCGTGCATCGGGCATTGGTCATGGCTGCTGGCGGGGCTGCCCGAGCATGTCCCCGGTTACCAGCTGGACCGGCGCTGCGGTTCGGGCCTGCAGGCGATCGTCAATGCGGCGATGATGGTCCAGACCGGGCACAGCGACGTGGTGGTCGCGGGCGGCTGTGAAAGCATGTCGAATGTCGAGCACTACACCACCGACATTCGCAAAGGCATTCGCGCCGGCAACCTGACGCTGCATGATCGCCTCACCCGGGGCCGGGTGATGAGCCAGCCGATCGAACGCTACGGCGTGATCAGCGGGATGATCGAAACCGCCGAAAACCTCGCCAAGGACTGGAACATCAGCCGCGAGGCCTGCGATGCTTATGCCGTGCGCAGCCACCAGCGCGCCGCCGCTGCCTGGGCCGAGGGCAAGTTCGCCGATGAACTGGTCCCGGTGTCGATCCCGCAGAAGAAGGGCGATCCGGTGGTCTTTGCCCATGACGAAGGCTACCGCGCTGACGCCAGCATGGAGACGCTGGGCAAGCTGCGCCCGCTGGAAGCCAAAATGCTTGGTGCCGTGGTCACAGCAGGCAATGCCAGCCAGCAGAACGATGCCGCCGCCGCCTGCCTGGTGGTGGCCGAGGACAAGCTGGAGGAGCTGGGGCTTGAACCGATTGCATACTTCCACTCATGGGCCGCCGCGGGCTGCGACCCCAGCCGGATGGGCTATGGCCCGGTTCCGGCGAGTGAGCGGCTGTTTGCCAGGAACGGCCTGTCCTGGAACGACATCGGCCTGATCGAGCTGAACGAAGCTTTCGCGCCGCAAGTCCTTGCCTGCCTCAAGGGCTGGGGCTGGTCGGACGATGACAGCCGCCATGACATGCTCAACGTCAACGGCTCGGGCATTTCGCTGGGCCACCCGATCGGGGCCACGGGCGGGCGGATCCTCGCCAACCTGACCCGCGAGATGCAGCGCCGCGATGTGCGTTATGGACTGGAGACCATGTGCATCGGCGGCGGCCAGGGGATCGCGGCGGTGTTCGAGAAGGCATGAGCAGTCTCACCCAAAATCCTCCCCCTTTGGGGGAGGTGGCAGCGCGAAGCGCTGACGGTGGGGGCAGTCTGGGCTGGGCGGCG
>JAGXTB010000128.1 GCA_018334165.1 Sphingomonadales bacterium | reverse complement strand
CCAGCCGACCCCGCTAGCGCGGCAAATGGCAGTGCGCCCCCCCAATCCCGTTCGCCCCGAGCGAAGTCGAGGGGTCGCGTTTGCGGCAATCCCTCGACTTCGCTCGGGACGAACGGATTTGAAGGCTTGGCGGCGGACTTAGACATATTCGTCGTCCCCGCCGCCCGCGCCGAACTGGATCACTCCGTCCGCTGCAAGCCGCCGGGCGACCGCGACCATGGTCTTTTGCGCATCGAGCACTTCGGCCATCTTGAGGCGGCCGCGCGCTGCGATCTCATCCTTGACGCCGTCGGCGGCGCGGCTCGACATGGCGCGGAAGAACACCTCGCGTTGCTCTTCTGCGGTGCCTTTCAGCGCGTCGATCAGCACCTCGCTCTCGACCTCGCGCAGCAGCGCGCCCATCGCCTGGGCATCAAGCGCGAACAAGTGTTCGAACTTGAACATCTCGGCTTCGATTTCGCGCGCCAGCGCTTTGTCGAGCTTGCTTATCTCGGGCATGATCCGCTTTTCGGCGGCCTTGCCCACCTGGTTGATAATGTCGGCGGCCTGCTTGGCCCCGCCCAGCGCCAATGCGGCCTTGCCGTGGCGTTCGGCGATCCGGCTTTCGAGCAGTGCCTCGAGCATGGCGATTGCCTCAGGCGAGACGCTGCCCAGAGTGGCGACGCGGTGGACCACGGCGGTCTGTTCGTCTGCCGGCAGCGAATGGAGCAGCTGCGCGGCCACATCGGGTTCAAGCTGGACCAGCAGCACTGCCACGGCCTGGGGGTGTTCGCCCTTGATCAGCGGGATCAACGACTGCGGGGTCAGCCAGCGGGCCAGTTCGATCGCCGGGCCGGTCTCGGTGCCGGGCGGCAGGATCCGCTGCATCAGGTTTTCGCCCTTCACCTCACCCACCGCGGCGGTCATGATCCGGCGGACATGATCGTTGCGCCCGCGTGCGCTGATCCTCTGGGTCTGGGCGCTGTTAACGAAGCCGCTGATCGCCTGGGTGATCTGCTCGGGACCGATCTGGCCCAGTGCGCACATCTTCTCGCCCAGCACCTGCAGTTCCTCGGGGCCCAACTGGCCCAGGATCTGCGCGGCCTGGTCTTCTTCCAGCAGCATGATCATCACCGCGGCGCGTTCGGCATCGCCAAGGCCAAGCAACTGTTCGCTCATTGTGCGGCCTCCGGCTTGGGTTGGCCCAGCATCGTGCGCAGCGCGTCGAGCGCTTCATCGGGCTTTTCGGCGACGATCCGCTGGGCAAGACCGACCTGGCGTCCCAGCAATGCTGAATCGACTTCACCGGTTGCCGGATTGACTGCCGGCCGCGCGGCGACTTCGCCATCGGCGGCATCGTCGGCCAGCGGAGCACTACCGGGTTCGCGCCTGAGCGCGCGGATCAGCGGGCGTACCCCCATCAGCAGCACCAGCAGCACCGCCAGCAAGGCGACCACCGAACGCACCACCATCGCGAACCACGGCGCTTCGTAGAACGCCAGCGCCTCTTCGGGGACCGGCTCGAACGGGCGGACCAGGACCTGGATCTGATCGCCGCGCTGGGGATCGATCCCGGTGGCGGCGGCGACCAGCGCCTTGATCTGTTCGATATCGCCGGGCTTGGCTTTCTTCATCGCTTCCTGGCTGATCGCCACCGCGACCGAAATCCGCTTGAGCTTGCCGGGTGAAGTGTTGGCGACCGAGACTTCGCGGCCCAGCTCATAGGTCCGGCTGGCCGAGCTTTCGCCGTTCATCGCCGCTGCCGCCGTCGGATTGGCCTGACCAGCCAGCGGAGCCGCCGGGTTGACGGTGGCAGCGGGCGGGGGCGTGTTGGACAGCTGTCCGGGCACGCCGCCGGCCTGGCCGGGCACGCCCGCAACTTGTGAGCTCTGCTGCGTTTCGCTGCGGACCACGCCGTCCTTGTCATAACGCTCGCGCGCCGAAGTGACCTGATCCATGTCGAGTTCAACCTGGATCTCGCTGGAGAAATTGCCCGCCCCCAGCATCGGCAGCAGCAGGGTATCGACTTGCGTGCGCAGCTTTTCTTCCAGCCGTCCCTGCAGCTCGATCCGGTCGCTCTCGGCGCCGCCGCCTTCGGACAGCAGCCGCCCGCGCTGATCGACGACGCGCACCGCATCGGCCGACATGCCCGGCACCGATCCGGCGACCAGATTGACGATCGCCGCGACCTGGCTGTCGGAAAGCTGGCGGCCCTTGGCCATGCGCACCATCACCGAGGCCGATGGCGCGGCTTCATCGCGCACGAAGACCGATTTGTTGCCCTCGGCCAGATGCACGCGGACGCTTTCGACCCCGTCGATTTCCTGGATCGTCAGCTGCAATTCATGTTCGCGCGCGCCTTTCAGGCGCTCGCCTTCGAGTGTGCGGCTGGCCCCCAGTGGCAGGCTGTCAAGCGAGGTGGTGGCATCGGGTACAGCCAAGGCGCCATCCTGGGCCACCAGCATCCGCGCGCGGTAAAGATCGTCTTCCCCCACGGTCAGCGTGCCGGTCTGGTTGTCGATCTGGTAAGCGATCCCGGCCTTCTCCAGACTGGAGACCACGCCGGCGCGTTCGTTGTCGCCCAGTTCGGAATAGAGGATCCGCTGCGGGGCCGGGCTCAGCACCGACCAGGTCAAGGCAACCCCGCCCAGCGCGGCCGCACCCAGGAACCAGGGCAGCGTGCGCTTGACCAGCGGTTGGCCGCTCAGCCCGCGCAGGCGCTCCAGCGGCGTGCCCGCGCCCTGCGAGGCCAGCGGTGTTTGGGGAGAGGCTACAAGCTCGCTCATTCAATTAGACTCCCATCCGCATGATGTCCTGGTAGGCGGACAGCAGGCGGTTCCTGACTTGCAGCGTGGCTTCAAAGGCGATTCCGGATTCCTGGCGCGCCAGCATCACCGCAGCGATGTCGGTAACCTCGCCGCGTTCGTAAGCGGCTGAGAGGTTGGAGGCCTTCTCCTGAATCCCCGATACGTCGCTCAGGGCATTCTTCAGCGCATCGCCGAATTGCCCGGCCGGGCCTTGCGGGGCGGCCGGACCTTCAGGGGCCTGGGCCTGGGTGTGGACCTGCTGGAGCAGGTTCGACCGGTCGAGGATTTGCTGGCGCAGCGCCAGGATCTGCTGGATCCCGCCTGCCCCTCCGATACCGCCGACGCCGTTCATCGTCCGGCTCCAGCGACAGCGAGGCCAGCGTCACGGAAGGAGGCGAGACGGTAGCGCAGGGTGCGTTCGGAAATGCCAAGCTGGCGTGCAGCAGCGACGCGGCTGCCATTGCAGGCCGCCAGGGTTTCCATGATCGCCTTGGCTTCGTGGATCTGGACGATGTTGGAGAGGCGGCGCGGTTCGCTTTGCGGCACGACCGCGCTGTCGCTCACCAGCCGCGCGGGCTGATCGAAGGCAATGTGCGCCGGAGTGATCTCGCCCTGGCCATCGGCCAGGAGCAGTGCGCGGCGCATCACGTTTTCCAGCTCGCGGACATTGCCCGGCCAGCCGTGCAGCCGCAGCATCGCCAGCGCGGCTTCGGAAATCCACGGCAGGGCCCGGCCCGGCGCGGCGTGGCGCAGCACCATCGCGAAAGCCAGCGGGGCGATGTCCTCTGCCCGTTCGCGCAAGGGCCGCAAAGCCAAGGGGAAGACGTTGAGCCGGTAATAGAGGTCGGGGCGGAACCGGCCCTCGGCCACTTCGGTCGGCAGATCGCGGTTGGCGCAGGCGATCACGCGGACGTCAACCTTGATCGGCTGGGTCGATCCGATCGGCACCACCTCGCCCTCTTGCAAGGCGCGCAGCAGCTTGGCCTGAAGCGAGAGCGGCATTTCGGCAATCTCGTCGAGCAACAGCGTCCCGCCATCGGCCGCACGGAAGAAGCCTTCGTTGGCTTCGCTTGCGCCGGTGAAAGCGCCCTTGCGGTGGCCGAACAGCAGCGCTTCGAGCATGGTCTCGGGCATCGCCGCGCAGTTGACTGCCACAAACGCCTTGTCCGCTCGCGGGCTGCGTGCGTGGATGAAGCGGCTCAGCACTTCCTTGCCGGTGCCGGTCGGGCCATTGATGAGAACAGGGATCTCGCTCCTGGCCAGCCGGTCGGCCAGGGCGAGGACCGAGAGTGTTTCAGGATCGGCGGCGATCGGCATGCCCGGCGTGGCCAGTGCCGCCAGCAGTGCGGCCAGCGGAGCATCGCCCGCCGGGTCGCGGTAAGTGAGGGTATGGCGCCCGCGGGCACCATCACGGGTCAGCGCATTCGCCGCGCCGCGTTCCAGTGTGACGCAAGGTGCGGGGCCGACGGGCTGCGGATCACTCTTGCCGCGCAGCATCGGGGCGGAGCCCGGAGCGGAGGAACCCAGGATCGCTGAAGCGCGCTGCACCAGCGGTGCGTGCATCCGTTCCGCGCTTTCGCTCGCTGCCAGTCCAATGTTCATCGTGATCCCCTGATTAACCATACTTCGGGGCCTGTAATGCGCGCAGAACGTCAAACTGTTTGGTAATTTAAGGCCTAGGTCAGTTACTTAGGGGAATGTCCTGAGCTCTGGTCGATCTCTTCCCGCCCCCCTTAACTTTCCCGCCAATCATCCGCTCTTTGTGGGGCAAGCCGTGACGGATGGTCCGCCCGGCTGGCGTTACGGGACTATCCACGGGAGTTATCCATGACTGTCATCAACACCAATATCGGCGCGATCCGCGCCGCCAATGCTTCGAACTCGGCTGCCAAGATGCTGGGCACGGCGATGGAACGCCTGTCCACCGGCAAGCGCCTCAACAGCGCCAAGGACGATGCCGCCGGCCTCGCGATCGCCACCTCCATGACCGCACAGGTGCGCGGCATGAACCAGGCGATCCGCAACTCGAACGACGGTATCGCGCTGGCGCAGACCGCCGAAGGCTCGCTCAGCGAAGTCACCAACATGCTGCAGCGCGTGCGCGAACTGGCGGTCCAGTCGGCCTCGGGCACTTATCAGGACGCCACCGACCGCGCCTATATGCAGACCGAAGTTGACGAGCTGACCGCGCAGATCGACCAGGTCATCACCAACAGCAAGTTCAACGGCGTCAACCTGTTCGACGCTTCGGTCGCGACTGTCACGGTCCAGACCGGTGCCGATGGGGCCGACACGGTCGATCTGGCCATGGCCGACCTGACTGCGCTGGCCGCCAGCGGCGGTGCCGCCGGGTCCTACGACGTTTCGACCGCCACGGCCGCCAACACCCTGCTGGGCACGATCGATACCGAACTCGACACGATCAACTCGGCCCGGGCTTCGCTGGGTGCGGGGCAGAACCGGCTCGAATCGGTGGTCAACAACCTGACCAACACTTCGACCAACCTGTCTGACGCGCGCAGCCGAATCGAAGACGCCGACTATTCGGCCGAAACGACCGCGATGGCCAAGGCCCAGATCCTCTCGCAGGCTTCGACCGCGATGATCGCCCAGGCCAACCAGAGCCAGCAGAACGTGCTGTCGCTGCTGCGCTAAAAGCAACTCCTCTGCCTGTCCCTTCCAGGCACGGCCCGGCGG
>JAGXTB010000127.1 GCA_018334165.1 Sphingomonadales bacterium | reverse complement strand
ACGGACGGCGTGACGGCGGCAATTGGCGCGATGGCGACAACCGGCGCGGGCAGGATGGCAATTGGCGCGGACGCGACGGCAACGACCGCAACTGGGCCGACCGGGTCCGCCGCGACGGTCGGCACGACCGCGATCGCGATAGCTGGCGGCGTCACGGCGGCAACCGCGACTACTGGCGCAACCGCAACTGGTCGAACCACTGGGACCGCTCGCGCTACAACAACTGGTCGGGCTGGAACAACCGCTGGAACTGGACCTGGGGAAGCCGCTACAACCGCTGGGATCATGGCTGGCGCAACAGCAACCGCTATGACTGGTACGGCTGGCGCAACCGCTATCCGAGCTATTTCCAGGTCGGGACCTACTATGCCCCCTACCGGAACTACTCGTACCGGCGGCTGAGCATCGGTTATGTGCTGGACTCGCTGTTCTTCGGTGAAGACTACTGGATCGCCGATCCGGGATATTACCGCCTGCCCGACGTCTATGGCCCCTACCGCTGGGTGCGCTATTACGACGATGCGGTGCTGGTCGATATCTACACCGGCGAAGTGGTCGATGTGATCTACGAGTTCTTCTACTAAGCCGGAACCGGACAAGCGAAGGGCCGCGGCACCCCAGGTGTCGCGGCCCTTTCGTTTGGTCAGGCGGTCGTTACTTGAGCCAAGGCACCATGCGCCGCATCGTTCCGTCCTTGTCGACGAAGTGATGCTTCAGCGCCGCACCCAGATGCAGCACGAACAGGCCGATCATCACAAAGGCAAAAATCTCGTGCAGTTCGTAGAACATGTCCGCAGTCGGCTTGTCAGTGCCGACCGGCAGCGCGGGCACATCGAACAGGCCGAACATGCTGACCGGTCCGCCCTTGCTGAAGGCCGAAGACATCGCCCAGCCAGTGAGCGGCACTGCCAGCATCAGGAAATAGAACCCGGCATGGGTCACCCGCGCCAGGGCAGCTTCCCAGGCTTTGAGCGTTTCGACCATTGGCGGTGCTTTGTGCATCAGTCGCCAGACGATCCGAGCCAGGGTGAGCACCAGGATCGTGATCCCGGTTGCCTTGTGATAGCCCATCACCATCGCCTTATCGGCCTTGGGCAGGTCTTCGGCAACAAATGCGCCGATCAGGTTGAGAATGATCAGCAAGGCAATCAGCCAATGCAGGACGACGGCGCCGCGAGAATAGCGGTCGGAAGTAGTGCTTGCGGTTTCCATGGCGGCGGAAGCTGACGCAAACTTTCTGTGTGTGCAAGTCCCTTGTCGATGAACGGCAAGCTACCCCCTTGCCCTTGGCCAACAATTCGATAGTCACATGAATGTGACCAGTGCCTATGCCGACGCCCCCAATCCCGACAAGGTCGCGCTGCTGCGCAGCGGCGCGCACGTGCGCCGCCGGCTTGCCGCCGATCCCCGCGCGCACAAGGTTGACACCGACCTGGCCGAAATCTGGGCGGTAGCCGACTTCCTCAACGAAGAGGAATGCACCGCGCTGATCGCGATGATCGACCGCACGGCGGAGCCTTCCAAAGTGCTCGACCATGGCACCAAGGAGATCTGGCGGACCAGTTCTTCGGGCAATGTCGATCGCTATGATCCTTTCGTCCATAGGCTGGAGACCAGGATCGACAAGCTACTGGGCATCCCGCACCTTTTTGGTGAGACGATGCAGGGTCAGCGCTATCTGGTGGGGCAGGAATTCAAGTACCACCTCGACCTGTTCTGGACCAAGTCGGGCTACTGGAAGGACGAGACCAAGCGCGGCGGGCAACGCTCGATCACCGCGATGGCCTACCTCAACGATGTCGAAGAAGGCGGCGATACCGCCTTTACCCAAATCGGGATTTCGGTGCCGCCCCAGCGCGGGACGCTGCTGGTCTGGAACAACAGCCAGCCCGACGGAAGTCCCAACGAAAACACCATGCATGCCGGGACGCCGGTGATCAAAGGAACCAAATACGTGATCACCAAGTGGTACCGGACCCGCAAATGGGGCTGACCCCGCCGCTGATGCTCAGCCGCCGCCGTTTTTCTGCTGCTACTCTCGCTTCAATTGGGGCTGCGGCCTGGCCGATCCAGGCGGTTCAGGCTGCCAACGGTGAAGACGCGCGGCTGATGGCCCTGTTCGCCGATATTGTCCGCAAGGAAGACGCACTTGATCCGCTGACTGCGATCTACAAGGGCGGCGCGGTCAATGTGGCGGCCTTCCGCCTGCTCTTTACCGGCGCGCAGGTTCGCGCGCGGCGCAGCGTGGTGCAATCCGCGCTGGCGGGCCTCAGGCGGATCGACCGCCGCAAGCTCAGCCCCGAACGGCAGATCTCTTACGACGTGTTCCTGGCCGACCAGAAGCAGTCGGCGGTATGGCTGCGGCCGGAAATGCTGGCGCTCAGCGAGGTGCGGCCCTTCACCCATTTCGGCGGGCTGCACATCGATTTCCCCTCGATTGTCGCCAAGGGCGGGCCATTGTCCTATACCAGCGAGGCACAGTACCGCGGCAATCTGGCACTGATCTCAGCTTTCCCGCAAGTGCTGGACAATGCCATTGCGCGGTTCCGCGATGGGCTGGACAGCGGCGTGGTTGAGAGCAAGCTGACGGTCCGCAACATGGTGGCCCAGCTTGACAACCTGCTGGCCCAGCCGGTCGATCAATCGCCCTTCACTTCTGCGATCCGCGAGTTTCCTGAAACTGTTCCAGAAGCGAAGCGAGCCGAACTGGCGCGGCTTTTCACCGCGGCCACCGCCGATCAGATCTTTCCGGCCTATCGCCGCCTGCGGGCCTTCCTGAACGACGAATACCTGCCCGCCGCGCGCGACCAGGTCGGCATCTCGGCGATGAAAGGCGGCGCGGCGTTCTACCGCGAGGCGATCGTCGATCACACCACCTTGCGGCTCGATCCAGAAGCGATCCACCAGTTGGGCCTGAGCGAAGTGGCGCGAATCCAGAGCGAGATGGACAAGGTCAAGCGCGCGCTGGGCTTCACCGGGACGCTGGGGACCTTCTTCGAGGATATCCGCACCAACCCGCGTTACCACCCCAAGACCCGCGAGGAGCTGGCCGATGGTTTTGCCAAAGCTGCCCGCACGGTCGACGCGCTGGTGCCGACCTATTTCAACCGGGTCCCCAAGACCAAGCTGCTGATCCAGCCCTACCCCGCCTACCGCGAGAAGTTTGAGGCCGGGGGCAGCTATAATCAGGGATCGCCTGACGGTTCGCGCCCGGGGGTGTTCTATTACAACGCCTATGACCTGCCGAGCCGGTTCCTGACCGGAATCGCCACGCTTTACCTCCATGAGGGTGCGCCGGGTCATCATTTCCAGATCAGCCTTGCCCAGGAAGACACCAGCCTGCCCGATTTCCAGCGGTTCGGCGGCAACAATGCCTATGTCGAAGGCTGGGCGCTTTACGCCGAGACCTTGGGCTTTGACATGGGGCTGTTCAAGGACCCGCTGCAGCACTGGGGCACGCTGGACGACGAAATGCTGCGGGCGATGCGGCTGGTGGTCGATACCGGGCTCCACGCCAAGGGCTGGACCCGCGAGCAGGCCATTGATTTCATGCTGAGCAATTCAGGCATGGGCAAAAGCGATGCCACCGCTGAAGTCGAACGCTACATCGTCTGGCCGGGCCAGGCGCTGGGCTACAAGATCGGCTCACTGACGATCCAGCGGCTGAAGAAGCAAGCCCAGACCGCATTGGGCGCGCGGTTCGATATTCGTGCGTTCCATGATCAGGTGCTGGGCAGCGGCGCGCTGCCGATGCCGATCCTTGAGGCCAAGATCCAGGGCTGGATCGCCGCCACGAAAGCGTGAGTTGCCTGTAGCGCCGCAAGGTGCTTAGATCGCGGCAACAAAAGGGGCTGAGCGATGCTTGACTATTTCGTTGCAACCATTCCGCACTTCCTGGCCTATTTCGGCTCCGCCGTGGCTCTCGCGGCGGCCTTCCTGTGGCTCTATTCGCTGTGCACGCCGCACCGTGAATTCGCGCTGATCCGCGAAGGCAACATGGCCGCGGCGGTGCAACTGACCTGGACCTTCCTTGGCTTTGCCATTCCGGTCGCCTCGGTGATCGCCAATTCGGTCTCCATTGCCGACATGGTGCTGTGGGGCGCAGTTGCAGGCGTAGTGCAATTGGCCGTCTTTGTGGTGATTGCGCGCTTCCTGTTCAAGTCGGTGTCCGACCGGATCGCCGAAGGCTGCGTGGCTTCGGGGCAATTTGTTGGCGGGATTGGCCTGGGGATCGGGATCCTGCAGGCCGCCTGCATGGTACCTTGAGGGTCATGGCGATGAAAAAGCAATTGGCCCTGACCACCGCGATGGCAGCAACGCTGACCTCGCTGTCCGCCTGTTCCAGCGGCAACGACTGGGAAGGCAGTTATGCCGACAATGACACCAGGGTCTGCGTCGATGAAGCCGGGCGCAGGGTCGATGACAGCCAGTGCCGCAACCATATCCGCGGCGGCGGGTACTACGGCTGGTACTACGTCAATCGCGGCTCGCGCCTGCCCTATTACGGGGATTCGGTGCGGGATACCAAGCTGGGGATCAAGGGTTCGCCAGCCCCGGTTGCAGGCCGGAGCTATGCCGACGCGCCCTCGCACACCAACCTGACCCGCTCGGCCGCAATGTCGCGTGGCGGGTTCGGTTCGAGCAGCCGCTCGTTCGGCGGTGGGCGCTCCTGACCGGTGAAACGGCAGAGCGTTACCCCGCGTGTGGGCTGGCAACACGCGGTCGAAGAACTGGGCCTGATCTGGCACAGCGATGCCGACGGACCCTATTGGAACGAAAGCGCCTGCTATTCCTTCACCCTGGCCGAAATCGAGACGATCGAAGCGGCGACCGAGGAAGTCCACAGCCTTTACCGTGAGGCTGGAGAGAAGATCGTGGGTGACGAACGCCTTCTGACTGAATGCGGGGTTCCCAAAAGCTATCACGATGTGGTGCGCAATGCCTGGAAAGCGGGTGTGCCGGCGCTCGATTATGGCCGGTTCGACTTCGGCTACAACGGCTCAGGCCCGCCCAAGCTGTTCGAGTTCAACTGCGACACGCCCACCTCGATGCTGGAAACCGCGATAATCCAATGGGACTGGAAAGAGGCGGTGTTCCCAAAGCTCGATCAGCTCAACAGCCTGCACGAGCAACTGCTGACGCGCTGGCAGGTGCTCGCACCAAGCATCCCGGACAGCACCGTGTGGTTCACCCATACCGACGATGACGCCCACGAAGACACCATCACCGCCACCTACATGCGCGATCTGGCGGCGCAGGCCGGGCTCAACACCCGCGCGGTACTGATCGACCAGATCGGAATCGACGCCGCAGGGCGGCTTGTTGACCAGGAAGACTACCTGATCACCGCGCTGTTCAAGCTCTACCCGTGGGAATGGCTCGCCGCCGAGGAATTCGGCGCGCAGATCCTGCCGCGTTTCAGCGAAACGCTCTGGTTCGAACCCGTCTGGAAGATGATGTGGAGCAACAAGGCGGTGCTGGCAGTGCTGTGGGACATGTTCCCCGGTCATCCCAACCTGCTTGCTTCCTCGCTCGATCCGCGCGCGATGACCGGCGACTATGTCGCCAAGCCGGTCCATGCCCGCGAGGGGGCGAATATCGAAGTGGTCGCCCACGGCCAGGTGATCGAACGCCACGGCGGCGCCTACAACCGCGAGCGACTGCTGTTCCAGGAACGCTATCCCTTGCGCGATTTCGGTAAGGGCTATCCGGTGCTGGGATCGTGGAGCGTCGCCGGGTCAGCGGCCGGGCTGGGCATCCGCGAAGACGGCCTGATCACCGGCAACCGCGCGCGGTTTGTGCCGCACGTGATCGAGGGTTAGGCCAGCGCCTCGGCAATCAGCCGCCGCGTATTCGCCACGCCATAAAGCGCGATGAAACTGCCCATCCGCGGGCCCTGGCTTGATCCCAGCAAAGTCTCGTAGAGCGCCTTGAACCAGTCGCGCAGGTTCTCGAACCCGAACTGTTCGGCCTTGCCGATCGCATAGACCAGGTTCTGCAGGTCCTCGGCGCTGGCATGCTCGCCCGCTTTGGCGAGTTCCGCATCGAGCGCGGCGAGCGCCTTTGCCTCCTGGGGTTCGGGCTTGCGGCGGTGCAGCGTCGGGGCGATGAAATCGCGGTTGGTGGCGAGCGCCTTGCCGACGAGATCATCGAGCGCGGGGTGCTTGGCTGGATCGGCATCGGGCACATAGTTGCCCAGATACGACCAGACCTGCTCGCGCGTTGCGCCTGCCCCCAGCACGCCAACCAGATTGAGTAGCAGGCTGAAGGTCACCGGCAGCTTGTCACCCATGTTGGAGCTCTTCCCGCTAGCGCGCAGCAGATGCCAAACCGGATTGCCCAGCTGTTGCTCGATCGGCTGGCTGGCCAGCTTTTCACGGAACTGCCAGTATTCATCGACGTTCTTGGGGATGATCCCGGTGTGCAGGCTCTTGGCACTCTTGGGCTCGCGGTAAAGGAACAGCCCCAGGCTTTCCTCGCTGCCATAGGTCAGCCACTGGTCGATCGTCAGGCCGTTGCCCTTGGACTTGGAGATCTTCTGGCCTTCCTCGTCGAGGAACAGCTCATAAATCAGGCCTTCGGGCGGCGTCGCGCCCAGCGCACGGGTGATCCGCCCGCTTTCGCGCACGCTGTCGGTCAGGTCCTTGCCGCACATCTCATAGTCAACGCCCAGCGCAACCCAGCGCATCGCCCAGTCAACCTTCCACTGCAGCTTCGAATTGCCGCCCAGGATGCAGCTTTCGACCCTATCGCCGTGGTCCTCGAACCGGACGATCCCGGCCTCGGCATCGACCACTTCGACCGGCACCTGCAGCACCTGGTGGGTCTTGGGGCTGACCGGCAGGACTGGCGAATAGGTCTGCCGACGTTCTTCGCGCAGGGTCGGCAGCATGATGTCCATGACCGCCTGCCAATTACGAAGGATACCCTTCAGTGCCTCGTCGAACTGGCCCGAATTGTACATGTCGCTGGACGAGATGAATTCGTACTCGAACCCGAACCGGTCAAGGAACTCGCGCAGCATTGCGTTATTGTGATGCGCGAAGCTCTCATACTTGTTGAACGGGTCCGGGATCCGACTGAGCGGATGGCCAAGGTAGGCGGTGAGCAGCCCCTGGTTGGGGATGTTGTCGGGCACCTTGCGCAGGCCGTCCATGTCATCGCTGAAAGCGACCAAGCGGGTCGGCGCGCCATCGGTAAGCACCTCATAAGCGCGGCGTACCAGCGTGGTGCGCAGCACTTCCTGGAAAGTGCCGATATGCGGCAGGCCGCTGGGGCCATAGCCGGTTTCGAACAGCACCGGCGCACCGCCGGGTTTGCCCTGCGGATACCGCTTGAGCAGCTTGCGTGCTTCCTCAAAGGGCCAAGCCTTGGAAACCAGTGCGGCGTCGTGCAGTGCGGTGTCAGTCATAGCGCGCGGGCCATTCCCTATTTTGGCCCCTGCACGCAAGCATAATCCGCCTCACGCCAAACCCGTTCGTCCCGAGCGAAGTCGAGGGATCGCGCCGGGGCATTCCCTCGACTTCGCTCGGGACTAACGGGGATGGGTTAAGGTTGCAGGTCTGCTCTGCGCTGCTTAAGGGGCGGCGATGGATAGTGCAGTCTTTACCCCGCAAGCCCAATACACGCTCGAAGAACTCGAAGCGAAGTTCCCTCCGCGCGACCTGCCCGAAGGCGCGCGCGTCACCCGCTTCGGCCCCAGCCCGACCGGCTTCATGCACATCGGTGGACTCTACACCTCGCTGGTTTCGCGCCGCCTCGCGCACCAAAGCGGCGGCGTTTTCTTCCTGCGGATCGAAGACACCGACAAGAAGCGCGAAGTTGATGGCACGGTTGACCTGATCCTCGCCAGCCTCGCCACCTATGGCCTCTCGCCCGACGAAGGCGAGATTGCGAATGGCAAGGAACTGGGCGCCTATGGCCCCTACCGTCAGAGCGAACGCATGCCGATCTACCAGAGCTGCGTGCGCTGGCTCATCGATCAGGGCCACGCCTATCCGTGCTTTGCCACCGCCGATGAGCTACAAGCGCTGCGCGACGAGCAGACCAAGCGCAAGGTTCCCCCCGGCTACTACGGCGGCTGGGCAATCTGGCGCGACAAGACCGAGGCCGATGTTGCGGCCGCGCTGGCCGCCGGCCTGCCCTTCACGATCCGCCTGCGCGCCACTGGCGAGCGCGACGAGCGGGTCACCCTGCCTGATACAATCCGCGGGGACTTGGAATTCCCGGCCAACCAGACCGACGTCGTTCTGCTGAAGGCGGACGGCATGCCGACCTATCACCTGGCCCACGTGGTCGATGACCATTTCATGCGCACCACCGATGTGATCCGCGGCAATGAATGGCTCGCCAGCTACCCGATGCATGCGCAGATGTTCGGCCTGTTCGGCTGGCCCCCCCCGCGCTTCGCCCACATCAGCCCGATCGAAAAGCAGGACGGCGGATCGCGCCGCAAGCTGTCGAAGCGCCACGATCCCGAAGCCTCGGTCGGCTGGTACATGGAGGCCGGCTATCCGCTCGGCGCGGTGACCGAATACCTGCTCAACCTGATCGACGGCCGGTTCGAGGACTGGCGCGCCGCGAACCCCGCTGCGCCGAACACCGAGTTCCCGATCGAGCTGGAACGGATGAGCCGGTCAGGCGCGCTGTTCGATCTGGTCAAGCTCGATTCGGTCTCACGCGATGTGGTCGGCGCGATGAGCGCGAAGGCGATCTATGATGCCGCGCTGGTCTGGGCCAGCGGCCATGAACCCGAGTTCGCGGTGCGTTTCGCGGATGACCCGGCCTATTCCCAGGCGATCCTCGATATTGAACGCCACGGCGAACGCCCGCGCAAGGATGTGGTCCGCTGGAGCCAGCTGCCCGCCGACATCGGCTATTTCTTCGACGATCGCTTTGCCGAGCTGCAGGACGAGGCCAAGGAAGCCTGGGCCGCGCTCCAGCCAGCTCCGGCCGCAGGCCTGCTCGCCGCCGTGGCCGAAGCCTATGACCCGGCGCTGGACCGCGATCAGTGGCTCGATTGGCTGCGCGATGTGGGCCTCAGGTTCGGCTATGCCCCCAATGCCAAGACCTTCAAGGCCGCGCCCGATCAATACATCGGCCACTTCGGCGACCTCGCCTCGGCACTACGCGTGGCGCTTGCGGCACGGCGCAACACGCCGGACCTGCATGAGATGATGCAGGTGCTGGGCAAAGAGCGCGTGGTGGCGCGACTCACTGCAGCAGTGGCTTGGTGATATTGATTCGCAGTTTCATTTAACCGGATCGATTCCAGCCCGAACCAGCCCGATTCATCCACAACCCAAGCCCTTGCGCCATAACCGTAAAGTTGCAGCCGCATCCCAAATTGGCACTGACAACCGCGGGGGCCTTTGCCGAAATGGGACAGCCGTGTCAGAACGGGGCCGGGTCGAAACCAACACAGAGTGACATTGGCAGTGCTGCTGCAATCCATCGCCGAACTGGGCGACAATCCCGATGTGCTGACGCTGCGCCGAGCCGTGGTGGCCTTTGCCAAGGCGCGCGGGTTCGGTGCGGCCTTTTTCCTTTCGCCGATTGCGCGAAACAACCGGCAGGGCCGGGTGTTGACCAATGTCGGCTTCAACGCTTCGTGGGAACGGGCCTATCGGCGGGGCCTGTCGCGGATCGATCCCTTGCCAGAAATCGCAATGACGCTGCGGGCCCCGTTCCGCTGGAGCCAAGCCGCTCGCCTGCGTGATCTGACCGCCAGCGAACAGCGCTACATGGCAATCCTCGAACGCTGCGGCATGGGCGACGGGCTGGCCTATCCGCTGTTCGGATCGGGTGCCAATTCAGGATTGATCGGACTTGGCCATCATCCGGATCTGGCCGTGGTTTGCCGTTCGACACAGATCGAGATCCAGCTGTTCCTGCAATCAACCTATCAGGCTTATTGCAACATCATTGCCCGCGAATTTGCCCAGGACGCGGAACTGTCCGAGCGCGAGCGCGATGTGCTGTTCTGGCTGGCCCAAAGCAAGAGCAACAGTGCGATCGCCGCGATCCTGGAAATCGCGCCATCGACCGTCGATACCTATATGCGCCGAATCTTTCGCAAACTGGGCGTGTCCGACCGGGTCGGCGCCGCGATCGCCGCGGTCCAGCAGGGGCACATCACCCCGTCCCGCTACCGCCGCGAACACCAGCTAAGCTGAACTTGCCAGGTGCCTGTCGGGTAATTGCGTGACTGTCGCACGATTGTAGCACCGCATAGCTAAGTGCCGGTTCGGTGAGTGGGAAGACGACACGGGTTGCAAGGACCCCACCCGACAGCTCTCGGCAGCGCCAGCCCGGCGTTTCCCGAAGCTGCGGCTTGCAATTCGCCGGCACCCTGTTTGCAACTGCAGGTGACATTGATGACCGATGCGATTCCTCCCCGGAACGACGATTCCCACTACGCCAGAATAGCCTCGCAATTGCTCGATCTGCGCAAGCAGCGCCTCCAGTTCTTCAACCGGCAGCTGTTTGGCGAGCACGGCTGGGAACTGATGCTGGCCTTGATGGCCAGCCCCGGGCACACCACCAATGCCCAGCACGCCAGCGAGGTGCTGGGGGTATCCCCGGCGACCGCTCTCGCCCAGGCCCGCCTGCTGGTCACTTACGAGCTCGCCACTTTGAGCGATTCGCCTGGGAGCTGGAGCGAAATCCCGATCACCTTGAACAAGCAAGCCGCCGCACAAATGCGTGCCTGCCTCGATATTCCGCAATTTGCCAATCCTGACGACTAGCCAGCTCTCGCCCGGCTGTGGCATGCTCCTCGAAAGCGTGAGAGGAGACATTTCGGATGAAGGCCAGGCAGATCGGATTTGTTGCGGCGGCAGGGCTGGCGCTGGCCATTGGCGCTTCGGGCGAGGCCCGCCCGGCACTTGATCCCGCCAGCCTGTGGCATGACGGCACGATCATCACCATGGATGGCCCGGTGCCGCGCACGGTGCAGGCCGTGGTGGTGCGCGGCGGCAAGATCGTCTTTGCCGGCAGCGAGGCGCAGGCGCGCAAGATCGCTGGACCGCGACCTGACGTGCACGACCTGAACGGCGCAACCATGCTGCCGGGCTTCGTCGATGCCCATTCGCACTTCTCGATGCTGATGCAGGTCAACACCGGGATCGATCTTGATGCGGGCGAGCAGCCGCCGGGCGATATCCCTGCGCTGATCGGCCTGATCCACAGCGGGATCGAAGCCCGCAAGGTGGCCGACAGCGACTGGGTAATTGCCTGGAACTACAAGGACGCGGCCCTGGCCGAAAAACGTCATGTGACCCGCGAGGACCTCGATGCCGCTTTCCCGGGCCGCAAGGTCTTGCTGGTTCATTTTACCGGGCACGGCATGGTTGCGAGCAGTGCGGCCCTGGCTGCTGCCGGGGTGAAGGACGATACGCCCGATCCGCCGGGCGGCATGTTTCTGCGCGATACCAAAGGTCGCCCCAACGGGGTGATGTTCGAAACGGCACTCTATGCCATCGCGGGGGTGATGCCTCGCCCTACTCCCGCACAGATGCTTGAGGCGCTTGAACAGACGCAAAAGGGTTATGCCAGTGTGGGCTTCACGCACGCCCAGGACGGCGGAGCGCAGCTCCCCGAACTCAATTTTCTGCTAACAGAACCAGCCAGAGCGGCGATGAAGATCGACCTGGCGATCCTCCCCAGTTACGCTGCTCTGGACAAGCTGCTCACCCGTACCGATCTTAAAATGGGCCAGTACCAGGGCCACACCAAGGTTCAGGGCATCAAGTTCGTGCTCGACGGATCGCCCCAGGCCCGGACCGCGCTCTTCACCCGCCAGTACAAGCTGGGTTCCCCCGATGGGCAACACCCGTGGCATGGCCAATCGCTGGTCAACCAAGGAGAGTTCGATTCCATGGCCGCCAAGGTCCATGCTCGCGGCTGGCAAATGTTCGTTCATGGCAATGGCGATGCCGCGATCGATATGGCGATCAAGGGGTTCGATAGGCTGGGGATCAAGGCCAAGGATGACCGTCGCCCGGTGGTGATCCACTCTCAGTTCCAGCGCCGTGATCACTTGCCTGCCTATGCCCGGATCGGCGTTGGTCCGGCCTATTTCAGCAACCACACACTGTACTTCGCTGATACCCACCGCACCAACTTTCCCAGGGAAGTGGTCGATTTCATCAGCCCGTTCAAGGCAGCGATGAAGGCCGGGCTGCGCCCCTCGAACCATTCCGACGCGCCGGTCACCCGGCTCAATCCGTTCACCCAGCTGTGGTCCAGCATGACCCGCACATCGCTGACCGGCGTGGTCAGCGGTGCAGACCAGCGGCTGACCGCTTACGAAGGCTTGCAGATGCTGACCACCGGCCCGGCCTGGCAAGTGTTCGAAGAGAACCGCAAGGGCCGGATAAGGGTCGGCCTGCTGGCGGACTTCGTCGTGCTCGACAGGAACCCGCTGGCCACACCGGTGGACCAGATCCGCGGGATCAAGGTTGTGATGACGGTGAAGGAAGGGCGGGTGATCTGGGCGCGGGATTAGTTTGGGTTTGTGGGCAAACGATCTCAGCGCTGAACGCCCTCGACTTTTGTTACCTCAGCCCTTCTCTGAATATTTCGCGGCCTTCGGTGAGGTTGATCAATCTGGGCATCGCAAAAACAGCTGGAGTCCTCCCCGATCCTTCGCGGATCTTGGTGATTATTCGCCCTGCTTCGAACTGACGCAGCATGGCATTGGCGGTAACCCTGTTTTTGAATCCGGCACGCTGTGCAAATGCCGTTGCCGAGAACGTGGGCTGCCGAAAAATCGCATCAACCGACGCCATTGAAAACTGCGAATGTGTAAGCTCGGCAATATGTTTTTTGGTTTCTTCGTATAGATCCCGGATTGCTTGAACTTTGCGCAGGTTTGTTTCTGCCTGGGAAATCAATCCAGCGAGAAAAAATCTCAGCCA
The DNA here is from genome assembly GCA_018334165.1 of Sphingomonadales bacterium. Classification (GTDB taxonomy): domain Bacteria; phylum Pseudomonadota; class Alphaproteobacteria; order Sphingomonadales; family Sphingomonadaceae; genus Novosphingobium. Next base: position 8,973 of record JAGXTB010000127.1, on the reverse strand, counting down.
TCCATGCCAGTCGTCATTGTCGGTGATCGCCAGCAATCGGTCATAGTATTCTTCTCGATTTGCTTCGAGGTATTCCGACATATAGAACATGGGGCTGGAAAGCGCTCTGCGTTGATACAGGATCAATGGAATGAGCATTCGACCGATCCGGCCGTTGCCATCCTTGAAGGGATGCAAAATTTCGAACTGGGCGTGTGCAACTGCGGTTTGGAGTATTGGGTCTTCATCTTGGCGGCCGACATAGGCCTGCCAATGTTCCAATTCCTGGGGCAGGATTGCTGGGCTGGGAGGAACGAAGCGTGCATTCTCCATTGTATCGCCGTATCGGCCTATCCAATTCTGGTCTGTACGGAATCGCCCTGGTTCCTTGTCTCTTCCCCTTACACCTTGCAGCAGCCTTTGATGGATTTCACGGATAAGGGCTAGCGAGATAGGACGATCTGCAAGTGCTTCCTGCGCGATGTGAATGGCACTTCGGTAGTTGCCGATTTCTTCAATGTCGCCCCGTCTCGCTTCGGCAGGAATCATCCCTGCGTCGGCCTGAAGCACTTCATCCAGTGTCGCTTGGGTGCCCTCAATTTTCGAGGAAAGAACCGCTTCGTTGACCGTTATTGGAGAAAGGAGAATGCTTGGGTTGGGCAGGGTTTGGAGCATGCCATCATAGCGTGCCAGCGCCCCATTCGATTTTCCGACCAGTGGCAGGAGTTCGCGCCAATTCAGTCCGTCGATGGGCAGCGGGGGGGGCACACAGGGTTTTTTCGCCATGGGTTTTGTTTAGCAGATTTTTTCGAAAGGCAAAATGGATTATTCTTTACACAAATTCATTTGTGTAATTTTGGATAGCGCTTTCGTGATTCGCGAAAGGAATTTTCCAAACGAGGAATCACGAATCGAAAAATGCATGGTGGATTTATCGCAAAAACCATTGTGAAAATCAGATTCTAAAAACACCTAACGCAAAATCAACCCCGCCCCCGGCTTGTGTGCGCGGATCTCTTCCTCGGTAAGGCCGCAGATTTCGTGCGGGAAGACCAGCCATTCCTCGGTCTCGTGGACGAAAAAATCGGGCTTGAGCCCGGTCTTGTTGCGGCTGGGCTTGTAATAGGCGGTGGCAATCTTGACCGTGCGCGGCATGTTGTGGCGACACCGCGCGGATAGCTCGCCGATAAAGGCCTCGATCGAGCGGCCGGTATCGAACACATCGTCGATCACCAGCAGCCGGTCCTCTGGGCCCAGCACGTCGATCAGATAGCCCAGCGCATAGACCCGGACTTCCTTTTCCTGCTGGTCGATCCCGGTGTAGCTGGCGGTGCGGATCGCGATGTGGTCGCACTCGATCCCGCGGTAGGCGAGCAGTTCCTGCACAGCGATCCCCACCGGCGCCCCGCCGCGCCAGATGCCGACGATGTGGGTGGGGATGAAGCCCGCGTCGATGATCTGATTGGCCAGGCGAAAGCTGTCTTCCAGCAACCGGTCGGCGGTCAGGTAGAGCTTCTCAACCACCGGCCACCTCGGCGATCTCGGCCAAGTGGGCAATCTGGTCGGCCATCGGCAGGAACGATCCGGTGAAACTGTTTTCGGCTAGCCGGACCACTTCCGCTTCGCTGAGGTCCAGCGCCTCGGCCACGGCATGGAAGTTCGCGCCAATGTAGCCGCCGAAATAGGCCGGGTCGTCGGAATTGACCGTCGCCTTGAGGCCCAGATCAAGCATGCGTTTCACCGGGCTTTCGGCGATGTCCTTGATCACGCAGAGCTTGAGGTTGGAGAGCGGACAGACCGTCAGCGTCAGGCCTTCCTCCGCGATCCGCTGCACCAGTGCCGCGTCCTCCAGCGCGCGGTTGCCGTGATCGATCCGTTCGACTTCGAGCAAATCGAGCGCCTCATGCACATAGTCCGGCGGCCCCTCCTCCCCGGCATGGGCCGTGACATGCAGCCCCAGTTCGCGCGCCCGGGCAAAGACCCGCGCGAACTTCGCTGGCGGATGACCCAGTTCCGAACTGTCGAGCCCCACCCCGTGGATCCGCTCCAGATGCGGCAAGGCCTGCTCCAGCGTGGCGAAGGCGTCTTCCTCTGACAGGTGCCGCAGGAAACACATGATCAGCCGATAGGAGATGCCCAGCTCCGCCTCGCCCGCCTTGAGCGCGCCCTCGATGCCGTTCAGCGCAGTCTCGAACGCCACGCCGCGCTCGGTATGCCCCTGCGGATCGAAGAAGATCTCGACATGGCGGACATTGTCTGCCCTGGCGCGTTCCAGATAGGCCCAGGTCAGATCGAAGAAGTCCTGTTCGGTCAGCAGCACCGACATGCCCTGATAATAGATATCGAGGAAATCCTGCAGGTTGCTGAAATCGTACGCCGCACGCACCGCCTCGACGCTGCCAAACGGGATCTTCACCCCGTTGCGCTCGGCCAGCGCAAACAGCAGCTCGGGCTCGAGCGAGCCTTCGATGTGCAAATGCAGTTCGGCCTTGGGCAGCCGGTCGATCAGTTGGGCGCGGTGAAGATTCGTCATGACCAAAGGCTGGCGCAGCCTTGCCGCGCGGTCAATGTCCGCAAGCAGAGATAGGCGGACCCGGTTGCGGGCCCGCCCTCTTTTCCCTGACGCGTAAGCCTACTGGCCCGATTTGGCCCAGGTACCGGTGCCGGTACCACCGCCAGTCGCGCCGCCGAAGGTAATCGTGCCGCCCATGCCGACGTATTTTCCGGTTCGACCGATCAAACCGCCGACGCAGCCCGTGCTTCTCATGTCCTTTGACGTGAAATTGCAACCGAAGATGGCAGTATAGGTGCCATCGGCGTTACCGGCGTCGCAGATAGTGTGAGCATCGAAGATTCGATTATTGGCCGGCTGGGTGGTTCCAATGCAGGTATATGTGTCAACCGACTTGCGACCATCGGCCCAGGTGACCGTCGACGTTCCGGTCGAATAGGTTCCGACCACTGGATTACCACGCATGTCCGGTCCACCGACCGCCTTGTTGGACGAGTCAACGGAGCTGTAGGTGAAGTTCTGGGCAAAAGCGGCCGAAGACGCAGACGCCAACAGTGCGGCGCAGCAAAGGCTTCCAATAGCTTTCATGGTGTTTCCCCTGGTCACATTCCAAAATCATCTTGAAGCAAACAAGAATCGAATGATTTCAGAACAATGCTGAAATTTTCACATATCAGTCATGCGAAAATTCTCGCGAGTCGCGACCCAGAATTCAATTCTACGCCCAATTCCGGAATTAACCCAACTGATTTTGGAACAACCCCCAGCGAGCCACAGCACCGAGGGCCGAAACGAATTGAAATGGAATGTGAAATCAAGCGGCGTTTACTTTTCGTTCTCGGATCGCCAGAGTTGCTCTGTGTCAAAAGCTCTGCCCCTGCCCGCCATCCATGCCAGCCACGGCGGCTGCTGGCTGCGTGATGGCGCGGGCACGACGCGCACGGTCAGCAAGGGCGATGCGATTGTCGCTGCGGCCGATACGCCGCTGCTGATGCTCAATGCGCCGCTGGTGGCGACCCGGCTGGGCTATCCCGACCTGTCGGGGCTCGACCTGCTTGAGCTTTACGCTTTCGTCCACCCGGCCAAGTTCGTGGTGCCGACGCCCAAGGGGCTGGCTCATGCATTGGACCTGCCAGAACCGGACAGCGACGATGCGGTGCCCGCGCTGCTCCAGCAGGCAGCCGAGGCGCTGCTGGCAACTTGCGAGGCACCCGACTGGCCCGAGCGTGAAGGTGCCTGGACCGCGCTGCAATCGCTGACCAAGCTGCGCTGGGCCTGGGCACCGCTGCTGACCGCTCGGATTGTCCCGCCCACCAAGGGCGAACGCTGGCTGTTCGCAAGGCTGCCCGAATGGGAGGAAGCGCCCGAGCGGCCCCAGCCGGGCCAGGTCGCGCTGCGCCCCGACGACGTCAATGCGCGGCTGACCAAGCTGACCGGAGACGGGGCAGAACAACGCCGCGCCCAGGCTGCCTATGCCCAGGAAGTCGCCCACGTCTTCGCGCCGCGCGGGCGGCAAGACCAGCCGCAGATGTTGCTGGCGCAGGCCGGAACCGGGATCGGCAAGACACTGGGCTATCTCGCCCCGGCCTCGCTCTGGTCGCAAGAATCGGGCGGGACGGTCTGGGTTTCGACTTTCACCAAGGCGCTGCAACGCCAGCTCCGCGCCGAAAGCCGCCGGGCCTGGGCTGAGCGCCGGCCCGATGGCTCGCGCCCGGTGGTGGTGCGCAAGGGGCGTGAGAATTACCTGTGTTTGCTGAACCTTGAGGACGCCTTGCAGGGCGGTTTCTCAGGCCGGGCGGCGATCCTTGCGCAGCTGGTCGCGCGCTGGGCCAGCTACAGCCAGGACGGCGACATGATCGGCGGCGACCTGCCCGGCTGGCTGGCCACGCTGTTCCGCCAGCGCGGGGTCGCAGCCTTGACCGACCGGCGCGGCGAATGCGTCTATGCCGGCTGCCCGCACTACCGCAAATGCTTCATCGAACGCGCGGCCCGTGCCTGCGCGCAGGCCGATCTGGTGATCGCCAACCATGCCTTGGTGATGGTCAACGCCGCGCGCGGGAGAGACCAGGCGCAGCGCCCGACGCGGATCGTGTTCGACGAAGGCCACCATGTATTCGAAGCGGCGGATTCGACCTTCGCCGCTGCACTCTCGGGCAGCGAGACGATCGAGCTGCGCCGCTGGGTGATCGGGCCGGAGAAAGGCTCCAAAGGTCGCCGCCGGGGACTGTCGGCGCGCCTCGCCGATGTCGCCAGCTATGACGAGGCCGGGGCCAAGGCGATCGCCGCCGCGCGCCATGCGGCCGAGGCGCTGCCCGGCGACGGCTGGCTGCAGCGGCTGGGCGATGGCACCCCCTCAGGCCCGCTCGAGGAACTGCTGGCCGCAGTTCGCGCCACCACTTATGCCCGCGATGAAAGCGGCGGCCAGGAAGCAGGCTACGGCCTGGAGACCGAGGCCGCACAGCTCGACGGTGCCTTCATCGAGCGCGCAGGGGCAGCGCAGGCTGCGCTGGCCGAACTGCGCGGACCGCTGATCCGGCTCGGTGTGCGACTTGAAGCGATCCTCAGCGAGCCGCCCGACTGGCTTGACGGCGCGGGCCGCGCGCGGATTGAAGGTGCGCGCCATTCGCTCGGCTGGCGGATTGACTTGCTCGCTGCCTGGGAAGCGCTGCTCGAACGGCTGGGCGGCCCGGCCGACCCTGAATTCGTTGACTGGCTGGCGGTCGAACGCGCCGAGGCGCGCGAATTCGATGTCGGGATCCACCGCCGCTGGCTCGATCCGATGAAGCCCTTCGCCAAAGTCGTGCTGGAAGGCGCGCACGGCGTCATGCTGACCTCGGCGACGCTCAAGGACGGCAACGACTGGGACAGCGCGGTGACCCGCTCGGGCGCGCCGGTGCTTGGCCTCGCCCCGCGCCTCTCCAGCTTTGACAGCCCGTTCGACTATGGCGCGCAGGCCGAAGTGCTGATCGTCACCGACGTGCCCAAGGGCGATGTTGCGGCGCTGGCCGGGGCCTATGCCCGGCTGATCGAAGCCGCACAGGGCGGCGCGCTGGGGCTGTTCACCGCGATCCGGCGGCTGCGCGCGGTGCACGGCCGGATCGCCGACCGGCTGGCGCGCGGCGGGCTGCCGCTCTACGCCCAGCATGTCGATCCGATCGATACCGGCACGCTGGTCGATATCTTCCGCGACGATCCCCGCGCCTCGCTGCTGGGCACCGATGCCTTGCGCGACGGGGTTGATGTGCCCGGCCATTCGCTGCGGCTGGTAGTGATGGAGCAGGTCCCCTGGCCCAAGCCCTCGATCCTCCACCGCGCGCGGCGGCTGGCCGGCGGCGGCGCGGCGCATGATGACCGGATCATCCGCGCCCGCCTTGCCCAGGCTTTCGGCCGCCTGATCCGCAGCCGCGACGATCACGGCACGTTCGTGGTGCTGTCCTCCGCCTTCCCCAGCCGCCTGCTCTCCGCATTCCCCCCGGGCACCCCGGTCACGCGATTGACACTGGATGAGGCTTTACACCGCGTGGCATCGGGTGTTTCTGGAATGCCCGCTCTTGGAGAGAAAGCGCGTTGAAAACCCTAGGCCTGTTCCGTCACGCAAAATCAGACTGGCAAGACCCGCGCGCCCGCGATTTCGACCGCCCGCTCAACGCGCGCGGGCGCAAGGGCGCTGCGATCATGGGCAAGCACGTGCGTGACCACGGAGTGCGCTGGGAGCGCATGCTCTCCTCCCCCGCAATCCGCTGCGCCGAAACGATCGAAATCGCCTGCCAGGCCGCCGACCAGCCGGTCGCCGTACAATGGGACCGCCGCATCTACCTCGCCAGCAGCGTGACCCTGGCCGACCTGTTGCGCGAACAGAACGGCGATCCCGCCTCGATCCTGATGGTCGGGCATAACCCGGGGCTGGAAGACCTGATCTTTGATCTCGTTCCCGATGATGGATCGAGCCCTTTGCGCGATGTGGTCGAAGAGAAGTTCCCGACCGCCAGTTTTGCAGTGCTGGAGCTGGATATTGAGAAGTGGGCGGACCTGAAGGACAAGTGCGGCAAGCTGGTGCATCTGACCCGGCCGAGGGATTTGGATGTGGGGCTGGGGCCAGAGCTGGGTTAGGGAGCTGGGCGCACTTCATGACGACCCCCTTCGACTGCTGTGCTAGGCCCTTGCTCTAAAGCCTTCTGTCCGGAATCGAAAACATTGCAGATTTCCGAACTTTGGTCGATTACGGCTAGATGAAAGTCTACGGCGTCTTCCCAACATTTGACCTTGGTGAACTTAACAATGATCGAGTGAAGGCTAGCGTATCTATTGTCTCGGACATTGTTGTTGGTTGCCTCAGAGCCGGAGGCGACGTCTTTCACTACGTAGTTGATTGGCGCGATCCTGGTAAAGCGGCTTGGCAAGGCTGGACTGAAGGCTTGGCTGAACCGCATGTGGTTCCGCTAGACGACCCCGACAAGCTTACACGGTTGGTGAGGGACTCTGTTGATCCGTTCTCAGGTCGGAGTGCGACCGTTATTCGATCAATCGCTACCTGTCGCGCCGCGACGTTTGGCTTTGATGGGCAAGCGTTTCTTTGTTTGCGACACGAAGATGAGCCGCCGATCTCACCCGACACGGATCTTGTTGTAGTCGAAGACCGGCCAGGCCTTTTGACGGAATCGGACTATTTCGACGGATGGCTGGGCCAACATTAGGCAAGCTCAGTGACTACCAACCTCAGCATGCGTGTCATGGGCAACGATTTCTCTCCGGACCTTGTCGCCCCGCCCCGCCCCAGCCACACCTCAAGCCATTCTGATCGCCCAACCCCCAACCACCCCCGTCGCCCCGTGCTTGACACGGGGCTTGGCTGCCTAGCGACGTTTGATCGTTACACTGCCGCTGAACGGGGGCACTGCACCATCGGCCCCAACCGCACGCGCCGCTTTCTTGCCTCCAAACCCGGAGGATTACCGAAGAAAAGCCAAGCCCCGTGTCAAGCTCGGGGCGACGGAGTTGGAGATGCGGGATGTTGCGGCTTCCTTTGCGCAAGCGCGTAGCCCGCCTCATTTGACTTTCGTTCCATTTCGTCTTACCTTTATCTTACCAAAAGGAGGCCGCGATGGGCAGGCATGAAAAGTTGACGACAACAGTTTCGACCAAAGGGCAGGTGATCCTGCCCAAGGAACTGCGCGACCTGCTCAACTGGAAACCGGGGACGCGGCTTAAGGTTGAACGATCCGGAAACGGGGTGTTGCTCAAGTCCGAACGGATTTTTCCCGAGACCAAAATCGAAGATGTTATTGGCTGTGTCGGTTACGATGGTCCGACCATTTCGATTGAGGAAATGGATGCTGCAGTGATGCGGGAAGCCAAGCGCCTTGATCGCTATTGATACCAATATCGTCGTTCGAATCGTCGCCAATGACGAGGCCGAGCAAGTGGGGCGGGCAAGTGCAGCTCTTGCCAAGGGTGACATCTATCTTTCGCTGACGGTGTGCCTGGAAGCAGCCTGGGTCCTGGGCTCGATCTACAAGAAGTCTCGCGCCGCGATTGCAGATGGCCTGACCGCCTTCGCAGGCATTCCGACCATCACCATTGAGAATCCCGAAGCACTGGCAACGGCACTTGACTGGTATCGACTGGGCATGGATTTCGCTGACGCCCTTCACCTCGCCGTCGCAACCGATCTCGGCTGCACGTCGATGCTCAGCTTTGACAATCATTTCGTCAAGTCGGCGGCCAAGCTCAGCACCATCCCGGTGATCGAGCCCTAACCCCCTCAAGCCATATGGATCGCCTTGGTCACCAGGTAGCTGTCCATCCCCTCGATCCCGCCTTCGCTGCCAAAGCCTGAATCCTTGATCCCGCCGAACGGGGTATCGGGCCCGGCGATGGCGAAAGTGTTGATCCCGACCATCCCGGCTTCGATCGCATCGCCGACCAGGTTGGCGGTGCGCAGGCCTTCGGTGAAGGCGAAGGCGGCGAGGCCGAAGGGCAGGCGGTTGGCCTTGGTGACGGCGTCTTCCAGCGTCGAGAACGGCGCGGCGACCGCGACCGGCCCGAAGGGCTCGTTGCTCATGATGTCGGCGCTGTCGGGCACGTCGGCGAGGAGCGTCGGCTGGAAGAAGTAGCCCGCATTGCCGCGCTTGCCCCCGGCCATCACTCGCGCGCCTTTGGCGGCAGCGTCCTCAACCAAGGCCTCGATCGCGCCAGGGCGACGCACATTGGCGAGCGGACCCATCGTTGTATCGGCATCGAGCCCATGGCCGGTGGTTACGGCCTGGGTGCGCGCGGCGAAGCCATCGACGAAGCGCTGGTAGATGCTTTCCTGGACGTAGAAACGCGTCGGCGAGACGCAGACTTGCCCGGCATTGCGGAACTTCTGCGCCACGACCATGTCGAGCGTCTTTTCAAGATTGCAATCGCCAAACACCAGCACTGGGGCGTGGCCGCCCAGTTCCATCGTCACCCGCTTGAGCCCATCGGCGGCGAGCCGCATC
>JAGXTB010000126.1 GCA_018334165.1 Sphingomonadales bacterium | reverse complement strand
CGACCATTCTGGGTCATCGTGATTGGGCCAGGAAGGCCGCTGGCGAGGCGCGGCGCGTGGCAGGGGCTGGTTGCCCCTGCAAGAGCCGCAACGCTGCCAGCGGCCTTCCTGGCCCAACCCCTTCGGGGCGGGTCTATTATGGCCCACTGCCGCGTCAGAATGTCTTGAAATATAGACATATTCCTGCGCCATTCTTCCTTGCATTGAACCATAATAGACTCCGTCACGATGACCCAGAATGGTCGGGAAGTGCCCTAGCCCAGTTCTTCGCGCAGAATGTTGCCGACCAGCTGGATACCGCCGGGTGCCCGCGCCAGCGAGAGATGGCGCTCATTCAGCTGCACCTGCCGGTCGCTTTCATGGCGCTGCCTGCGCGCCGCGACCGGGGCGACAATTCCGTCGCGCGGCGACCAGACCGCCACGGTGGGTACCGGCGGTTTCTCCGCAAGATCGCTGGCGATCAGCGGGCGATCGACCGGGTGGTCATTGAGCAATTCATAAATGCGCCAGGCATTGTTGGCACGCGGATCACCGGAAAAGGGGCTGCCCAGGGTCACCACCAGCCGGACCAGTTCGGGCCGCGGCTTGGCCAGTTCGCGCGCGAAAATTCCGCCCAGGCTCCAGCCCACCAGCACCGCAGCTTCGGCACTTCCAGCGCCTCGCCCGCCCACAGCCGCAGCGATGGCGCTGCTGCCCGCTCAATCGCCAGTGAGGATCCGATCGACCAGCTGCTTCACCGTGGGGGTGAAATTGTTCGAATAGAACGGGTCGGTCTTGAAATTGAACGCGGCGTGGCCGGCGAACATCAGGTTCTGGTCGATATCCTCACCATGGACAATCGCCTTCAGCGTCTTCTGGATGCAGAAGCTGCGCGGATCGGCGAGGTAGCCGGTGGTGAAATCGTCGTGATCCTTCCACGATGAAAAACCGCAGTGCGACAGGCAGCCCATGCAGTCCTTCTGGTCCTTCTGGATCACGCCGCGTTCGGCCTGATCGACAAAGACGATCGTATCGTCGGGCGTGCGCAGGCCCTCGGTAAAGCCCTGCGCCACCCAGTTGCGGGCACGCTGGAGATCGAGCGGGGTCACCCAGAAATTCTTGTTGCCCACGCCCACATCAAGCCGCGTGGTATGTTCGCCCGCTTCGACTTTCGAATAAGGGATCTGCCGTTCGCTGCGCGCCTCAAGGTTGCGCAGGAAGGGATTGCGGACCGCCGAGGAATAGAAGCCGGTGGGCGAAAAGCGGTGCAGCAGCACGTCGCCGTCTTCCAGCGTGCGCAGATGGTCCTTCCAGGCCTGCGGGATCGGGCTTTCCTGGGTCAGCAGCGGCCGGGTGCCGTACTGGAAGATGATCTGACCGAGTTCGGGATTGTCGATCCAGTCTTCCCAATCGCGCAGGAACCAGACCCCGCCAGCCATGACGATCGGCACCGAATCCGCGATCCCCTCGGCGCGCATGGTGTCGCGCAGTGCCTTGACGCGGGGATAGGGGTCTTGCGGCTGCAAGGGATCTTCGGCGTTCGACAGGCCGTTGTGCCCGCCCGCCAGCCAGGGGTCTTCATAGACCACCGCGCCCATCAGGTCGGCAAACTTGTGATAGGCCCGCTTCCACAGCGCGCGGAACGCCCGGGCCGAGCTGATGATCGGCAGGTAACTGACGTTGAACCGTGCCGCAATCTCGGAGAGCTTGTACGGCATGCCCGCGCCGCAAGTGACGCCGGTGACCAGCCCTTTGGTCTTTTCCAGCACGCCTTCCAGCACTTGCTGCGCGCCGCCCATTTCCCACAGCAGGTTGATGTTGATCGCGCCCTTGCCGCCAGCCAGGTCGTGCGCACGGCGGACCTGTTCCACCCCGCCGCGGATCCCGTACTGGATCAGCTCGTCATGGCGTTCCTTGCGGGTCGCGCCGTTATAGACCTGGCTGACGATCTCGCCGTTCTCATCATAAAAATCGGCGTTGACCGCGCTGACCGTGCCGATCCCGCCCGCTGCGGCCCAGGCACCGGAGCTGGCGTGGTTCGAAACCGCCACACCCTTGCCGCCCTCAACCAGCGGCCAGACTTCGCGGCCGCCATAGAGGATCGGTTTCAACCCCTTGAAACTCATTGCGTCCCTGTCTTTCCATTGGCCGTGTTGCACGGCTTGATATCTTTCGGATCGGGCCGATTCCCGGTCGCTTCAAATGCCGCATAGTAGCCATTGAGCTCGGGCCGAAGCACAAATTGCACCAGGCTGAAGCCTAATGCGGAGAATTCGCAGAACAGCTGGCGTGGCGGGATGCCGTGCTGGTCAGTCGGGCGATCGACATCGACCACGATAACCTGCCCGCCCTTGCGCAGCGCCGGGCGCAAATACCACAGGAATGCGTAGGGTTCGCTCACCTCGTGATACATGTGGACCATGAAGATCCGGTCGAAGCTGCTCGCCGGAAGCTTCGGGTCTTCGGGCGCGCCGGTGCTGATCGAGACATTGTCGAGCCGCTCGCGCTCAACCCGTTGGCCCAGGCTCTGGATTGCCTTGGGATCGATATCCTGTGCCAGCACCCGGCCCTTGGGGCCCACGCGTTCGGCCAGGCGGATCGTATAATAGCCCTCGCCCGCGCCAATATCGGCCACGGTGGTGCCCGGATTGATCGCCGCCAGGTCCATCACGACCTTGGCTTCGCCCAGGTTGTCGCGCTGGTCCTCGTTGGAGAACTCGTTGCCGGTTATTCCGGAAACCGGGCGATAGGCCTTGGGAAAATCGCGCGCGGCAGCAGGCCGGTCCTTGTCTTCGCTCTTCAAGGAACAACCAGGCAGCAGCAGCGCGCTGGCCCCAAAGGCCAGTCCGGCCACAAGCAGATTGAACGATCCCCGGCGCATCACTGGCCCAGCCTTAGCCGAGCCAGGGGCGCTTGGCAAAGCTGCTCTCAGTCGACGTCCTCGACATCGACCTTCTCGCCGGTGACGCGCTGGGCTAGCGCAGCAGCCATGAACGGATCGAGCGCGCCGTCCAGGACGTCCGAAGGCGTCGGACTGGTCACCCCGGTGCGCAGGTCTTTCACCATCTGGTACGGTTGCAGCACGTAAGAGCGGATCTGGTGACCCCAACCGATGTCGGTCTTGCTGGCGTGCTCGGCGCTGGCGGCATCTTCGCGCTTCTGCATTTCGGCTTCCCAGAGCCGCGACTTGAGCATGCCCATACAGATTTCGCGGTTCTTGTGCTGGCTGCGGTCCTGCTGGCTGGCAACAATGATCCCGCTCGGCACGTGGGTCATCCGCACCGCTGAATCGGTGGTATTGACGTGCTGGCCGCCCGCGCCGCTGGCACGGTAGGTGTCGATCTTGAGGTCGGCCGGGTTGATCTCGATCGCGAAGGTATCGTCGATCACCGGATAGACCCAGACCGAGCTGAAGCTGGTGTGCCGCCGCGCCGAACTGTCATAGGGCGAAATCCGGACCAGCCGGTGGACGCCGCTTTCGGTCTTGGCATAGCCATAGGCATTCTCGCCCTTGACCATGATCGTGGCGCTCTTGATCCCGGCCTGATCGCCGGCCTGATATTCGATCGTCTCAACCTTGAAGCCGCGCTTTTCGGCCCAGCGGGTGTACATCCGGAAAAGCATTTCGGCCCAGTCCTGGCTTTCGGTGCCGCCAGCCCCGGCGTGGATTTCGATGAAAGTGTCGTTGGCATCGGCCTCGCCCGCCAGCAGCGCCTGGACCTTGTCGGCATCGGCACGGCCGGCCAGTGCGCCGAGCGTTGCGATCCCTTCATCGACAGTCGCTTCGTCGCCTTCCATTTCGCCCAGTTCGACATATTCGATCGCATCGGCCATCTGCGCCGAGATATCGTTGACGGTGCCGACCGCAGCTTCGAGCCGGCGGCGTTCCTTCATCACCGCTTCGGCTTCCTTGGGATTGTCCCACAGCTTGGGATCCTCGACCCGTGCGTTCAGCTCGTCGAGGCGGCGCAGCGCGCGGTCCCAGTCAAGAAACTTGCGGACCAGCGCCAGTGCAGCCTGGATACGATCAATATGGGCCTGCCCTTCGGCACGCATGACTTTTCACTCCAGAAATCAGGACTGCGCCCGTTAGCCAGATTGCCCGCAAAGTAAAGGGTCAGCGCAGCTTCCTGGCCTTCAGCGCCCGCACCGCCGCCAAGGTGCGCGCAACGTGTTCGTTGGGGTTCGACTGGGTATAGACCAGCTTCACTTTGCCATCGCGCCCGAGCACATAGCTGGTCCGGCTCGACAGCCCGGTCTGGCTGCCGTCGGGCTTTTTGAGATGGACATCGTAGGCGGCGATGATTGCCGGGGTGGCGACACCGACCGGGAACTTGTCGCCGCAGTCCTTGCGGCTGAAATCCTGCTGGGTTGCAATCGTATCGGCCGACAGCCCGATCACGCTGGCCCCCGCGGCCTTGAAGTCAGTAGTTGCCTGGGCAAAGGCGCGGGCCTCGATCGAGCAGCCCTGGGTGAAGCTCTTGGGATAGAAATAGAGCACCACCGGACCCTTCTTGAGCGCAGCCTTGAGGTTGAAGCTGAAAACTTTGCCCGCCAGTGCGCCCTGAGTGGTGAAATCGGGAGCGGCTGCCCCTTGCGGCAGTTCGGCCGGAAGCGACCCGGGAATTGCCAGTGCCGCGGCCCCGGCCAGGATCATGCTAAACCGTGCTGCTTTCATGATCCGGTCCTTTCGTGGATCGCCAGGTTACTGGACAGCATCCGCAGCAATTGATGGTGAAGCATCCGGCGCGGCAGTGTCCTCGTTGGTGGGTTCAGACAAGCCACGCTGCGATCCCCGCTTGATCGCGTTGATCAGCGCAGCACGCTGTTTTTCCAATTCCTCGGTCCCAATGCCGGGCCTTGCTTCGCTTTCGGCCTTGAAGGCTTCCCAGATCACCGAGCTTTTGGGATCGCTGTTGGGACTGCCCGAGAAGATCCGCTTGCCGCTCATCCGGTCAACCTTGACCCAATAGACGTCAGATGGGGCGACAAAGGGCCTGGTGCTCCAGCGATGCTTGGTCGCCTGGACCATCTGCTTGAAGATCGGCGCAGCGATCGTCCCGCCCTGGGCATAGCCGCCCAGCGAGCGCGGCTGGTCATAGCCGAGGTAAACCCCGCCGACGATCTGCTGGTTGCCGCCGACGAACCAGACGTTGGTCGGCCCGCTGGTAGTGCCGGTCTTGCCGAACAGCGGGACACCCAGGTCGCGCAAGGTCACCGCCGTGCCGCGGGTGACTACGCCTTCCAGCATGTGGACCACCTGGAACGCGGTGCGCGGGTCCATCACCTGGCGCCCGCGCGAATTGAAGCGCGGCATCGGCTTGCCGTCCCATTCGGCCATGTTGCATTTGTCACAGCGGCGCTGGTCGGCCTTCCAGATCACCTTGCCGCTGCGGTCCTGGATATAGTCGATCAGGGTCGAGTTGAACTGCAGCCCGTTGTTGGCCAGCGCGGCATAAGCGTTGACCATCTGCTGGACCGTGGTTTCGCCCGCACCCAGCGCAAAAGCCAGGTAGGGCGGATACTTGCCGATGCCGACCTTGTCGAAAGTCCTGACGACATTGTCCATGCCGGCATCGTTGGCGATCCGCACGGTCATCAGGTTGCGCGACTGTTCCAGCCCCCAGCGCATCGTATGAGTGCCGCCGCCTGCATCGCCGCCGAAGTTCTGGAAGCATTTCTGGCCGAGCTTTGAACCCTGATAGACGCAGAACTTGCCATCGACGATCTCGCTCGACGGGCTCATCCCGAAATCGAGCCCAGTGCCATAGACGAATGGCTTGATCGTCGATCCGGGCTGGCGCTGCGCCTGGGTGGCGCGATTGAAACTGTCGAGCCCGGGATCGAAGCCGCCCTGGATCGCCAGGACTCGCCCCGATGAGGCTTCGGACAGCAGCATCCCGCCCATGATCTCAGGCACGACGCGCAAAGCCCAGCCATTGCCCGAGGGAGCAACCGCGATCACATCGCCTTCCTTCACGGCATCGGGCGCACCGATCAGCGGACCCTTGACGCCATCGGCGAAACCGATCGTTGCGCGAGCGCCCTGACGCTCGATCACCAGCCCGACCCGCCAGTCGAGGTAATTGACCGATTTGCCGAGCAGCGCGATCTGGCTTTGCCAGGCATCCTTGTCGACCTTCACTTTCGCGATCGGTTTGGTGAAAGCGCGCCCGCCGCCATAGCGCATCAGCCCTGAGCGCAGTGCGTCTTGCGTCGCCTTCTGCAGTTCGGGATCGAGCGAGGTACGCACCCACAGCCCGCCGGCATAGACGCTGTTCGGCCCGTTCTCGGCATTCTCGCCATATTTGGCGATCAGCTGGCGGCGCACTTCTTCGACGAAATAGCCGTTGGCCGGGTCCCAGCTTTCCGCCCGGCGCGGAATCAGCACCAGCGGCTGGGCCTTGGCCTCGGCCCCCTGGGCTTCGGTGATCGCACCGTTCTTGACCATCTGGCCCAGGATCCAGTTGCGCCGTTCCAGCGCCTCGCCCGCAAACTTGGCCCGGCCGAATTTTTCCGGGGCCTGCGGCAGCGTGGCGAGGAACGCGCTTTCGGCCAGCGTCAGCTTGTCGAGGTCCTTGCCAAAATAGGCCTGGCTGGCGGCCTGAACCCCGAACGCCTGGCGGCCCAGCGGGATTTCGTTGAAATAGAGTTCGAGGATCTGCTGCTTGGTCAGCACGCTTTCGATCCGCCGCGCCAGGACCATTTCCTTGAGCTTGCGGGTGATCGAATATTCGTTGCCGATCAGGATATTCTTGGCGACCTGCTGGGTGATCGTCGAGCCGCCCACCGCGCGCTGGCCCGAGCCAAGCTTGGAGACATAGTCGATAACCGCACCAGCAAAGCCCGGGTAATCGATCCCGCCGTGGGTCCAGAAGGTCTTGTCCTCGGCCGAGAGATAGGCGTTGATCAGCGGCTTGGGGAAATCGACGAAGCGCAGCTGGACCCGGCGTTCGCGGGCATAGGAGTGAACGATATCGCCAGTCGCGCCGCGCACCATGGTCGGCAGTGGCGGCTGGTAAGTCAGCAATGACTTGGCCGAGGGCAGGTTCCAGGTCACCGCAACATAAAGCACCAGGGTGAAGGCCATGAGGCCGCCCAGCACATAGTTGGCGATCCGGAACCGCTTGCTCGCTTCCCAGCGCGCCTGGTGCCAGGCGTGGAAGCGGGTCTGGCGAAACCGCTCAAGCCCGTCGGCAAAGAACGCCTTGATCCGCCCCCATAAACCGCCCGCCTCGCGGCGAATGCGCAGCCTTACGGACCTGGAGCCTTGATCGTCTGGTTCAGCCATAGCGAAGCGGTCCTAGCACGGGCGACGCGCGATTTGCCAGTTGGTTTGCATCACTTTGCCCGATCGGCTGCGGTGCGCGCGAAAAAGACCTTGATCGCGCGCGCCGTGCTTTCGGCCAAGGCCTTGCGGCCATTTGGCGCCATCAGCCGCGCCAGGTCGAGCGGGTTGTTGATATAGCCGGTTTCGAACAGGATTGAGGGCACGTCGGGCGACTTGAGCACGGCAAAGGCCGCCGATTGCGGCTCGGCGTCCTTGAGCGGCATGGTGCCCCGCGCCTCGCGCAGCAGCAGCGCTGCAAACAGCTGCGAATGGGCCAGGCTCTGCCCTTGCGAGAGATCGACCAGGATCGTGTTCACATCGTCGCTCTGGTTGGAGATCCGGATACCGTTGATCTCATCGGCAGCATTTTCGCGCGCAGCCATGCGTTCGGCGGCTTCGTTGCTGCCTTTGTCCGACAGGGTGTACACGCTGGCGCCCAGCGCCCCGCTTTCCACTTCGGTACTATCAGCATGGATCGAGATGAACAGGTCTGCCCCCAGGCGGCGGGCGACCGCCGGGCGTTCGCCCAGCAGCAAATAGGTATCGTCGCTGCGGGTCAGTGCCACCCGCACCCCGCCCTGCTTCAGCAATTCGTCGCGCAGCGCCAGTGCGAGCGCCAGCACCAGGTCCTTTTCCTTGGGTTCGCCCGCCCCCGCGCCCGGGTCCTTGCCGCCGTGCCCGGCATCGATCACCACCAATGGCCTGCTGGAATCGAGCGGCCCCTCGATCTTGGGTAGCCGTGTATCGGCCGGGGTCAGGTCGATACTCAGCACATAGTCGAGGCCGCGCCCCGGACGGCCGAACATGCGGTCAGCCATGACCATAGCCGCGAACACCGCCAGAGGCGTGACAAAAGCCAGCAAGAGCAGCAGGACCCGGCGCATTGCCTGCCTGCCTAGTCAAGAGGGGCCACGCGCGCAATCGCCAGTTCGAGTGGTGTAACAAACTTGCCGCCCGCGCGAAGCGATGCTAACCAACCGCCAACCGCAGCAGATCAAACCGCTTCGGGGAGAGAATTCGGGCATTTTTAGACCCCGGATCAACAGGTTGATGTATCGATGAAGAGCCTCGCACCGTCATTTCCGCCGCGAACCCAAGGGGTTCTGGTGGTGAAGGCGGCCCGTTGCGCGTGCCCTTACCTGCCGCGCCTCTTCGCTGATGCAGACACACACATCGCCGCCGGAGCCGCATTTGGCCCCGGCACCACCGATACATCCGCGCCCGCGCTCCGGTTTATCCCGGCGCGGCGCGGAAGTCCCGCATACAGCCGCGCCAGTTCAGGAGACGCCCGTCACGGGCCGGTCCCCTATCGGCGCGCACGGAGAATTCATAATGACCATGCGCATGCTTATCGATGCGCGCCACCAGGAAGAAACCCGGGTGGCGGTGCTCAAAGGCAACCGGATTGAAGAGTTCGACTTTGAATCTGCCGAACACAAGCAGATCAAGGGCAATATCTATCTAGCCAAGGTTACCAGGGTAGAACCCTCGCTGCAGGCGGCTTTTGTCGACTTTGGCGGCAATCGGCACGGGTTCCTGGCCTTCAGCGAAATCCATCCCGACTACTACCAGATCCCCAAGGAAGACCGCGAGCAGCTGCTGGCGGAAGAAGCCGCTCACGCCGAGGAAGAGGCTGCCCTTCGCGCCATCGCCGAAGGTGAGGAAGATTTCGTCGGCGACGACGAAATGGCCGAAAGCTTCGCCGACGAACTGGCCGGGACCAGCCACGACCACCATCACGACGATGACGGCGGGCTGACCGAAGTCGACACCGACGAAAAGGATGAAGTCGCCACCATTGAAGACGGCCATGTCGAGAACGGCTTCGACCATGAAGGCGAAGACGAAGGCGAACAGGGCGACGAAGGTGGCGAAGATAACGGCGACCAGCGTCGCGGTCGTGGCCGGGGCCGTCGCCGTCAGGGCGGTAACCGCGGCCACGCCAAGGAAGCCGACGAACTGCGCGCCAAGCGCATGGCGCTGCGCCGCCGCTACAAGATTCAGGACGTGATCCAGCGCCGCCAGGTGCTGCTGGTCCAGGTGGTCAAGGAAGAACGCGGCAACAAGGGCGCGGCGCTGACCACCTACCTCAGCCTGGCCGGCCGCTACTGCGTGCTGATGCCCAATTCGAGCCATGGTGGCGGGATCAGCCGCAAGATCAGCTCGTCCTCTGACCGCAAGCGGCTCAAGACCGTGATTGCCGAGCTTGACCTGCCCAAGTCGATGGGCTGCATCGTCCGCACCGCCGGGCTCCAGCGCACCAAGACCGAGATCAAGCGCGATTTCGATTACCTCGCCCGCCTGTGGGACGGGATCCGTGAAACCACGCTGGGCAGCGTCGCCCCGGCATTGATCCATTCGGACAGCGACCTGATCAAGCGCGCGATCCGCGACATCTACAACCGCGACATCGAAGACGTGGTGGTTGAAGGCGAGCATGGCTACCGCGCCGCGCGCGACTTCATGAAGCTGCTGATGCCCAGCCACGTGAAGAAGGTGAAGGCCTACGCCGATCCGGTCCCGCTGTTCCAGCGTTACGGCGCCGAAGATCAGCTGAGCGCAATGTACGATCCGGTGGTCCAGCTGAAGAGCGGCGGTTACATCGTGATCAACCCGACCGAGGCCTTGGTCTCGATCGACATCAACTCGGGCCGTTCGACCAAGGAACACGGGATCGAGGCGACCGCGCTCAACACCAACCTTGAAGCCGCGCGCGAAATCGCCAGGCAGCTGCGCCTGCGCGACATGGCCGGCCTCGTCGTGATCGACTTCATCGACATGGAATACGGCTCGAACGTCCGCAAGGTCGAGAAGGCGATGAAGGACGCGCTCAAGAACGACCGCGCCCGGATCCAGGTCGGCCGGATCTCCAGCTTCGGCCTGATGGAAATGAGCCGCCAGCGCCTGCGCACCGGCGTGCTCGAAGCGACCACCCGCGGCTGCCCGCACTGCGACGGCACCGGCCTGGTCCGCACCGCCTCCAGCGCCGGTCTTTCCGCGCTGCGCCTGATCGAGGAAGAAGCGGCCAAGGGCAAGGGTACGCAGATCTCGCTCTATGCCAGCACCGAAGCGGCGGTTTACCTGCTCAACGCCAAGCGCAGCGATCTTGCCGAGATCGAAGAGCGTTACGGCGTGCGCGTCGAAGTGCTGCCCGAAGGCGAGAATGAAGGCGCCAAGATGCGCGTTGCCTCGTCCGGCCCGCGCCCCGAATTCGTGCCCAAGTTCGAGCCTATCGTGATCGAGGAAGACGATGACGATGTGATCGAGGAAGAGGACGAATTCGAAGCCGAAGAACGCAGCGAAGACGAGGGCGAAGGTCGCGGGAAACGCCGCCGCAGCCGCCGTCGGCGCGGCGGACGCGATCGCGGTGACGAACGCGAACCGCGCGCTGAAAGCGACAAAGGCAGCGATGACGACGATTCCGAAGACGACGACGGCGAGCGTGAAGAAGGTCGCGAGCCGCGCGCTGAAGGCGACGAAGCACCACGCAAGCGGCGTCGGCGCGGTCGGCGCCGGCGCGGCGGCAAGGGTCGCGGTGACGGCGAGGCCGTGAACGGCGAAGGCGGCAGCGAAGACGCTGGCGATGAAGCTGACGCTGCCGAGACTGTCG
>JAGXTB010000125.1 GCA_018334165.1 Sphingomonadales bacterium | reverse complement strand
GCTTCCTCAACCTCGCCGCTTCACGGCTTTGGTTGAAGACTTTTGTCAACACGACCTAAGATTCTTCGCCAGACCCAGTTTCGCTAATTTCTCCAAGTCTGACGCCGCCGAATAGCAGACAGATAGCGTTCCAACGGCAATGCCGTCGATATCCGCAACCTTTGATTTGATCTGTCGCTTTGCATTTCCACAGTCTTTCAAGACACTCGATGCCCCTTGATCCAAATCAGCTTTGAACGATCTCGTAATGGCCTGCAAATCACGGCCATAAAGCTGACCCGCTATCATGCGGTCTTGCCCCATCGAAACTTCCCAATCCATTCGCTCTTTGGCCACATTGGATTTAGCCGAAAGCCTTTCAATGACCTGTCCGTGCATCGCACCTGTTCGCCCTCAGGGAGAAGGGTGTTCTTACCGAAGAAGAGTTTCAGGCAGAAAAGCTACGCATTCTCGATCAATCATCGGCGATGGACCTGCCCGCTGAACCAGTTGAGCAAACTCAGCCAGACCATGAAGGATTCGAGGAAACCACGAAATCGCGCAGTTGGGTGAAGCCTGCACTTGGCGGATTGGCCGTTATCTGCGCCGCCGCCCTTGGTTATTTTGCGTGGCAGTCTTCGCCAGACGAGCAGACGCTAACAACCAGTGTCGCCTCAACCGACGCGGTAGGAAGCATGGATGGCTCTTCGATCAAGCCGACAGAAGCTGCACGCACTCCTTCGAAGGCGGAACTCCTCGGCAAGATTTATGACGATTCGCTTCGAGGATCGACGCTTGATCCCATTGTCGGCCTGAGCCGAAAGGGCTCCTTCGATCAGACCCTGAACGGCCCGCAGACCCCGAGCGTGATCACGCGCATCAATGGCAAGGAAATCCTTGTTTGGGAAAATTGCACCGCTCACCTGTGCGGGGACAGCAGATCGATCATCGCGGTCGAGTTGAATGGGGCTGGCCGATTCGCCGCTACCATCAACGACGGCAGAACCGATGTCCTGCGGAACGCGTGGTTCGGATCGCAGATTCTCGGTAGCTGTGAAGGCCATTCATGCGATTTTGCCGCAGTTGAGCAGCCAATGGGTAGTCAGGCATCGCTGTCCCCCCTGACCGACAGCGACCTCGCTTGGGCGCAAGGCGGGGCATCATGCACAGCTTTTAATGCAGCGGGGCAGAGGGTCTTCTATACAGAAGGCAAGGCAGCGCTGCGATTCAAGGGTAAGCTTCGCAAGGTCGAGGAAACGGACGGGATTGGTGTAGGTCCGTTCTCTGCTGATGATGGCCCCGAGAAGAGCCTTGTCGTGGAAATCGGTGAACGACAAGGGAGTCGCGAGAACATCGAGGAGGGGGAGCGTTACCCCGCCTACCTCAAGATTTTCGACGGTAGCTGGGTTTCGATTCCCGTCACCATGGAGTGTGGCGCGTAGGCCATGGACGATCTGGGCCAGATCGATCGTCTGTTCGCCCTCAAGGAAAAGGGGGCGCTGTCCGACGACGAGTTTGCGCAGGAAAAGGCGCGAGTGCTCGCTCAGGCCGAAGGCGGGCCGCCGCAGCCCCCGATTCAAGATGTCTCCGACACTGTTTGGGAAGGGATGCCCTTCGACGGGGGATATGTCCCTGATCGAACCACCAGCTTAACGCCAGCGCATTTGCCATCGCGCAGTTAGTCGCTGGTGGCGTTCTGGACGAAGCAACGGCCCGCTATGAGTTGGAGTCCGCAGCCTCCATGGTGGGGCTGGGTAGATCAGAGATTGGTTCAACCCTGAGATCGGCTTGAAGGGGTCAGTGGGGCGAAGGGCAGAGATCAGCGTGCTGGCCTCGACGCCATGTTGAAGGCCATCACGAGACGCGAGTTCGACATGGTGGCCAGTTGGAGCGTCTGCCGCTTGGGCCGATCCTTGCAGCACCTCGTGTCGTTGTTGGGCGACCTCAACTCGAAGGGCGTCGATCTCTACCTCCATGTCCAAGCGCTCGATACATCGACGGCTTCGGGGCGTGCCATGTTCCAAATGTTGGGTGTCTTCTCAGAGTTCGAACGGGCCATGATCTCAGAGCGTGTGAAGTCGTCATTGGCCCGTGTTCGGGCGGCGGGGAAGGTATTGGGCAGGAAGCCCCTCGATGCCAGCAAGGCCGAGAAGATTCGCCAATCACTCATTGCAGGGCGATCGATCAACGCGACTGCAAAGGCCATGTGCGTCGGTGTCGGCACCGTGCATCGGATCAAGGTTGCGATGGAACAGGCAGCATGATCGAGGACGGTTCGGACACGATCCTCGACGCTGATGCGATCATCGATGTGGGCAGTGGAGGATCATTGGCGACCATCCAGGACTGCACCCAAGCGGTAGGCGATGGTCAGGCCGATGATGCGGCGACCAGCATCAGGCAGGACGCAATCCCTTCGCCCGCTCCAGTTTTCACAGTTGGTTTGCGTGCGTCCGGACCCTTGCAGGTTCAGGCGATGAAACCTCAAGCGGCTTGCTGCGCAGCGCATTTCGACCGCATCAAGAGCGAATCTGTCTTGCGGTGTCATAATCGCTCCTCGTCACGCGCAGCGACGTGGGCCAGGCCTAGGTGACGAACCGGGCCGGCGCGGGAGAGAGCTCGGGCCGCCGGATCTCCGGCAGCAGCAGGTGCAGCCAGGCGAGCGCGATCAGGTAGGAGACGGCGGCGAACAGGAACAGCGGGGTATAGCCGTAGCCACCGACCAGCAGGATGCCGGTCAGTTTGACGATCCCCGCGCCGCCCATATTGCCCATGAAGGCGCCGAATGCGGTGACGCGGCCAACTTTCGCACGCGGCACAACGTCGGTGATCGTGGCGAAGATCGAGAGCGAGAAGCCCTGGTGGCCGGCCATCACCAGCCCCATCATGATCGCCACGGGCCAGAAGCTGTTGAGGGTCAGCACCAGCGGCAGCGGCACAACGACAAGCGCCGAAACCAGCATCACCGTCTTGCGCACGCGGTTTACCGACCAGCCGCGCTCAAGCAAGCGGGTCGATATCCAGCCCGCATAGAGCGCGCCCAGCGCCGAGCCGGTAAAGGCCAGCGCCAGGGGTACGGCGAGCTCCTGCGTGGTCAGCCCGAACTGCTTGCGATAGAAATCGGCCAGCCAGAAACCGATGAACCACCAGGTCGCGTCGGAAATCGCCTTGGCCACACAGATCGCCCAGGTCCGCTTCTCGCGCAGGATCGGACCATAGGGTGCGGCATCGTCATTGTAGTCCAGCGTTTCGTCTTCGGCGGAATCGTCGAACTTGATGCCCCAGGCCAGGGCCAGCCAAACCGCCAAGGCGATGAAGCCCGCCACCCCGCCGAAAATCAGCGCACCGCGCCAACCGAACATCGCTGCCAGCAGGGGGATGAAGAACGGCAGGGCGATCGTCCCCAGACTGGCGATTGCTGTGCCCACGCCAAAAGCGAAAGAGCGCTGGTTGGGTTCGAACAGCGTCGCGACGGTCTTGATCGTCAGCGGGGTCTGCACCGCTTCGGTAGCGCCCAGCCCGACCCGCGCTGCGACTACGTGCGCGGTGGTAACCGCCCAGCCATGCGCCATCGCCGCCAGGCTCCAGGCAGTCACCCCGCCGATCATCGATTTGCGCACGCCAAGCCGGTCAACCAGCCAGCCGGTGAACAGGAAAGAAACCGCCGCGGCAACCTGGGTGTAGAAGCCCAGATCGCCGAAATCCTTGTCGGTCCAGCCAAAGTCGGCCGACATGTCGGGCTTGAGGATCGCGATGATCGGGCGATCCATGGCATTGAAAATGCCCGCCGCACACAGCACGGCGAACAAGGCCCAGCTTCTGCCTGGCGAGATCCGGGTCAAGCGAAGCTCACGTGTTCACCGCCTTGCAGCAATCGAGTGCTTCCCCGGCACGAATGCCGGGGAAAGCAGCAAAGCCCTCATGCTTGAAAGACTGGGCCTGCAACTCGAATGCCACAACGACCTCAGAAGTTGAACCGTACGCTGACGGTAACATAGCGATCGGCTTCACGCGGGATAATATAGCGGAACGATCCGCCAGGTCCGCCCGAAACGATCGACGAAGCAAACGACTGGTCAAACACGTTCTTGACCTGCAGCGAGACGCGCCACTTTTCGTCCGGCTCAACCAGCGCGATCGACAGGTTGGTGATCGAATAGCCGTCGATCGTGGTCATCTGCCGGACCAGCGCCGAGGGGCTCAGCTCGTTGAGCTGGTCCGACTGCATCGACACATCGCCGTTCAGCTCGACATTGGCAAAGCCGCCGGTTTCCCACAGATACTGCGCGCCCAGCGAAACCTTCCAGTCCGGCGCATTGGCCAGCGGGGTTCCCGAAGCGATCAGATCGGCCGGATTGGCGCCCGGCGGCAGGAAGAACTCATCAACCCGTGCCTGGGTATGGGCAACGGCACCGGTGACGGTGAAGTTGCGGGCCGGGCGGGCAACAAAGTCGAGCTCGAAGCCCTTGGTGGTGACAACGCCTGCATTGATCAGGCGGGTGGTGCGCACACCATTGACGAAGTCGGGGCTGTTGGCCTGATAGTTCTCATACTTGGCATAGAAGCCCGCAATGTTGACCGTCAGATCCCCGTCCAGCAGCGTGTTCTTGAGGCCGATTTCATAGGCATCGGCGGTTTCCGGCTCGATCACATTGGTGTGGATTGAAGCCATGTTGAAGAACACGTTGTAAGCCGGACCTTTGTAGCCACGGGTGTAGCTGACATAGCCCATCATGTCGTCGTTGAAGTCGACCTGAGCAGCCACCTTGCCCGAGAAGTTGTCGTTCGAGGTGTTGGTGGTGAAGGGAATGCCATTCGACACGCCAGGCAGGAAGCCGGTCAGCGGCGGCGGCTGCAGCGCACCATTGTTATACACGCCAGCGTCGAAGTTGCCGCCAACGCCGGGACCAGCCAGGGTGGTGCGGCGGATGTGATAGACGTCAAGCTGATCGGTGGTCCAACGCAGACCCCCGATCAGGCGGAAATCGTCGTTGATGTTGAACGTGGCTTGCCCGAACACCGCGAAGTTCTTGAACACCGAACCGAAATCGGCCGAGCCGAAGGGCTGGGTGATCGTCGAAACGCCAGGGGCAGTCGAGCACGGGGTGACGCCGCCAGCGGTGGGCAGGGTCGAGGCCGAGCAAGTGATCACCGAGCGGCTGAACGTGCGGTCCGAATCGGCGCGCGAATAGTAGGCCCCCAGCACATATTCGAGGAACTGGCCGGTCGGCGAAGCGATCCGCAGTTCCTGGGTGAAGGTGTTCGACTTTTGCGGGCCGAAGTCGTGCAGCTGGTTGAGCCCGACATAGGGCTGGTCCAGCCAGTCGCCGTCGCGGATTTCGACGTTGTCCCAGCCGCGGTACGAAGTGATCGAGGTCAGGTTGTGTTCGCCCAGCTCAATATCGGCCTGCAGCGATACGCCCCAGCTTTCTTCCTGGGTCGCGGTGACCAGGTTCTGCTTCACAGTGCGGCTCTGGTCGCCCAGGAAGGGCGCGCCGGCGAGGGCCAGTGCGGCAGCGTTGCTGGGCGCGGTGCCGATGATTTCGGCGCAGCAATTGTCATCGGCCTTGCGCCAGTCACCGCGCAGGGTCAGCGTCACGGTTTCACCCAGATCGGCTTCGACTACGCCGCGCAGGCCATAGTGCTTGTAGCCGTTGACCTTGCTGTTGGTGGTCAGGTTCCAGATGTTGCCATCGTATTCGCTGTAGAACGCGGTGAAGCGCGAACGCAGGTTCTCACCCATCGGCAGGTTGACCGTGGCGCGGCCGCGCAGTTCGTTGCCTTCGCCCCACGATGCTTCAACCGTGCCTTCGAAATTTTTGCTCGGGCGCTTGGTGACGATCGAAACCACACCGGCCGAAGCGTTCTTGCCGAACAGCGTGCCCTGCGGGCCGCGCAGCACTTCGATCCGCTCAACGTCGAACAGGTCGGTGAAGCCTTCGCCCGCGCGGCTCAGCACGACGCCGTCGAGCACTGCCGCGACCGAGGGTTCAGCCGCGATCGAGAAGTTGATCGTGCCCACCCCGCGCAGGAACAGCGCCTGGTTCAGCGTGGTACCCGCCTTGCGGAAGTTGAGGCTGGGCACCAGGTACTGGGCGTTTTCAAGGGTCAATGAACCCGAATTGGCCAGCGCTTCGCCGCCAACCACCGAGATCGCCAAGGGCACCTCTTGCAGGTTTTCTTCGCGCTTTTGCGCAGTGACCACGATTTCTGTCGATTCGGCGACTTCGTCCGCAGCGGCGGCGGCATCTTGCGCCAGGGCCGGAGCGGCCCCGAGAATCAGCGAAAGCCCGGCGATTGTGAGCGCGGAGCTGGCGCGAAGCATGGATTTCATCAGACTTCCTCCCGTATTCCGGCGCGATTGATCGTTCGCCGGTTGATTCAACCTGTGCGGACTCGCAGGCCAACAGCCCGTTCCGCTTGCCCCTTGAAATGCTTCGAACCGCTCGATATGTCAAGCGGTGTCATATCGAGTGACAGTGCGAACTGTGGCATGTTTACACGATAGGCGTTGAGAGGGGTGCCGGTTGCCGTGAACTGCGGATTTTCGGAGAGTGCGGACGGCTTCGACCTGCATTGCGCGGGCCGGCTGGTGCTGTCGCATCGTGCTGATTGTCCGGCGGTGGCCATGGCCCGCGGTGCGCCGCAAGTGGAGATGTACCGCGGCAATTTCCGGATCGAGGACGCGCCGACCGGCCGAATCGAGCCGCAGAAATCCGAGCTTTTCGGCGAAAGCGTCACCCTGTTTGACGGCGGCGCCCCGGCGGCGCGACTCGCGCTGGCCGGCAATGTGCTGCAAGTCGAACTGCTGCTGCCCGGCTTTGACCGGATCGAAATCAGGTTCCACGCCGAAGCGGGCGAATCGGTCTGGGGCGGGGGCGAGCAGATGAGCTATCTGGCGCTCCAGGGCCGCCGCTATCCGATCTGGACCAGCGAGCCGGGAGTGGGCCGCGACAAGTCAACCGAACTGACCCAGATGATGGACCTCGGCGGGATGGCCGGGGGCGATTACTGGAACACCAATTACCCGCAGCCGACTTTCCTGACCTCGCGCTGGCTGGCGGTGCATTGCCAGGCCGAGGCTTACAGCGTACTCGATTTCACCGACCCCGCCGCGCACCGGGTCGAGGTTTGGGCCGCCCGAACCGCGTTCGAACTGTTCGCCGCCGATGGCCCGCAGGACCTGGTTGGCCAGCTTTCCACCCGCTTCGGCCGCCAGCCGCCACTGCCCGACTGGGCAATTGGCGGCACGATCGTCGGCCTGAAAGACGGCGCACGCAGTTTCGAACGGCTTGAGCGATTCATTGCGGCTGGCACGCCTGTCACCGGCGTATGGTGCGAGGACTGGGCCGGGATCCGCGAAACCAGCTTTGGCCGCCGCCTGTTCTGGGACTGGCGGCGTTCGGACCAGCGCTATCCCGACCTGCCGGGCCGGATCGCGGCCTTGGCCGCGCGCGGGATCCGGTTCCTGGGCTATGCCAACCCGTACCTCGCCAATGACGGGATCCTCTATGAGGAAGCCGCCGAGCGGGGCCATTTCTGCCTGCGCCCGGACAACGACGAGCCCTATCTGGTCGATTTCGGCGAGTTCGATTGCGGGGTGCTCGATTTCACCCGCGAAGAGACTTGCGCCTGGTTCGCCGAAAAGGTGCTGGGGCAGGAAATGCTCGATATCGGCATGGCCGGGTGGATGGCCGATTTCGGCGAGTACCTGCCCACCGACGTGCGGCTGGCCGATGGCTCGGACCCGATGGAAGCGCACAACCGCTGGCCGGTGCTGTGGGCTGAAGTCAACGCCCGCGCGGTCGAGAGCCGAGGCAAGACCGGCGAGGCGGTGTTCTTCATGCGCGCGGGCTTCTCGGGCGTGCAGGCGCATTGCCCGCTGCTATGGGCCGGGGACCAGTCAGTCGACTTCACCCGCCACGACGGGATCGGCACGGTGATCACCGCAGCGCTTTCGGCGGGCCTGCTGGGCAATGCCTACAGCCACTCGGACTGCGGCGGCTATACCTCGCTACTCGGCAATATCCGCACCGCCGAACTGCTGGAGCGCTGGTGCGAGCTCGCGGCCTTTGCGCCGGTGATGCGCAGCCACGAAGGCAACCGCCCCGACGACAACCTGCAATACGACAGCAGCGAGGAGTTGCTCGCCTGCTTCGCCCGCTGGAGCCGGGTCCATGCGCACCTGGCGCCCTATGTCCGGCACCTCTGTAACGAAGCGGCAGAACAAGGCCTGCCCGCACAGCGTCCGCTGTTCCTCCACTATCCTGACGACCCCGCGCTCTGGACCTGTCAGGACCAATACCTCTACGGTGCCGACCTGTTGGTGGCGCCGGTGATCGAGGCGGGGGCTGGGGAGCGTCAGGTGATCCTTCCGGGCGAAGGGCTCTGGCGGCATTGCTGGAGCGGCGCAGACTTCGCCCCCGGCATGCACACCGTGCCCGCCCCGATCGGCCAGCCGCCGGTGTTCTATCGTCCGGACAGTGCCTTTGCGGCGCTGTGCGCCGGGCTGGCAGGGGTGCTGGGGCAATGAGCGAGCGTTCGAATATCCGCGATGTCGCGGCCAAGGCCGGGGTGGCGGTCAAGACCGTCAGCCGCGTGCTCAATGGCCATCCCTATGTCAGCGCAGATACCAAGGCGCGGGTCGAAGCGGCGATGAGCGAGCTTGACTTTCGCCCCAGCATCGCCGCGCGGATCCTCTCAGGCGCGAAGAGCAATCAGATCGCGCTGATCTATGACAACCACAGTCCTTACTACATGTTCCAGATCCAGACCGGCTGCTGGGAGACTTGCAAGGCGCACGGGATTCGCCTGTTGGCCCAGCCGGTCGATGTTGCAGATCCGGCAGTGGGCGAACAGGTCCGCGGGCTGGTCACCGAGACCCATGTTGACGGGATCATCCTGTCTTCGCCGGTGACCGATTGCGAGCCGGTGCTGCGCGCGCTCGACGCGCTCGACATTCCGTTTGTTCGCATATCGCCGGGGACCAACCACGCACTGACCAGCTCGGTCTTCATGGACGATGCGCAGGCCGCCGATGACATGACCACCCACCTGATCAACGCGGGCCACCGGCGGATCGGCTTCATCAAGGGCCACCCGAGCCATGCCGGTTCGAACGACCGCCTGTTCGGCTATCGCCGCGCGCTCGACCGGGTCGGGATTGCGTTTGAGCCTTCACTGGTTTGCGAGGGCGAGTTCGATTTTGACAGCGGCGTGCGCGGCGGCAATGCGCTGCTTGACTTGCCCGAGCGTCCGACCGCGATCTTCGCCTCGAACGACGATATGGCCGCGGGCGTGCTGGCCGTGGCGCACGATCGCGGGATTGACTTGCCGGGCGAGCTTTCGGTCGCGGGCTTTGACGATACCACGCTCGCCCGCACCGTCTGGCCGCCGCTCACCACGATCCACCAGCCGATGGCCGACCTCGCCCGTTCGGCCACCGAGATTCTCATCGCCGGGGGCGATATCACCCATCGCCGCCTGCCCCATAGACTAGTCGAGCGCGCTTCGGTCGCGCCGCCAACCAGGAAGACCTCATGAGCCAATTGCCACTGCCTCCTGCTACCCGCACGCTTGGACCCGGCGGGGTCGCGATATCGCCGATTGCCTGGGGAATGTGGCGCCTGGCCGAAGGCGGACGCAGCGCCGCCGAGGCCGCAAAGCTGGTTCATGCCGCGCTCGATGCCGGGATCACTCTGCTCGATACTGCCGACATCTATGGGTTCAGCGGCCCAAGACCCGACGGGACAACCGGGTTCGGTGATGCCGAAGCGCTGCTGGGCGAAGTGCTCGCCGCCGAGCCCGCCTTGCGCGGCCGGATGGTGCTGGCCAGCAAGGGCGGGATCATGCCGCCGCTGCCCTATGACCAGAGCGCGGAATACCTGAACGCCGCGCTCGATGCTTCGCTGCGGCGGCTCAAGACCGATTGCATCGACCTCTACCAGATCCACCGCCCCGATATCCTGGCCCACCCGCAGGAAGTGGCGCGGGTACTTGATGATGCGGTGGCGGCGGGCAAGATCCGCACTGTCGGCGTGTCGAACTTCACCATGCCGCAGATCGCCGCGCTCAATCAGTTCCTTGGCAACAAGCTGGTCGCGACCCAGCCCGAGATCAGTCCCCTCAGGATCGACTGCTTCGAAAACGGCGAGCTCGATCAGGCGATGATGCTGGGTCTGACCCCGCTGGCCTGGTCGCCCTTGGGCGGCGGGCGGCTTACCAGCGAGTCGAATGACCGCGAACGTGGGGTCATTGCCGAGCTCGACCGGGTGGCCGCCGAACAGGGCGTGTCGCGTTCGGTCGCGGCCTATTCTTGGCTGATGGCGCATCCGGCGGGGATTGTCCCGATCATCGGATCGCAGCAGGCCGAACGGATCGCCGAAGGAGCGCAAGCATTGACCGTCCAGTGGACCCGGACCGACTGGTACGCGGTGCTGGTCGCCGCACGAGGAGTACCCCTGCCATGACCCAACAGTGTGAAATCTCGTGGTTTTCCGCGCTGTGCGACGATGACTATGAATTCCTCGGCGTGCCCGATCCCGCGCTCAAGTCGAGCTGGGAGCATTGCCGCAATATCGTGCTGCGCGCCGAAGAGGGCGGGTTCGACAACATCCTGCTGCCTTCGGGCTATGAGCTGGGTCTGGATACGACGATCTTTGCCGCTGCGGTTGCAACGCAGGTGAAGCGGATCAAGCTGCTCTGGGCCACCCGCATGGGCGAAGACTGGCCGCCGCAACTGGCGCGCCGGATCGCCACGCTCGACCGGATCCTGGGGCCGGACGCGTCGGGCAACGCGGGACGCCTCAACGTCAACATCATCTCCTCGCCGATGCCGGGCGAGACCTTGGACAGCGCTCCGCGCTATCGCCGCGGGACCGAGATCATGACAATCGTCCGCACGCTGCTCAATGGCGAGCACCTCGATTTTCAGGGCGAGTTTTTCAACCTCAAGCTCGATCCGGCGCGAATCTCGACGCTTTCGGGCAAGTGTCCGGCGTTCTACTTCGGCGGGCTTTCCAACGAAGCGCGCGAATGCGCCGCCGAAGCTGCCGACGTCTATTTGATGTGGCCCGATACCATGGACAATGTCCGCGAAGTGGTGACCGACATGAAGGCCCGCGCCGCCGCCAAGGGCCGCAGCCTCAAGTTCGGCTACCGCGCCCACGTGATCGTCCGCGAGACCGAGGACGAAGCGCGCCAATATGCCGACCGACTGCTGTCCAAGCTGGACGAAGACGCCGGCAAGGCGATCCGCGAGAAGTCGCTCGATGCCAAGAATTACGGCGTCCAGCGCCAACAGGAACTGCGCAGCGCCGCCGATGGCGACGGCTTTGTCGAGGACAACCTGTGGACCGGGATCGGCCGCGCCCGTTCGGGCTGCGGGGCGGCGATTGTCGGCACGCCGGACCAGGTGATCGCCAAGCTCAAGGCCTATCAGGACCTGGGCATGGAGGCCTTCATCCTGTCGGGCTATCCGCACGTCAATGAGTGCGATATGTTCGCGCGCTATGTGCTGCCGCAATTGCAGCACGGGCCTTTGGTGCTTTAGGAATGACCATCCGGATCGTAGCAATCGGCGGGACCGTCAACCCCGGCTCCACCACCGAACAGGCGCTGCGGCTTGCTGCTGCCAGCGCCGCAGCGGGCGGGGCAGAGGTGTCCGTGTTCGGCGGGGAATACCTCGCGCGCCTGCCGCATTACCGCGGTGCCGCGCATGTCGAAGGCGACGGGCGCGAGCTGGTTGAGGCGGTCCGCGCGGCTGACGGCCTGCTGATCGCCGCGCCGGGCTATCACGGCACGATCTCGGGGCTGGTCAAGAACGCGCTCGATTTCCTTGAGGACCTCTCGAAGGACGAGCGGCCCTATCTCGATGGCCGCGCGGTCGGCTTGATCGCCACTGCCTATGGCGACCAGGCGACGATGAGCACGCTGATCACCATGCGCGCGATTGTACATGCCCTGCGCGGCTGGCCAACCCCGATGGGCGCGACGATCCGGACCTATCAGGGGCTGTTCTCGCCCGATGGCGAGTGCCTTGAAGATCGCGCACGGATGCAGCTTGAGATGGTCGGTGGGCAAGTGTTGCGCGGGGCACAGGCCTTTGCCGGGACAGCGTCATGAGCCTTGAGACCGCACTAACTGCGCTGGCGGCCGGAAAAGTCGTGGTCCTGACCGGCGACAAGCTGCGCGGCGGCGACATCGACTTTTGCGTTGCTGCGCGCCACGCCGATGCCGAAGCGGTTAATTTCATGGCCATGCACGGGCGCGGGCTGATCTGCCTGGCGCTGACCCAAAGCCACGCGATGCGGCTGGGGATCAGCCTGATCAACGCCGGGGCCGAGCGCCAGTCGGGCCGCCCGCACGGCCGCTCGATTGAAGCGCGCGAAGGGGTCTCGACCGGAATTTCGGCAGCCGACCGCGCGCGGACCGTGGCGGTGGCGATCGACCCGGCCTCCACCGGCGACGACCTGGTCTCGCCCGGGCACGTTTTCCCGCTGATCGCCGCACCGGGCGGGCTGGCCGAGCGTCCCGCTGCGCTCGAAGCCGCGATCGAACTCAGCCGCCGCGCCGGGACCGGCGATGCGGCGGTGATCTGCTCGATCCTGCGCGACGATGGCGAGATGGCGCGGATCGACGACATTGCCGATCTGATCGAACGCTTCGGCCTCGCCACCGTCGATCTCGCCGAACTGCTCGCCGCTTGACCTGACTGCCGGTTCGGGTCAGCACGGCGGCCATGTCCGGTTTCCTGTTTGCCTTCATTGCCAGCATCGTGGTCGGGATCGGCGCGCGCGATCAGGCCTTGGTCGCCTCGCTCAGCGAAGGCCAGGGCGCGCGGCCCGCAGTGCTGGTGCTGGCGATGCTGTCGGCCTGCGCCAGCGCGGCGGCGGCAAGCTGGGCCGGGGTGCAAGTGACGCCGATGCTGGTTCCGGCGGCGCGGACCATGCTGGTGGCGATGATCCTGGCCTTGGCCGCGCTCGAACTGCTGGTCATGCGCCCGCTCAGGACCCCGGCCGAACCGACCGAATCGCTGTTCGCCTTTGGTGTTGTTCTGTTGGCTCAGCAGCTGACAGATGCTGCCCGGTTCGTGATCTTCGCGCTGGCCGCCGCCTCGCTGTTTCCGGCCGGGACGGCGCTGGGCGGGGCAATCGGGGGTTCGGTTACGGTGCTGGCGGGCTGGATGCTGGCCGGGCAACTGCGCCAATGGCCGCTGGCCTTGGTCCGCCGCGTGCTGGGGCTGGTCTTGCTGGCCTTGGCCGCCTGGCTGGCATTTGGCTGAGCGCATAGCTTTGCACGCGCGTTCCCGCCGCGCCTCGGGGGTGCTATCGCTGCGGACATGAGCAAGGTCACGATCCACCCAGACGCCAGCAACGCCGATGTGGCCCGCTGGCTGGAGCGCATGCTGGCCAAGGCCTTGGCCGCCGCGCCCGGAGCGATCGCGATCACCATTCCGGGCGGATCGACCCCGTTCCCGATCCTTGCGCTGCTGGACAGCCAGATCGACTGGTCGCGGATCGCAGTCTGGCCCGGCGACGACCGGATCGTGGCCGAGGACCATCCCGCCAGCAATGTCGGCCGGATTCGCGCCGCGCTGGAGCCGCTGGGGGCGACAGTGGTCGCGCTGCGGGAAGGCGCGCAGCCGCCGCATTTTGCGCTGGCCTGGCTGGGCATGGGCGAGGATGGCCACATTGCCTCGCTGTTCCCCAACACCGATCCGCAAGTGGGCGATCCCGCGCTGCTGCGCCGCTTGACCCCCGACCCGCTACCGCCCGAAGCGCCGTTCGACCGGCTCAGCCTGACGATCCCGGCCCTGCTGGATAGCGATGCGCTGATCTTCGTGATCCGCGGCACCGCCAAACGCGCGCTGTTCGAGGCGGCGCAGCGCGGGGAGAACGACCTTCCGGTTGCGCGGCTCTTATCTGCGGCGCATCAACCGGTCACATGTTTCGCCTGATTCCCCCGCCGCTGCACCGTTCGGCCCTGCGTGTGGCGCATGGGGTGCGGCGGCGCTGGTGGCGGATCGCGCGGGTCCAGCTGCGAGGCTGCCGGATCTTTGCTTTCGACGGTGAAGGCCAGGTCCTGCTGATCCGGCATTCCTATGGCAGCGGCAACTGGATGCTGCCCGGCGGCGGGCTAGGGCGAGGCGAGGAGCCGCTGGCCGCAGCCTTGCGCGAACTGCTGGAAGAGACCGGGCTGGCACTCACCGAAGCGCGCCATTTTGCGGAGGTCGAGGAGCCGCTCTATGGCACCGTCAATCGCGTCCACCTGGTCGCCGGGCTGGCCGAGGGCGAGGTGCGGATAGACGGGCGCGAAGTGATCGAGGCGCGCTACTTTCCGAGCCACGCTTTGCCGCACGACCTCTCTCCGATGTTAGCTGCGCGCTTTGCTGAGTGGCTGGAAGCGGCGCGGCAAGGCTGAACGAAGAGGCCCGGAAGCATCGCTGCTTCCGGGCCGTTCAGTGCCACCCGCGATGCGGGCGCGGCTTACTTGGTGTTCTTGGCCAGTGCTTCGGCGGCGACCTCGCCCAGCATGTTGCAGTTCTTGGTGTTGTCCTGGATCAGCTTGTTGACCTTGTCCGCATCGTTGATCATGTCCCACATCACCTGCTTGCGGGCCTTGACGTCGTTGACCACGACTTCGGCTTCCTTCTTGCTCAGCGCGACCCCGGCCACCATCAACGCCACGGCCTGGTTCTTGAACTTTTCGGACTTGTCTTTGGTCTTTTCGGGATCGCTCCCGCCGCCATAGATGTCGGAAGCAAACAGGTTGAAGGCGGCGCAGTGCGCGACTTCCTCATAGGTCAGCGAGTCGGCCGCCGAGGCAGCGACGGGTGCAACCAGCATGCCGATGGCGCCGATTGCGCCGGTCAGAAACTTCTTCATCTCATTTACTCCCTCTTGGCCTGCCCCCTCCGGGGAGCGATGGCGGTTCATTTGCCTTTTTTGGAATCTTCCACGATCGAGACCGCAGCTTTGCCCATTGTGGTGCATTTGTCGAAATTGGTCTTGATGTAGTCGCTGGGGGTCGCCTTATCGAGCATTGTGGTCATCACGACTTCGGTTCGCTTGTTGGTGTCGCCAAGCACAACTTCGGCGGTCTTGTCGGCACCCACCGCGGCGATCGCCATCAGCGCGAGTGATTGGGTGTTGTAGGTATCGACCGCGGCCTTGTTCTTGGCTCCGTCCGCGCCGCTGCCCATGACATCGGCGATAACCTTGTTGAAGGCGGCGCAGTGGACCAGGTCGTCATAGACGAGCTTGTCTTCGGCGCTGGCCGTGGTTGGCAGGGCTGCTGCGGCCAGCGCAGCCGTGGCTGCGAAAATAAAGCGTTTCATCGAACTCAATCCCTCCGAATTGCGGACAGCCTGAGCTGTCACCATGGTACCGTATTTACGCGAGTGAACCTGAACGGGCTTGGAAGCATGCGACAGGTGCGAAAAAAGTTCCGGGCCCGGTTCAGAACGGCAAAGTGCCCTGACTGGGTCCGCCGACCGGGGCTTGCGGAGGTTCTTCTTCTTCCAGCGCGGACAGCGTCAGCCCGACCAGCCGCACCGGCTGGGCCAG
>JAGXTB010000124.1 GCA_018334165.1 Sphingomonadales bacterium | reverse complement strand
CACTACATTTTTAGTAGTGCCGGAACGTATCTCAATGCTGTCTCGAGTGTATTTACGAACATCAGGATTCATTTCCTTTTTTATAATTTTGTCAAAGAAATGACTGACCCCATTCGCCTTAAATCCAAATGAATTTTCATCTATTGTATAGTGAATGAACGTGTTAAGGCAAAAAAACCTAAAATACTCATAGAGCTTGTCATAGTGACTAACGCCGATATACCCCGATCTGTATCTACGATTCGCCGATTGAAGCTCTCGAATATCTTCTTCGATATGGAGCAGTGCCTTAGTACTCGAATGGTTACGATGGTTGCCTATTCCTTGTTTATGAGGAACTATTAAGACTTCGCCGTCGCAGTTCAACTCCACGCGTAGCGACACCGTTAGCCGATCATGGCTCGAATGCTGTGCTAGCTTGTTCCCTGAGTTATGAAGGCCGCTGTTTAGGAATACCTCCCAAAACTGAAATCCCAAGCCTGCTTTCGTTGCCGTCGAAGCTAACGCCTCAATGCGACTGGATAGCTCAAGGCCGTTTGCGTTGCTGAGATATGATGGCGGTGTTTGGTTTCCGAGCAAGCCAGAATGGTCGCGGATCAACGCTTCGGCGAGCCGGTCAACTTCATCCCTATCAATCGAAGACACTGCTTGGGTCATTGCCGGTGTCTGCGCGACATCAGCAATGGCCGCAACAACTAGCGCGGGAATTTTAATTCACGCGCTTGGAGCGGGTGGCTTTCAACAGCGGGGTTTGATTGCGACGGATTCTATATCGCGCCGTCGCCCGCGCCCGATTCTATGTCCGCCGGACAGCATATCAGTCCCGAAACGAATCGATAAACTGAACGGGCCGACACCGCGAGGGTGTCGGCCCTGTGACCCAGAACCGCGCCTTGGCTGCCTTCTAAAACCGCCCAGGCCTTCAAGTTAAGGACCATGCAAATGCCATATAGCAAAACCCTGAAGGAGCAATTGCTGAACGCCGCGTTGTCGGGCGTTCAGCACATCGAGCGCTTCGCCTGCCACCGCGTCTGGCACTGGACCAAGGAGGTGATCGAGGTCGTGATCACCACGACCCGCATCCTGGATCCGTTCCTGCCGGTGCCGTTCCTCCAGCCCGCGCTGGAACTGGTCCACCACCACGAGCTGTCGCTGGGGCTGTCGTACGCCACCATCAGCATCAGCCGGACCATCGGGGAACATCAGGCGCTGACGCACCTGTGCTACCGGTTGATGAAGTAGCACTGCGCTACGCCGCCCGATCCCTTCAATACCAAGAGCGCCCCGGCAACGGGGCGCTTTTTCATTTCAAGTTTGTACAAATTCGTAACGCACCCTGTCCAGCGTCCAGCAATCAGAACAGTTGAAGCTGATCGCGCATCGGATCCCAGAAGCCGATGTCGAGCGGCTTCTGTATTCGGCGCGGCTGCATCGGCAGCCCTGCTTGAAACTGCAACCGCTCGCCCAAGCTGACCGGCTGCACGCCGGGAATGGTGATCTGGTTAAGATCGGGTTCGGCGACGCGAACCGCGTGCTTGAGCCTGGCCATAGGTCCGCCCTCTTCAATATTCGCTGGCAGGCATGATGGTAAGCACCCGCCGGGTCACGGCGGGATTGGCCGGGTCTTCGCTACCGAACCGCAAATCGCGGTCGTAGGCGTCGATCTTCCAGAACACCTTTTCGACGGCCTTGCCTTGCGCGGGGTAGCTGGTGGTCCAGCGGCCATCGCTGCCCTTGTAGATCGCCCCGAAATCGCGCTCGCCATACGGATCGTTGTCTGGGGTGAAGGCGTCGTAGGTTTCAACCAGCTCGCGCACCCGCGACTGATCCGCCTGCGGCAAGGCCCGAAACCCCTCGGTCGCAACTGCGACACAGGCCAGACCCATCGCCTGCCGCGCCCCGTCATTGAGCCGGGCAATCCGCTCGCTGCGGGAAAGGGTGCCAGCGGTCATTGCACCGCCCTCCCGCCGCACTCGCACAAGTGGACCAGCTCGCCGAAATCCTCGCGCTCGCCAAGTTCCTCGGCCAGACGCCGCACGGTCCCGAACGGCAAGCCGTTCTCATTGGCCAGCATCCGCAACCAGTCCTCGCGGCACTCGGCCCCGCAAGCCCGGTAGTTCAAGATCAGGTCACCCATGTTCTGCCCTCCTTCCGGCAAAGCCGCATTCGACATGCGACATGCGGCCTGCCTTCCGGCGAGGATGGGAGGGGGAGGGGAAACCGGAATCGATGCCCTGGCGCGGGCCAGCGGGCACCGCCCGCCACACGGGGGTGTCTATTCCGGTTTGGGGAACGAGAGGGCAAAGCCCTTGGCGTTCCCGCCCGGATCGCCCTGCGATCCAGCAGGCAACGGCACCCTTGCAACGGCGCGAAGCCGCCGGACGCCCTGCGCCCGGACCTGTGGGCCAGCGGGCGTCCGACAATGAGAGAGGCAAGAGTGCCTGCGGGTCAGGACAGGAAACGCCGCACCCTCAGGAGCGCGTAGCGCGGGACAGAGTGCGTCCGCCAATCCTCCCGCTCGACTTCCCCTGCTCCCGATCGTCACCCGGATGGGATGAAGCCGCTTGCGGGTTCAGTCGAGTGTAGCGAGATAGAGCGGGTCGCCCGTGAGGGCAGCCATTGCGACTACCTTGGCGACTAACAGAGCTAGAGAAGGTCCATCCCTTCAAGATAGCCTTCGCCATGCAGCTTCCGAAGGGCTTCAACCGCGATCAGCGACTGCTTGTCACTCGGAATTCGTTTAGGCATTGACGCGGCGGTATCCAGAACGCCTGTCTCCATCGGCGACAGAAGCCTTCTCGCCTCACCCCATTCCCTGGCTTTCATCCAGAATCCGGCACCGGCATTCACCACAAGTGATTGGGCCTCAATGCCATTGAGCATCTTCTGATCTTTCACGGCCGAACGCTTTTCATCCTTGCGTTCTTCGCGTGTGGAAAGCTCCTCAAGCCAGTTCGCAGGCCATCCGATTTTCAACGCCTTGACCCTGTTCCAGCAAGCCTGGTTCTTGGCCCATTCGGTGACATTGCGAGTCATGGCCGGCGGATCGACAAGGACATCGTTCACTGCTTTCGCCGCCATCTCGAGTGCTGCCGAGAAATCTTGCGAAATGGACTGACCGCGCCAGACGCGCTGGAAGTTTACGCTCAGGTCAAGTTTTTCAAGGTCGTGGGCTACCTTGCTGATTGCATAGGCAACGATGTTTGCGCGATAGCCACCCGCATACCAGTTCTGCTCGGTCACGAGGCGTTCGGCGGCACGAAATATGATTGCTTTGGCGACTGCTTCCCGGAAGAAATCGTCGTTGAACTGGTCTGAATCCTTGGTCCAATCCTTGCCCATGAGCAGCGCAAACTGGGCGAAATTCTTCTGTGCGCCCCGACTGACAATCTCGGGATAGCCGCGCCAGACGTTGAGGAACTTGGCAAGATCGGTTTTGACGAAAAGCTGGCTTCTGGGATATTCAAGATCGAACTTGCGCCTGGCAGCGTCCGACAGCTTGGCGCGCTCATCCTGATACTGCCCCCGAGCACGTTCATAGAACCACTTCGATTCGCGGAATGTCCCGTCTGGCGACGGCGCGAACAGCCGTCGCGAGGCGTCTTCGAGGCGAACATGAAAAGGATGGTTGGAGAAGAAGTCGGCGGCGCTCACCTTGTTCTGGCTGTTTGCGTATTCGGAAATCCGGGGGACAACTTCCATCGTTCGCTCGGGTGGAACAATGGAGAGTTTCATCTGGACGAAGACGCGGGACAGGTCGGCGTCTTTCTTCCGGCTGGCAGCGTGGATCGAAGCCGTTGACTGGCCGCCATTCACGATCTGGAAATTCTTCATCTTTGAGATCACCAGGCCGGACGGCGTTTCCCGTGTTTCTATCGCTTCGGCAGTGGCCGTAATGCCGTTGTTGTATGCGAAAAACATCTCAGGATCGTTGTCGAGCGTGTTGCGGATGCCTTTGTTGACGTTGCCCTTTACCTGAAGAAAGACTCGCACATTCTGCTCAAGCAGGCGTGTGCGCCAGCGGTCATAGATCGCGGCGAGCTTCTTGCCGGGAACCACGGCGAGGTAGGCTTCATAGGCTGCTTCATGGAGATGGGCGGGCAAGGCCGGAATGCCACCGTCAAAGTCTTTTTCAAGATCGATCTCGATGTCTTCGCGTCCAGTCTGTGACGCTTCCTTGCGGTGAACGCGACCGATGTCCCAGACATCAAAGTTGACGGGCCGTCCGTCAATATTCTCCTCCGATTTCCCTTCGACGCGGGTGCTCAGCAGCTTGTTACTGATCAGGATAATGCGGATTCGGGAAATTGCGCCCCATCTGGCCGCGACAAGGTCGGCAAGTCCAAAGCCCGGATCGGTCTCCTCCAGCGCGTTCCGGAATTTCGCGTCGAGTGACTTGGCGACAAAGGCGAGCGGGCGCTTGAATATGGCATCAAGGCCGCTTTGGGTGAGGCTCGCAATCTCAGGGGACTGGCTGAATTCAGAAATGACGAGGGCGAGTTCACCTGCGGAAGATGCGGGATCGCCACCATATCCATCGACCCGCATGCCATGCCCGGAGAAATAGCAGTAGTCAGCGGTTTCCAGTTCGCCATCATCGACCAGGCGGTTGCAGAAATTCTCGAAGAACGCCTGCTCCGCATAGCTGCCGTCGGCGTGGGCGCACGCCATCACGTCCTGGAACAGGGTCTGGTGGAATTCGTCCAGCTCAACCGCCATAGGACGCGCTCCTCAAGACCCCCAGCAGGTCTTCGTCGCCACATTTCCAAGCTTCGCAGTCCGGGAGTGAGACCGAATATCGGACCGAGCGCACACCGGACGGAAACGCGGCGGGCGTAATAGCGGGAAAGGCCTCGTCAATCCTGAAGAGCCGATCCGGCCCCTTCAGCCAGAGAAAATCCGAATAATCCTGCTGGCGGTCAAGTCCGGATGCAACCAGCAACGCGTCAAACTGGTCGGCGGCAGAAGCATCGGCCTCCACGATGCGCTGGTGTAACCGGCTGGCAACGTCGGCGACTGAAAAGGCATCCTTGCTTTCTTCCGTTGCTGCCGAAAGATCGACGACGTGCAGGAACAGGGCTCCGAGCCCTGAGGGATCGAGCTGATGCTCCGATGAAATGAGAATGTGCGGCTCGGCTGCGCCTCTTCGGGCCTTGGCCTCGATGCAAATCCGGCCGATCTCGAAATCCTTCGGCGCGCCAAGCGGCCCTCGCCACGACGCCACTGCGTCAAAGGCGGAAAGCTCTGGCAAGAGGATGCGTTCGAGAACCAGAAGTTCACCAATCAGGCCCTTCTGTTCCTCGGGGCTAAGGAGTCCGGATGTTCCGCCGCGCAGCAGATGGTGCCAGCGCCACGTCCGGGCGAGCATCAATTCGACTGCCTCGCGCTCGGCTCGGGCGGTGCGTGTGCTTTCGACAATGTCGAGGCAAAGCTGGTGAAAAATGTCGCGTTGTCCCGTATCCTGCAACCGCAGTGTCAGCATTCTCTGGCCGGAACCGTCCGGTTCGGACAAACTTACATCGATGCCTCTGATTACGGGTAAACGGGTTCTGGGCGATGCGGACTGGTCGTGACCCAGCACGAGCAGACAGCGCCGGTCGGCGCTGCGCGCCCAGTAGAAATTCCACTGGTGAGCGGCTTCGACGCGCTTGGCGTTGATGATGTCTGCGGTCGGAGGTGGCTCCAGCCCCTCCCAGGGATCGTCATTCTTTGTCATTGGCATGATCGTCGTCTTCGGTGTCGTCGCGGTAGTTTTCCTTCCACCATGTCGTGTTCACGACATATTCGACGGTTTGCTGCTCAAGTTCCGATTCCGGAAAACTGATGCTCCAGGCAACAACCGGGGCCGCCGTGGTCAGGTCGTCTCCCTTCTCGCCGATCCCCAGGAGGTGGACGATCAGCAGCGGCTTGGTTCTCGCTTTCCGGTATATCCGGTCGGGAAAGTTGGTTGTGCCGTGCTCGTTACGCCATGCTTCTTCGGCCTTGGCGGCTCTGTCCGGATCGACCCCTGTCTTCTCGACGCCGCGTGACGCCACACGCTGTTTGCTGGTGATGCGCAGCGTTGTCCGCCGGTCATTGTCATCGACGGGCTTGCCTCGCGCGCGCCGCTGGCAGTTGACCGCAACTCCGGGCAAGCCGCTGACAAGGCCGTTCTGGTCGGCTTTTTCGAGTCCGGCAAACAGCACGTCCCATTCTGCAAGCTCAAGTTCGCGCCGCTGTTCGATATACAGCCGAACCGGCCCCGGCTGGGTCTTGATCGAGTTCGGGCTGTTCCGGAAGCCGGATACGAAATCCTCGACTGGTCCTGGGGGCACGCCCCGGACAAGCCAGCCGGCGCCCCTGACCCATTCTGCTCCGGAAAGGGGCTTGCCAAGCGATGCCAGCTGAGTGGCAAGCATCCCGGCCAATGTGCGGTTTGCAGCAAGGCTGTCCTCGTCGTTTCGCAGAATTGCGGTTTCGATGAAGGTCTTGCTCAGGCCTACCGACACCCGCAGGTTTTGACCGGTGCCCATCTTGTTACGGGCGGTGACGATCAGCGTATCCGGATCGCTGCGCACTTTCAGCCCGAATTGCTGCGGTGTGGCATTTGCGGCCTGCATTTCCCGCAGCTCCTCACGCAACTCTTCGGTTGCATGGGCAATATGCTCATACCAGCCCTGCGCGGCATCGGGCATCCACACGCGGCAAAGGTCATCATAACCGGGCCGGTAGCCAAACCACCGGCCCATCTGCATCAGCGTATCATACATCATCGAATTGCGGAGGAAGTAGCTGACCATCAGCCCTTCCAGCGTCAATCCGCGCGACAGCGAAAAGCCGCCAACCGCAATGACGTTCAGACCGGTGGCTGCACAGCCTGCATAGTCCAGCGCATCTTTCGACTGGCTGTTGATCAGAACCGTGCTCACGGGGGATGCTGCTTCGACCAAGCGCGCCTGCACGTCGGCCCAGCCAAATCCTGCATCCGTTCCAAACTCTGCTGTCCAGACCCGATGGAGCGATGCGATTTCTCCATCCCGCAAGGCGTCGCGCTCGGGCAGACCGGCATTCACTCTCACGCTCTGCTGAATTCTCTCCAGCGCCAGATGAACATGGTTGCGGAGCTGGCGCTGAACGTCGTTCTTGACCGAAGCGTTGACCAGCATGGAACAATGCGCCCTGGCATGCCCCCTGAGCAGCCGTATCGCCC
The DNA here is from genome assembly GCA_018334165.1 of Sphingomonadales bacterium. Classification (GTDB taxonomy): domain Bacteria; phylum Pseudomonadota; class Alphaproteobacteria; order Sphingomonadales; family Sphingomonadaceae; genus Novosphingobium. Next base: position 17,203 of record JAGXTB010000124.1, on the reverse strand, counting down.
GTGCTACGATGAATGTCCGGATTGCAGTTTCGAGGCTATCGGGAATCGCGGCGATCTGATGGAGCCGGTCATGTCTTACAGGCAGGCAGTCTTCATTGTCCTCAATTGTCCGGATGATGCGGTCGGAATCCTCGATGAACACGCGATTCGCGCCGAAATAGTTGCTCGGCGGATCGAGGCTGACAATGAAATCCTTCGGGAACAGGTCTTCTCCCAGCATCTCGTCAGGGGTGTCGGGATCGATGAAAATGTTGGCAAATGGTGTGGCCGTGTAGCCAATATAGCAGCTTCGCTCGAACGTTTTGAGCAAATCCCTGATCTGTCCGTTGATCCGCGTGATCTCGCCCCGGTCATGTTTGGTGTTGATTGAAGCATTGTCCGCTTCATCATCGATGAGCAGCATCGGAGCATCGATTGTGTCGCTGCCGCGCTTCCGGCTCTTTTCCTTGAGCCATTCAAGAAGATTCTTCAGGGTGCTGGAATTCTTCTTGATCACGAACACGACAGGATTCTTGAGGTCGTGCAGGCCGATTCCAAGGTCCGATACGCTTTTGGTGAAATCTCTTTTCGAGGTTGTGAAGGTGGCGGGTATGTGCTCGGAATTGATGGCTCCGACGCCAACGAGCTTGCCATCGCCCGATCCGGCTCCGGGAGAACTGTCCCGGCCTACGAAGCCTTCATCAATGCGGATTTGGGTCTGGTTTCTGAGGTTGTTGTGAACACCCGCAATCACCACGATAAGTTTGTAACCTGCGTCGGCGGCCTTGCAGATAAGGCCGGTGTAGTTCGCCGTCTTGCCCGATTGCACATGTCCCACAACCATACCACGGCGATCCCATGGGCCGGACTTTACCGGATTCTCGGCCAAGCCGAGGATGCGATCCGTTACTTGGTCAAGGGTAGCGAGCACGTCGCCTGAGTAGCCCTGTTGTGCCAGTAGCAGGCGGTATCGGTTCCAGTAGTACGGTGTGAGGTCGGGCTTGGTAGCGTCTAGCCAAGGTTCGTAACCGTCTTGCTGGAGGACGGCTCCGATCTTCATGGTGAAACCATGCTGAGCTTCAAACTGTTTTGCCAGCGTTTCAAGCTCCGCGTCGGTTACGTCGGCGTGCAAGGGAATGGCCCGGTACATCGCGAGAATTTCACGAATTCGTTCGCTGCTGGGCAGGCGTTCGGACGCAAGCTGAACACTCGCCATCATCTCGAGATTTTCGAGGGCGTTTTTCATGTGGTTGCCGATTCCTGCACGAGTGATGTGACCTGAGGCTCGACACGCTCCCATTGTGACCGGAACGGTTCAGCAAGGCGCAGCATTTCCGGTATCGATGCTGCGGCAGTTCCGGCCTGTGCAATCACCCGGAATGTAGTTTCGACCAGTATGGCAAGATCGTCTTCGGCAATCTTCGCAGAGGACACGGCCTCTGGTTGCCCGCCGAGGTCCGCGAAAAGTGCGTCCACAGGCAGGCTGGCGGCCGACAATTCAAGGACACGCCTGAACTGGGAACGGAGGTCCGTATCCAGCTTGGAGGAAAACTCCGACATGACCGGATGGTCGGCGTTGAGAACGTACCGGATTTCGTTCTTGTCCTGAACGCGCCGCCAGACAGGGATGCGGTCGTCAGTAACGAGTTTCCGCCCCCTGGCGGTATAGACCCGCTTGGAGGTCGCGCCGATGGTTTCGATGATGGTTCTCAGCCGCTCCCTGACACGCATCGGCGGCTGGGCTGACGCCTTACGGACATCAATTTTCCAGTCTGAATCGAGCTGATTGGGCATGTCGATTCTGACGCGCGCAAGCTTGGTAAGCTCGGTCTGCCTCGCGAGGCCGAACCAGGTGCCATGAATGATTAGGCGTTTTGCCCGGTAAACATAGAAGCCCTGATTCCTCAGATAGCCGCCCCGTCCTTCGAAACGCGCCCAGTCTTGAGGGGAGGCCTTCTTGTGATGCGGAAGGGTGAATGCCTGAACTGTGATGTCCTGATTACGCAGCCTTATCCGTTCTTCCGGCCCTGTTATGGTCGCGGGGTGCTTCGAATTGAACGGGTCGAACGGCTCAAGCTGGCGATTGTTCAGCCGTATCTTCACCCGTTTTATCCCGCGCTCTCCGGCGAGGTAGCGGTGAAATACCAATTCAAGGTGGTTTGCTGCATCATCGATGCGACGGATAACGTGCTCGGCACTGGCCGCTACTCCGTCGGCTTCTGCAAGCCGGTCAAGCTTTTCCCAAATGACAAGCGTCCCCTGGTCGCCGAGTCGGTCGAGCCAGGGGATATCGGGTTCATTCTCGTAAATCTCCACGACCCAGTCATCGGCTTCGGCAACCGTATCAAGGTCCCAACGGGCGCAAACGAGACCGTTTGGGGTTCTCGTCGCGACAGTGACCCGGCGACACTGAGAGAAAGATGCGGTTTTCAAGCCAAGGCCGAACCGGCCAAGATCGTTGCTGGATCGGTCGTCGAGCGGGTTGCGGTTGCCCGGTCGCATCGCGTCGAGCAGCTCTGCTTCGGACATGCCATGGCCGTTGTCCAGAATCGCGATCCGGGGATTTGCCGGATTGGTATCGGCTAGCAGGTCGATTTCCGACGCTTCTGCCGAGATTGAGTTGTCGATAACGTCAGCAAGCGCTGTCTCAAGCGTATAGCCAAGATCACGCATGCTTTCGATTAGCATCGCCGCCTTCGGAGGAAGCGAGACGCGCCTCATTCTGCGACTTCAACAAGCGTTCCGGCATCCGGTGCGCTAGCTGCAAAATCCACGATCTTGTCAGAATCCTCTGAGCCTGCCTGATTTGCAGGGCTGACGAGCAAGCCAGCGAGACACCCTGCTATTTGATACGCAAGGAACGGCGGAACAGCGTTGCCAACTTGTATATACTGCTCGGTCCGATTGCCCTTGAAGAGGTAATTATCAGGAAAGGTCTGCAACCGGGCGGCCTCGCGAACCGTCAGGCTCCGGCACTGCAATGGGTCCGGATGAATGAAATAGTGTCCATCCTTGGCGATGTGGCTGGTGACGGTTGTTGCCGGGCCACTGCCGATTTGCACCCGGAACCTGTCGGCGAACTTGCCAGATTTCCAGTTCCGGTGCGCGGGGGCGAGCTTTGGCGGGAAATCGGCTGCCTTGGGCGAGCGGCCATGCTCCGCAGCGTGGGCTGCCGCAAAGAAATAGCGGGTCAGGTCGGTGCGCATATGGCTTCGGGTTGCGTTGTTCGGCAGAACGTCAAGCCTTGGGTCGGTCAGCCAACGGGCAAGCTGGGGCGGGCAGGCACCGTCCACGGCATTTGGCCGCAACGCCGAACGCTCAAGCCCGCATGGGATGCCCGCAAGTTGCTCACGCAGCTTTGCAACCCGTCCGGCAATGGGCGTTCCGGCCCGGAGTGCCGCGGATACGATTTCTGCGGCTTCGCCAACCGCGCTGTGCCACTGATCTGGCGTGTCCGGTTCCCTGCTCAGGCCGCTGCGCAAAGCTGGCATCGCGGCTAGAACATGGCTGATGGTTGCAGGCACGGGATCTGCCGCAAGGGTTGCCGCCTGGAGGCTGGACGGTGGCAGGGCAGACGCGATGTCTGCGCGCAACCCAATGACAATGACGCGATGGCGGGCCTGGGGGACGCCATGCCGCTCTGCTTCGATGACGAAATCGGTCTTGTCCGGGTCGTCCAGAATGGATCGCACGTTCCCCGATCTGGGAGTCAGGGCCAGGAGCCGGTAGCTGTCAGGCCCCGAAGCCGCCTTCAGGTCTTGCAGGACTTTCGAGAATATGGGCACGCCATCCACTGAAGAGGACAGCATGCCTTTCACATTTTCCATCACGAATGCGGCGGGACGGAGCCGCGCCAGAATCCCGATGTATGACTTGTAGAGGTAGTGCCGGTGATCGTTGCCCGGTACGTAGTCTGCCTTGCCCCGGTTGCGTGCCCGACCGACGAGGGAATAAGCTTGGCAAGGCGGGCCGCCGATCAGCACGATGTTGTCGCCATGTGCCGCCTTGAGCCTGTCGAGCCTGACCGCCAGTGCTGCGTCCGCATCGGGATTTCCGAGTTCCATGCAAAGTGCCTCCTTGCATGCGCGTTGCCATTGACGGGGATAGAGCGAAGCCCAGTCTGGCTCGACCAGTTCCTGGTTCAGAAAGTCATAGTATTCGGGCGGGAAGCCACTGCCGAACTGGCGGAGAAAACTGCGGAGCAACAGCGTCGAATGGGCAAACCGCTCTTTCTCGACAGAAAGAGCAACATGAAAGGGCCGGAATCCATCTTCAAGTTCAACCGAAGAAAAACCTTCCGCAAGTCCCCCCGGTCCGGCGAACAAATCGACTATGGCATATTGATTCTGCATTGCTCATTGAATGCAACGATGCCCCGCACCATGCAACAGGTGATGGAACCCAAAGGAGAATGTGACTCTGGCTGACATTGTCGATCCCGCCACCCGCTCGCGCATGATGGGCGGAATCAGGAGCAAGAACACGAAGCCCGAACTGGCGCTGCGCAAGGCGCTCCATGCGCGCGGGTTCCGCTTCCGGCTTCATCCGGCCAACCTGCCGGGCAAGCCTGATCTGACTCTTCCCCGCTTCCGGACGGCGATATTCGTGCACGGTTGCTTCTGGCACCGGCACGAGGGGTGTCAGCTCGCCACTATGCCCGCCAGCAATTCTGAGTTCTGGTCCGCAAAGTTCAAGCGCAATGTCGAGCGGGATGCTGTGGTCCTGCAAGCCCTGCTGGCGGTTGGCTGGCGGGTTGCCAGAGTTTGGGAATGCGCCCTTCGCAGGCAACCTGTCGATCTGGCAGCAGATGCACTGTCGAGCTGGCTTGTTTCGGGCGGAGCCATGCTTGAATTGCCGATTGAGCCGATCCGGAAAGTTCGTGTCTGATTTAACGCCTTCCTGTCGGGAAGAGGCTGGAGTGCGGTTGCCTGTTTCGGATTGCTTTTCCGTTGACCAGGCGTTGGCCGATGTTACATATCCTGGGTCTCAAATGACGCAGACCCAGGATATGTAACACGGTCCGATGATACAGAACCTGGGTCTGAAAACGGCCAAACCCAGGATATGACACGCGAATGCCAGAAAACCGAATACCGCAACGGCAGCAACTGCTAAATCTCCTGGAGGCACGGCCCATATCGCGCGCGGTTGAACTTCGCGCAGCGGGAATTGCACCAGCGACAATCTCGCGTGCGGTTGAAAGAGGTGACATCGTTCGCGTAGCGCACGGTCTGTATCAGAAGGCCGGAAGCGAAATTGATGCCAATCAGTCACTTGCCGACGCCGCCCGGACCGTCCCCAAGGGCGTCATCGCGATGGTGTCGGCGCTGGCTTATCACGGCCTGACCGACCAGATGCCGCGTAAGATATGGGTGGCAATCAGCCCGAAGGACTGGGCTCCGGCCCCCAATTACCCTCCGCTGCGTATCACCGAATTCCGGGATCGCTACATGGAACAGGGCGTCGAGCATCATCGGATTTCGGGGGTCGATGTTCCCGTATTTTCGATTGAAAAGACACTTGCCGACATCTTCCGCAATCCCCGCCTCGTGGATCGCTCAGTCGCCGTGGAAGGGCTTCGTGCCGCGCTCCAGCAGAGAAAGGCAACGCCGGCAGAGATTTCCGAAGCGGCGAAGGCCGCCGATGCCTGGAATATCATGCGTCCCTACCTCGAAGCGCTGACGGCCAATGGCTAAGCCCGTCACCAACCGCGCTGCGTCGGTGAAGGACCGGCTGCTGGCACTCGCGCGTGAACAGGGCCGGGTTTTCGATGTCGTCCTGGTCCGCTACGCGCTGGAACGCCTGCTCTGCCGGTTGTCAGTTTCGTCCAAGCGCCACGAATTCGTCCTCAAAGGAGGGATGCTGGTCAGTATCTGGCTTGAAAATGCAAACCGCGAAACACGGGACATCGACTTTCTCGGGCATGGCGATGCCCAAGAGGCAACGCTTAAGGAGACCTTTCGCGAAATCATGTCCATTGCGATGGATGACGGGCTGGCATTCGATCTCGATGCAATAGAAAGCTCGCCGATCCGCGAGGATGCGGAATATGCTGGCGTCCGGTTGAAGACCTCGGCTTTTTTGGAACGGACGCGAATCCCGGTGACCATCGACATTGGTTTCGGAGATGCCGTCCAACCCGAAGCCCGGCAAGTCGAATACCCGTCGCTGCTTGGCATGGAAAATCCCAGTATAGTGACCTATCCGCCTGCGCTGGTCATAGCCGAGAAGTTCCAGGCGATGGTCGCGCTCGGCGCGATCAACAGCAGGATGAAGGACTATTTCGACATCTGGGCCATATCCCAATCAATGGAAATCGCCGATGCAGACTTGGACGCGGCGATCGATGCAACATTTGGCCGCCGCAAGACCGAAGTCCCGACTGATAGGCCTCCCGGTCTTTCTGCGTCGTTCATTGGCGATGCAACCAAACAGGCCCAATGGCGGGCCTATGCCCGGACAATTTTGCTCAACGAAATCCGACTCGAGGAAATCGTTGACGCAATATGGAAACTTGTTGCCCCTTCGTGCGCCCGCCTGCTCGCAAGCCGCAAATGAAGCGGAATTGACCTAGTCGCGCCTTTCAGCCCCATATTGACCAGAACGGCTTCACGATCCCAGGCCAACGCCCAACGTCTTTTCATTATTCAGGGACGGCATGACCGAATCACTGATCGCTGTTTGCGCCAATCCCGCCCGTTCATTGATCGCCGACACCAGTTTTGCCCGGTCGTTGGTGTAGATCGCGACCGATTCCCTGGCGCGCGACACGCCGACGTAGAACGACTTCTGATCGACCAAATTGGTTGCGCGGCTGTCGGCGTGGATGATGACGTGATCGGCGGTGCGCCCCTGGGCGGCGAAGGCGGTATCGACGTAGGCGTGGCGGATATTCTGGTCGCGGGCGGCGTCGAGGTTCAAGGTCTGGGTCTGACCGCGTGGGTCGCGGATGGTCGCGGATCGGGAATGCTCGTCGATTGCGGTCACGGTTCCGCGCCCGCCATTGATCCGTCCCATCTCGCGGTCATTGCGGGTGAACTGGATGCGGTCGCCTGCCTTCAGTTCGAGCGCCTGGGTGGTGAACGCTTCAACCTTGCCAGCGCCCCATTGGCGCAAGCGCCAGTCGATGTCGCGCCCGTCTTCGGATTTCAGCGCAACGGCGGACTTGGCTGGATCGACGCCCGCAACGCAGTAGGTTTTGCCACGCGATACGCCCTTGTCGGCGTAATCACGGGCGAAGCGCACAATATCGCCCCGCTCGTAGCTCATCGGATCGCGCGCCTCGGCGCGGGACAGGCCTTTGCTAACCAAGCTTTGAATGGTGACTCCGGAACCTGAAAGCACGCCCGCCTTGGCAAGTTCGCCGCGAATATCGGCGGTCAGGGCTTCGCGCCCCTCGCGCGATGGTTCGATGACCAGGGTCCGCGCGCGGTTGGCGCTGTCGAGCAGGGCGTAATGCCGGGCGATGGCGGCGAAGCGATCTGCCCGGTCGGGACTCTCCATGATTCTGCCCCCGCCGCCTTCGAGCGCGGCAATGGCCTTGCGGGCATCCCCTTCGATAGAGGCGAGCACGGCGTCCTTTGTTGCCGCGTTATTCTGGCGCACGATTTCATCGAGCTCGGCGGTCTCCATGCCAGCGTTTTGCAATTGGACGAAGGCGGCTCCGGCGCCAACCGAGCCGAGCTGCTTCACGTCGCCGACCAAGACCACACGGGCGCTGGCCTTGCCGGCGCGGTCGAGCAGCGCTGCCATGTCGCGGGCGGAAAGCATCGAAGCCTCGTCCACGATCCACACGCCGCCGCGTTGACCATGCGATTGCCCCATCAAGTGCTTGGCGACGGTTTCGCCCTTCATATCCAAGGCGTCGCCAAGCGTTCGCGCCGCCGATGCGGTGGGAGCGAGTGGCGTGACGCGCAGGCCGCGCGCCTTGGCCTCGTTGGCGAGGGTCGCCAACACGGTAGTGGTCTTGGCGGTCCCGGCATAGCCTTGCAGCGCCGTAACGCGGTTGGTGCTGGTGAGCAGCGCCTTGGTGGCTTCGCGCTGGCCGGAGTTCCAACGGTGGTCCGATTGCAGTACCGCGCGTGCGACGGCCTTCGCCGCTTGAGCGGGCGAAAGCATCGGCTTTGCCGCGCCACGTCCTTCAAACTCAGCGCGCAACAGACGGTGCTCGTTTGCAATGTTAGTCGCCGTGGTGAACCCGGCGAACTCCGCGCCGCGTCGGTCGAGGAAAGTGCGCGGAACCAATTCGCCGTCGCGGCTCGACCGGGCGATGCCCGCGCCGATCTGCGCGGCACTGACTTTGCCCAGGCCGAACCGTCCGGCCTCCTTCTCAAGATCGGCGGAGGAGAACACAGCCTGCCGCTCGCCAAGTTTCTCGGCAGCGAAGTCGACAGCGCGATGAGCAAGCAACACCCCCTGCGCCGAAATCAGTGCTGCATGATCGACCTGGGCGGCATTGGCCTTGGCCAAGTCGATCAGCCCCTGCCGCGCTTCCTGCCCGAATCCCGCTGCATCGGCGGTCGCGCGCCAGTCCCTGACCAGCTCGCCGCGATCGATCTCCTTCTTGGCCGCGCGGGTTTCGAGGGTGGCAACCTGCTTTTCTTCTGGCGAAGCTGTCGCGGTGGTTTTGCCGCGTTCGGCCAGGCGCGCTTCGATCTGGGCGGTGCGCTCGCTGAAGGCGCGGATGACCTCGGGCGACACGCCCTTGATCTCGAACAGCGAATCCTTGCCCGCCTCGATCTCATAACCCAGTGCGCGCACGCCCACGGCCAGCTCCTGGCGGTAAACCGCGCCGATGGACTTCTGAAGCTGGTAGATCGAGCGCGGCTCAAGACTGCGCCAGTTCCCTTTCGCGTCCCGTGTGGCATTCATGATGACATTGTGGGTGTGGAGCTGGGGGTCTTGAGCGCGGCTGGTGTCGTGACGGAAGCTGGCGATAGCGAGGTTGCCGGTCTGGTGCCGCTCGACAATGCCTTCCGTCCTGATCCGGGTCGCGGCGGTATGGCGTTCGGCGAAGGCCAGCGCGGTCTTGACGGCCCGGTCGTGCGCGCCGACCAGGCGGCGGTCGCCCGCGACTTCGGCCATTATCGATACCGACTTGGGTGCGCTCAGGGTCACGTCCCATCCGGGGCGATGCTCAAGCTTGCCCTCGCGAACGGTGCCAAGTTGCTGGCCATCGGGCAGCTTGCCGTCGAGCATGTCGCGGAACGCATCGCGCTCGACCTCGCCCTCAAGGCCAAGCGCCTTGGCACCTTCGCCCTGCCACTCGCTGGGCGAGAGGCCGCCATCGGCATAGTAGTCGTCGGCCTCGTAGTAGCTCGAAGCAGCCGACGAACTGGTGATGGCACCGATGGTGGCGACCATCAGACCGGCCCAGCCTCGTTGATGGTCTTTTCGGCCTTGGCCCCCTTGATCGGCAGCTTGCCCCACAGCGAACGGCTGACATCGACCGGAGCGAACCCGCGCTGGCGGGGTGCGCCGCGCGCGTCGATATGGTCGCGTGTCAGCCTGATCCTGGCCACCGGCAGAGCGTCGGGCAGTTGCAGGAAGCCGTGGTGCGGCTCCAGACGGATCTCGCTTTCGATCACCGCCGCGCGGACATGGCGCATCCCGCCAAGCGCGGTCTTGCCGCTGGTGGGGCCATAATCGAAGCTGTCCGAAGGGCTGCGGATTTCAACCTCGACATCGCCGATATTGCGCGATGCCCATTCGCGGGTCTCGCGGTCGATGATCTGGAGATAGAGCTTGGTGTTGCAGCACCCCAGCACCGCTTCGGCACTGTCGCGGCCATAGCGGCGGTGCATCTGGCCGATAGCCTGGAAAGTCAGCGTCACGCTCGCGCCGAACTTGCGGCCCTCGGGCAAGAGTCGGGTGAGATTCTCGACGCGGGGCAGGTCGGCGAGCTCGTCGAGGAAGAACCACATGCGGCGGCTCGACGAAGGGTCCAAACCCAAGGTCGCGCTGGCGGCGCATTCGAGCCAGCAGGCCAGCAGCGGCTTCATCGCCTCGAAGTAGTCCTCCTTGCGCGGCACAAAGATCCACGGCTTGGGGCCTTCGTGCTGGTCCAGTCCGGCGATGAACTCGCGGAAGGAAAAACTGCCGGTATCGCCCGGCTCGCGCCAGAGGAACTGCAGCAGGTTGGAAGCCTTGGCGAGCATGAACAGCACCGAGCCGGTGGCCCGGTCAGCGTCGTCCTCGAAGGTCCGCGCCGAGGACGTGCCCGCCAGCCAGACCTTCATTTCCTCTTTGGTCTTGGCCTGCAAGGCGTCGAGCAAGTCGGGCAGCGTGGTGCGCCCTTCGGCATTGAGCACCCGCAGCACGTTGGCGACGAGGATGCGGCTGGTTTCCAGCCAGACATCGTCATCGCGCTCGCCGGTTTCGGAGACGAGCTGGCGGGCGATGCGGTCGGCGTCGGCGGGATGCGCGATCTCCAGAAACGGCGACCAATAGGCCGAGCGCGCATCGAACGGATTGAGAATCACATCGCCGCGTTCGGGGCGGTAATAATGCGAAACGAACTCGCCGCTCGTGTCATACACCAGCGCCGGTTCGCCCCTCGCTTCCACCTTGTCGAGCATCTGGCGCAGCACCGTGGTCTTGCCCGCGCCGGTGGTTCCGACAATCGCGAAGTGGCGGCATTCGAGCCAGGGCGGAATGCCGACCGTGGCGATGCGCAGCGAGCGTTCGTCGGCCCCGCGCTTGGTAAGCTTGCGCAGCGTCCGTTCATCGACGATCCGGGTGCCGGAGATGAATTTGTCGAGGCCCGCCTTGCGCCCGTGGTCGCGCATCCAGACCGCGAGCCCGAAACACAGTCCGAAGCCGAGCAATCCGCCGAGCACGCCGCCCAAGATCGCCTTGCCTTCAAGTTCGTCCCAGCACTCCTGCCAGAAGGGGTGATTGACGACTAGGCTTGAATATACGCTGGCGGACTTACCTCCGGCACTGATGGTGACCTCGGGGTCGGATTTTCCGCTCGCGATCCATGTGACGAAACTGGCATAGCCATACTGGGCTGCACACCCGATCCGGTCCGGTTCGGCCTTGTGGAATGCCAATCCTGCAGCACCCAATGCGGCAGCGCTGGCAATGGTCCACGAGTAGGCCTTCCAGCGGATAGCGAAGCCCGAAATGGCCTGGCGGAACAGACCCTGGCCGCGCAGCAAATTGTCGTGATCGCGGCTCATGACAGCGCCTCCCCGGCAAGGACGCGCTGGCGCTTATATGCAGCCTGTGCGGCATCGCTTGTCGCGGCATCGATGCGGTCGGCATCGCTGTCGTTGCGGAGCGCAGCGCGGCGCGCATAGGCATAGGCCGCGCTCGCGGTGAACAGGCTGCGGTCGGTCAGCGCCTCGATGATGGCGAGGCGGGAATCGAGCGAAGCGATGGCTTCAACGCCAGCGTTCGGTGCCGCTGGTTTGGGCGTCGCCATGATCGCGTTCAGCCCGGTTTCGATGACGCGGGCGAGCGCCTGGTAGCGGGACAATCCGCGTGTCTGCGCGACGTGGCGGATCATGGTTTCTTGTGCAGCGGGCACCCTGATCGAGAGTTTTATGCGGTTCATGGGTTTATCTCCCGCAGCGCGCTATCCGCGCGCTCCGTTCGTGGCTGAAATGCTGGGATGGGCTGACGATGACATCATGCGCGCGCCATTGGCCCCCAAGGGCTTGGCGGACTTCCGGCACCGGCAGTGCGTAAGGTCTGTGGCTGAAATCCTCCTGCGATGCGTAGCATCGCAGGCGATTCCGTTGCCGTGATGATGGGCGTTACCGGACATAGTCAGGAACCTTCGTCCAGCGACTTCCGTCCATCCATTCGCGCATGCGGCGCAGCGCTTCGAGGTCGGCAACTTCCCTGTCGATGTGGGGATCGACGGCCCGCAACTGTTGCAACCCGCGCTCGTCAATCCATCGCAGGATTTCCCGTTCGATTGCCTCGGAAACGCGCTGCTCAAGGTGCAGCGTCTCGACTGGATCGAGATGGGCGGTCACGCCGGGACTTTCGATCAGAGCGCCCATGGCAAAAGATTCAGACCCGACGATCTGCCTTGGGCCATCGATCCGCAGCCGCGAGTTCGTGCCGCGATGAAGTGCAATGACGGGCCGTTCGGCCCGTTGCCATTCGGCAAGCGATGCGCGGCGGGTTTCGCCGTCCTGATTGTCTTCGATCAGGCTCAGGATCAGCGGATGCGCCAGCATCATCACGCGCCAGTGCGCGCGATAAGGAACCTTGATGAGCGGCCAGCCGGTGAGGCGGGCAAACAGGGAGCGTTTGGGCATGGGGCTGCCTTTCCGGAATTGAAGCGGAGGTGAATATGGCGGGATTAGTAACGGCAGGTCTGAAGGCTGCTCAGCCAGTCCTCGATGTCGCCCGAGCGCCACCGGATTTTGCCCGCGCCAATATGGCAGGGGCATGGAAATGCCCCGCTGCGTGCGCGACGGTACAGAGTGGTGCGCGATTTGAAGCCGGTGACGTTGAGCACGTCGGTTACGGTCAGGAGCTGATCCCGGTTCGGAGGCATGGCGTTGTCCTTTCATTCGTTGGAATGCAGGACGTGGCAAATCGGGGCGTCAGCGTGAATTCAGTTCCACATTCACGGAAATTCATGCATCGGCAAAGTGCGGAGAAAGTTACTGAACGGCGGGTAGATGCCAGCATGGATTTTTTCCATTCTGCTGTCAGCCGTTCCTTCGTCGCGAAGCTTTTCCTTCTTCTGTTCGAATGTCATGCCCTCGAACTCTGGACGTCGCAGAGCAATGATGATCTGGATTGCTTCCCGAAACGCCTTGGCCTTTGAACCCGCTTTGTCGGCATGTGACAGAAGCCAGTTGATGCGCTTGTCGAACAATTTGCGATCCGGGGTTTCTAGCAAGGTGCGCGATGTCACAAAGACGGGCGCAACGCGCCCGCCGAGCCTGACCCACAAGGCGCTCAGAGGAATTGGCCGATGGGGGTTGCATTGCCAAAGCGACTGATCGCGACTGAGAACAAGAAGCGAGCCATGGTCCGCTAGGAAGGCAGCTCGTACTTTCGGTGCCAGCGGCTTGAGCGTTCCGTTCGGCAGCCGCTCCTCGCAAATGATGTCGCCATTCGCGATCAGATGCTTGTAATCTTCCAGCGCTCTGAGATTGCGCTGGAGCACTTCATTCGGTTCGGTGACCAGTTCGTCGATCTCTGGCTCGCTGCGAATCTTGCTCTTGTTGTGCGCCCAAACGAAGGTGCCTCCTCCGGTGAGAAGCACCGCAATGCCGATGATGCTTGGTTCCATCAACACGCCAAGGGTCGCGCCAACCGCAACAGCCAATATCGATATGCCGCGCAGAACCTCGAGGACCTGGCCACGCCTGCGTCCCCGGCGCGCAGCCGATGCCATCGCGTCGAGAACTTCCTTCGGGATAATCAGCTCGATAGGTGTCCCAGCCGGTTGCTTGAGAAACGCAATGAAGCCGTCCCGGATTTTGACGAACTCGGCGGGGCTGAGGGGCAACTGCTCCTGCATCCGTGTCTTTGGACTAGGGGGAATCAGCCCGGCGTTCAATTCGGAAAAGGGGACTGGCGATGTCCATTTTCGATGCACTGCGATGCATCGTGGTGAGAACATTCAGGCATTATCTGCACCACCAGCGCACCACCAGAACAAAATCGGGGTGATGCGATGTTGAGAAATTGCCGTTAAGTCATTGAACTTATTGGTCGGGACGAGAGGATTCGAACCTCCGACCCCCACACCCCCAGTGTGATGCGCTACCAGGCTGCGCTACGTCCCGACCGTTTCGGCTTGGCTGCGCCAGTGGCTGCCAAGCAGGGAACGCGCCTATAGGCAGGTGCGGGGGCTCTGGCAAGCGGGTGTGCAAGCAATCTTGCCTCCTGCCCTTGAAGGCGCTGAAACAAGTGCCATTTGGGTGGTGCGTCTGAGGGGGGACCTGCGTTGCTATCGCCATGCTTAACTGCTAGGCGCGCGCAATTCGGCCCGGCTGTCCGGGCGCGTCTTGCAACAGGTATTCGAAGGCCATCCCATGACCATTTCGCTGCTTCCGCTTCTCTCCGCCGCCGCGCCCGCTGGCGAGGCTCCGCCAGCCTGGCTTCAGTTCATGCCGCTGATCGCGATGGTGGCGATCTTCTGGTTCCTGATCATCCGCCCGCAGATGCGCCGGCAGAAGGAACTGGCGGCCAAGATCGGCGGGATCAAGAAGGGCGATCAGGTGCTGACCGGCGGCGGCTTTCTGGCCAAAGTGGTCAAGGTTGACGATCACTATGCCGAACTGGAGCTGGCCCCCAACGTGAAGGTCAAGGCGCTCAAGTCGACGATTGCCGATGTCGTGCCCCCGGGCGGTACCACTCCCGCCAACGACTGATCCGACCGGCCCTAAGCGAAAGTTCAAAAATGCTCGATTTTCCACGCTGGAAACAGGTCTGGCTATGGTTTGTGACCGCCGCCTGCGCGGTGGTTGCACTGCCCTCGATCTTTTCGGTCTCGGGGCTGGACTGGCCCAAGGCGCTGCCCGCCCCCACGATCAACCTGGGGCTGGATCTGGCCGGCGGCAGCCACCTGCTGCTTGAGGCGGATACCAACCAGGTTCGCCAGCTGCGGCTTGAGCAGATGGAAGATGGCGTGCGCCAGCGCATGGCCAAGGCCGACCCGCGGATCGAGATCGGCGATATTTCGACCAAGGATGGCCGCATCACCTTCATGCTGACCGATCCCAGCAAAGCCGATGCCGCGCGCGAGCAATTGCAGACCTTGACCACCGGCGCCGGGGTGACCGGCCAGCGTGATTGGGACTTGCAAATCAACCAGGGTCAGGTCGTGCTGACCCCGACCGAACAAGGGCTCAAGCAGTCGGTCGATCAGGCGATGGGCGCCGCAGTTGAAGTAGTGCGCAAGCGCATCGACGCGCTGGGCACGCGCGAGCCGACGATCGTGCGCCAGGGTTCCAGCCGGATCCTGGTCCAGGTGCCGGGGCTGAGCGATCCCAAGCAGCTCAAGGACCAGCTGGGCCAGACTGCCAAGCTCGAATTCAAGCTGGTCGATATCAACGCCAGCCAGGCCGACCGCGCGCAGGGCATCGCCCAGCCGGGGACCCAGTTGGTGCCGTTCGCCAACCCCGAAAAGGATGGCATCGTGCCGCTGGCGGTCTATCGTCTGGGCGGGATTTCGGGTGACCAGCTGACCAAGGCCACGCCCGGCAATGATCAGCAGACCAACGAGCCGCTGGTGCGGATTTCGTTCGACCAGCAGGGCGGGGCCAAGTTCGCCAAGCTGACCAGCGAGAACGTGGGCCGTCCGTTTGCAATCATCCTCGATGGCAAGGTCATTTCGGCACCCAATATCAACGAGCCGATCATCGGCGGTGAGGCCCAGATTTCGGGCAGCTTCACGCCTGAAACTTCGCAGCAACTGGCGATCAACCTCGCCTCAGGCGCGCTGCCGGTCGATCTCAAGGTGGTTGAGGAACGCTCGGTCGGGCCGGACCTCGGTGCGGATTCGATCAAGAGCGGGGCGATAGCCATGGCGGTCGGCTCGCTGGCGCTGATGGTCTTCATGCTGCTGACCTATGGCCGCTTCGGGATCTACACCTGCGCCGCGCTGGTGCTGAACACGCTGATGATCCTGGGGATCATGGCCGGGATCAACGCCACGCTGACCTTGCCGGGGATCGCCGGGTTCGTGCTGACAATCGGCGCGGCGGTGGACGCCAACGTGCTGATCAACGAACGCATCCGCGAAGAACGCGCACGCGGCCGCAAGGTCGTCCAGGCGGTTGAGGTTGGCTACACCGAAGCCCGCAGCGCGATCTTCGACGGCAATATCACCAATACCATCGCTGCGGTGCTGATGTTCCTGATCGGCTCTGGCCCGGTCAAGGGCTTTGCCGTGGTGCTGATCATCGGGATCGCCACATCGGTCTTCACCGCGGTGTCGCTGACCCGCATGTGGATGGCCAATTGGCTGCGCCGCACGCGCCCCACCGATATCGTGCTGTAAGGGACTTCGACGATGAAACTTCTCAAGCTGATCCCCGACAACACCGACATCAAATTCCTGCGCTGGCGGGTGCCGTTCTATACGATTTCGATGCTGCTGATGGCGGCTTCGCTGGCACTGATGTTCACCAAAGGGCTCAACCTGGGGGTCGATTTCGTCGGCGGCCAGATGATCCGGGTGACCTTCGTCCAGACCCCGGAAGCGCCGGTTGGCGAATTGCGTGAGACCGTGGGCAAGCTGGGCTATGGCGAGCCAATCATCCAGCAATTCGGCAAGCCCAACGCAGTGTCGATCCGGATGAAGCTGCCCGAAGGCTCGGACGTCAATGTTGGCCTGGCCAATGAAATGACCAGCAAGATCACCACCACGATCAAGGCCGCGCATCCCGACGCGCGGATCGACGGAATTGATTCGGTTTCCGGCAAGGTTTCAGGCGAGCTGTTCAAGACCGGGATGCAGGCGCTGCTGGCCGCGATGGTGGCAATCTCGCTCTACATCTGGATCCGGTTCGAGTGGCAGTTCGGGGTCGGCGCGCTGTTCGCGCTGGTCCACGACGTGACCTTGACGCTGGGGCTGTTCGCGCTGACCCAGATGGAGTTTGACCTCAACATCGTTGCCGCGATCCTGACGCTGATCGGTTACTCGCTCAACGATACGATCGTGGTCTATGACCGGATCCGCGAGAACCTGAAGAAATATCGCCGGATGCCGATGCCCGAGCTGCTCGACCTGTCGGTCAACGAAACGCTCAGCCGCACGATCGTGACTTCGCTGTCGGTGCTGATCACGCTGGCGGCGCTGCTGATCCTGGGGCCCAACGTGATCTTCGGCTTCACTGCCGCGATCTTCCTGGGGATTTTCGTCGGGACCTACAGCTCGGTCTATATGTCCGCGCCGATCCTGATCTGGCTCAAGGTCACCTCTGCCAGCTTCGTGCCGGTTGAGACCAAGCTCGACCAGCAGGAAAAGCTGGCCCGCGGGCAGGTTTGATTTCCTAGATCCTCCCCAGATTTGCTAAGCACATCTGGGGAGGTGGCAGTGCGAAGCACTGACGGAGGGGTATCGACGCCAGCGTCCAAGCCCCTCCGTCAGCCGCCTTCGGCGTCTGCCACCTCCCCATTTGTCGCCTTCGCGAAAAATGGAGAGGAGCTTACTTGGCCAACCCCCGCCAGTAGTCCACCAGCGCCGCCGCGTTGGCTTCCCAGCTGAAGCCGGCGACGGCGGCCGCCACTGTCTCGCGGC